>JAGRGP010000073.1 GCA_020445415.1 Gammaproteobacteria bacterium | reverse complement strand
GCGCTGTCGGTGGCCCGCTTCAAGATTATCGGACGCCTCGCCTGGGACCGGGATGGCGGGCTGGAACCGGAGGTCTGGGACAATCGAGCCGATGGATAGCCGTTGATCCCTGCGCTTTCCGAGATCCTCGGGCCAAACGGCCTACTCTCCCGCCACATTAAAGGATTCACGTGCCGTCCTCAGCAACAGGAAATGGCGGAGCGTATCACCACGGCTATCGAAGGCCGGCAACTCCTTATTACCGAGGCCGGAACTGGCACGGGAAAGACATTCGCCTATTTGGTGCCGGTCTTGCTCTCGGGAAAAAAGACCATCATCTCCACCGGCACGAAAAATCTCCAGGATCAGCTTTTTCACCGGGATCTCCCTCTCATTCGTGAAGTGCTGGCGGTTCCCGCGCGGGTTGCATTGTTAAAAGGCCGGGCCAACTATCTTTGCCGTCATCGGCTTGAGAGCACGCTGTTGGAAGGCCGTTTGGGGTCCCGGCAGATGGTCGACCAGTTGATGAGTATTCAGCGTTGGTCAGGCAGGACCCGGCTCGGTGATATCGCTGAGATTAGCGGGGTGCCCGAGGAGTCCGGAATTTGGCCAATGGTTACCTCCACAACAGATAACTGCCTTGGACCGGAGTGCCCGAGCTATGCCGAGTGCCACTTGTTGGAGGCTCGCCGAAGTGCCCAGGAAGCAGATCTCGTGGTGATCAATCATCATTTGCTGTGCGCGGATTTCGCGTTGAAAGAGGGTGGATTCGGTGACTTGTTGCCCGCCGCCGATTGCTTCGTGGTAGACGAAGCCCATCAACTGGCCGAGGTGGCCGGTGGTTTTTTCGGTTCCAGTGTCAGTAGCCGCCAGCTGTTGGAGCTGGTTCGCGATACCGAGACCGAGTATCTGCGGGAGGCTGGCGATATCCCGGAGATACCAAAACAGGCGGCACGGCTGGGTAAAGCGGTACGTGACCTCCGATTGGTATTCGGTATTGAGGCGCGGCGAGTGCCCTGGCTGGAAGCTGCCGCAGACCAGCGTGTTGTTCAGGCCTTGACCCAAGTGGGGACTGAATTAGACGGTTTGCGCCACCTGATCAACGAAATTCAGGGGAGGGGCAAAGGGTTGGATAGCTGTCTGGCGCGCTGCCAGCAACTGGTTGGCGAGCTGGCGGCCATCAACCAGGAGCAATCTGAGAATGAGATCTGCTGGGTGGAGACTCATCAGCAGAGTTTGCGACTGAACCGTACCCCCCTGGAGATAGCGGACTTGTTCCGGGAGCGCATGGCACGCTACCCAGGCTGTTGGGTGTTTACCTCCGCGACCCTGGCGGTGGGTGAAAGTTTTCGCCATTTTCAGCGGCGGCTAGGGCTGGAAGAGTCCCAAACCGCGCGCTGGGACAGTCCTTTCGATTACCCGACCCAAGCCCTCTGGTACGTCCCGAAAGAGATGCCGGATCCGAGATCCACCGATTTTACACGGGCGGTGGTGGATCTGACGGTAGAGATCCTGGCGGCCAGCCATGGCCGGGCATTTCTGTTGTACACCAGCCATCGTGCCCTGCGAGAGGCGGCCGAACTGCTGCATGGACGGGTTGATTATCCGCTGCTGGTCCAGGGCAGTGCGCCAAAGGACGAGTTGCTGAACCGCTTTCGAGATCTGGGAAACGCGGTGTTACTGGGTACCTCAAGTTTTTGGGAGGGAGTGGATGTGCGTGGCGAGGCGCTGTCTTGCGTGATTATCGACAAGCTGCCGTTTGCCTCCCCCGGGGATCCTGTGCTCCAGGCCCGCATCGATACCCTCAGGCGCAAGGGTGGCAACCCCTTCATGGAGCTTCAAGTTCCTCAGGCCGCGCTTGCGCTTAAACAGGGGGCCGGGCGCCTGATTCGGGATCCCGGAGATCGAGGCGTGTTGGTGATTTGCGACCGCAGGCTATTGAAGCGTGGCTACGGCCAGGTATTTCTCGACAGCATGCCGCCCATGGCCAGGACCCGGGAGCTTGCCGATGTACGGCAATTCTTTGGTGGGTAGGAGCGCCGTCATTAACAATGGTGTTCGAGACGCCTGGCTAGTCGGTATACTGGGCCAATGAAACTGCTCGCTATCGAAACGGCCGCCGAGGCCTGTTCCGCCGCGCTTTATCTGGATGGCGAGATTGCGTTGCGTCAGGTGGTGGAACCTCGCCGTCACAGCGCGCTTATCCTGGAGATGATGGATGCGCTGTTGGCCGAAGCCCAGCTCGGTCTTTCGCAACTCGACGGGCTGGCGTTTGGGTGCGGCCCCGGTTCTTTCACCGGGGTTCGAATTGCCACGGGAGTGATCCAGGGGGTGGCCTTTGCCGAGGATCTTCCAGTAGTTCCGGTCTCGACCTTGGCGGCACTTGCCCAGCGCTGTTTTCGGGAACGTGGAGAGCGGCGGTTACTGCCTGCGTTCGATGCCCGCATGGGCGAATTGTATTGGGGCAGCTACCGTATTGATGACTCGGGCTTGGCGGCTCCGGTGGAGCGGGAGTTGGTTGCGGATCCCCAGCGGGTCTTCCTGCCGGACGGTGGCGAATGGTTCGGTGTTGGCTCCGGATGGATTGCCCATGGGACAGTGCTGCGTGATCGATTCGCGGCGCGCCTGTCGGGTGTCGACGGCGCCACGCTGTGCAGCGCTTGGGATGTCGCGTTGCTCGGGGAGGCCGGTTTCAGGGCTGGAAAAGCGGTGACGGCGGAGCAGGCGCTGCCGGTCTACCTGAGGGACCGGGTAGCCTGGAAGCCCCGCACCGACCCGTCTGTCTGATAGGTTAGCGGTGGATGCAGGACACTTTCCCCAGCCGCCAGGGATACCGCCTGGCACTAGCGATATGCGACTGATTGAAGGGGTGGTTTCGACAAGGTCAGATGCTCCCAATGCTGATGTTGTGCGCCATTACGCTTGTACTGGCGGGTGAGGGCGGAATGGATGGCGGTTTTGAGTGCCGCGCTAGGTCGTTGGGGGATGCCATCTCACGGTGAACAGCGCACAATCGGTCCGCTGCCGGGATCTGGCTCGGCAAGTGGAGCAGCTCAAGGCAAACCCCGTGCCATGACTCCGCCCGGCAGGATTACCGGGTGGCATGCCGGCGTGAGCCGGCACTACCTAACAAGATCCTAGCACGATGGCGTCTTCTGGCTAGCTAGCGGGCATGCTAGGCCAGGGCTTTTTGCACTGCCGGGAGTGCCTCCCCGGTTTTGATTTCTGCCCCCATATCGGCAAGTATGGCCTCAAGAGCGGCCACGCACAGCAGGATATTTTCCGGGCGGCAGGCGTGTCCCATGAGGCCGATTCGCCATACCTGCCCAGCTAGTGCCCCCAGTCCAGCCCCGATTTCCAGGTTGTACTCATTTAACAATCGGGCCCTGACCTTGGCATCGTCGATGCCTTCGGGAATGGAAACCGCGTTCAACTGGGGCAGGCGCTCAGCTTCGGGTACGATCAACGTTAAGCCCATTGCCTCCAGTCCGGCCCTCAGCGCCAGGTGATTTCTCTGATGGCGTTTCCAAGCGTTCTCGAGACCCTCTTCACGCAGAATCAGCAAGGCTTCATGCAGGGCATAGAGGGCATTTACCGGAGCCGTGTGGTGGTAGGCTCGCTTATTGCCGCCCCCCCAATAACCCATCACCAGGTTGAGATCCATGAACCAACTCTGAACCTTCTGCCGCCGGTTTCGGATCTTTTCCTGAGCCCGTTCGTTGAAACTCACCGGCGAGATTCCGGGTACGCAGGAGAGACACTTCTGAGTACCCGAGTAGATCGCGTCTATCCCCCACACATCCACCTTAACGGGAGTCCCGCCCAGCGAGGTAACGGCGTCCACGATTGTGAGGCAGTCGTGTTTATGGGCGAGCCCTACCAGAGACTTGGCATCTGACTGAGCACCGGTGGAGGTTTCGGCATGAACAAAAGCAACGATTTGGGCATCGGGATTGGCCTTCAGCGCGTCTTCCACACGCTGGGGGTCCACCGCCCTTCCCCAGTCATTTTCGACCATCACCGCGCTACCGCCGCAACGCTCTACATTCTCCCGCATGCGGCCGCCAAATACCCCGTTCTGGCAGACAATAACTTTGTCGCCGGGTTCGATTAGGTTGACGAAGCAGGTTTCCATGCCCGCGGACCCCGGAGCGGAAACCGGCAGGGTCAGCTCGTTATCCGTTTGAAAAGCGTATTGTAGGAGCACCTTGACCTCTTCCATCATGCCAATGAAGGCTGGGTCCAGATGACCAATGGTGGGTCGGGATAGGGCCTCTAGCACCCGGGGGTGAACGTCGGAGGGTCCTGGTCCCATGAGGGTGCGTATGGGAGGATTGAAAGGGTGAATTTCCATTGTAAGTGATCCTTGTGTCACAGCGTCGAGAGAGTTGGGAACATTCTAACTCAGTTCTAACTGGCGGCGTGCTATGACGAGCAGGTTATAACCCTGAAGAAAATACAGGAGTTATTCGGGTAGTATGCGATTCCATCTCTGACCACTTATGAATCGCGACTGCCGTCAATGAACCGTATGTTGTTCTCACCTTACCTGCTGTTGGTTCTGACCACACTATTTTGGGCGGGCAACAGTGTTCTGGGGCGTCTGGTTAGGGTGGATGTGCCGCCGGTTGGACTCTCGTTTTGGCGGTGGGCGTTGGCCGGTCTATTACTATTCCCGTTTGTATGGAAAGAGATGCTGCGCTGTTGGCCATTGGTCAGGCGGCACCTGGCCTCTGTGCTGACCTTGTCGGTTTTGGGGGTTACCAATTTCAATACGATGCTGTATCTGGGACTACAAACGACAACTGCCTCCAATTCTGTCCTGCTGTTGTCGGTGACGCCGCTGGTAATCCTGTTCTTCTCCTGGACTTTGCTGGCTATCCCGGCAACCAAATTACAGCTGTTGGGGATTCTGGTATCGCTGGCGGGAGTGATCATGATTATCTCCAAGGGGGAGCTTGTTTCGGTTTCCGGCTTTTCCGTGGTCGTGGGCGATTTATGGATCTTAGGCTCGGTAGCCTCCTGGGGGCTGTACTCGGTACTTCTGCGAAAGCGACCGGCCGGTCTGGATGGGCTGCCACTGCTTGGGTACACCATACTGTTCGGTTTGTTTGGCATTCTGCCCTTTTATTTGTGGGAGACCTTGGGGGGACGCCCAATGAGCATTAATGGTCTCACATTCATGAGCGTCGCCTATGTGGCGATATTCGCCTCGCTGCTTGCCTACATGTTCTGGAATCACGCGGTGACCCAGATCGGAGCCAATCGTGCGGGATTGTTCATTCATTTGATCCCTCTGTTTGGCAGCTTGCTGTCGGTGCTGATTCTCGGTGAGCGGCTCCATTCTTATCACTTAAAGGGGATCTTACTGATTGCCACCGGTATCGTCCTCGCCGCCGTGCGTCGATCAAGCAGTACGTAACGGCTGCTCAGATGCGCCTGAGCAAGCGATCCAATGTGGCCGTGGGCAAGAGACGCTTGAGGGTGCCGAACAGATAAGTGGGAAAGGTGACATAGTAGCGAGCCTTTGGCCTTGGTGACTCCAAGGCGTGAATTACCCGCTTTAGGACGGCTTCCGGCGGCAGGGTAAAGGGTGTTGCTGGCCCGGGTTTCTCCAAGCGTGTTTTCATGGCTTGGTACGCCTCGCGGTGGGGGCTGTTCTCCAAATCGATATGTAGCCGCCATTTTTCCAGACTATTGGTCCGGAAAAGGCTTTCAATTGGGCCGGGCTCGATAAGACTGACATGGATGCCGGTACCCTGGAGTTCCAGCCGCAGGGTGTCGGTCAACCCCTCCAGGGCAAACTTGCTGGCGCTGTAGGCGCCGCGGTAGCACAAGGCGGTGAATCCCAGTACCGAGCTGTTTTGAATGATCCTGCCGTGCCCTTGTCTTCGCATCACCGGTATGAGACGCCGGGTCAGGTGATGCCACCCGAACAGATTGGTGTGGAACTGGGCGATCAGTGCCTCGGTCGGCAAGTCTTCTACCGCTCCGGGTTGTCCGTAGGCGCCATTGTTGAATAGCGCAAACAGGCGGTTGTTATTGAGTTCCAGCAGCTGGTCGATTGCCTGGTCGATACCTCGCCGGTCGTCCAGATCTAGCATCAGACATTCAAAGCCCTCGGCCTTCAGGCGCGCAACATCCTGAATCTTCCGGGCGCTGGCAAATACCCGGTATCCACGCTCCCTAAGTCCCAACGCCACACAATAACCGATACCACTGGAACATCCGGTAATCAATACTGATTTGTTATTATTATCAGCCACTTAAATTCCTCGCATAAACTCAAATCCGAAGTCCTTGATACGACTGTCCAAGCCTCCTGACCATTGAAGCAAGAACTAAAGTTTTTTGCCATGGAACCGCTATCAACAGCAGCAGTTAGCCGGCCGGATGTCAGTCCACCGGTTTCCGTATTGGCAATAGAAATACCATGCCGGTGAAGCGATGTTGTCGCTCGGGCTTAGTTGATAGAGGTCATTTGTGGATATTGCAACGCTGATTGGTTTGCTGGGTGGAGTAGGTATCATCATCGGTGCCATCGCTACCGGCGGAGACATTATGCTCTTCGTCAATCTGCCGTCCATTCTGATCGTAGTCGGCGGAACTTTCATGGTGACCTTGATGCAGGTCTCGCTAAAGGATTTCCTAGGCTCATTTGGCATCGCGATGAAGGCCTTCTTTTACAAGACGGATGATGCCACCCAGTTGATCGAGGAGGCGGTACAGCTTGCCGATGTGGCGAGAAAGAACGGGTTGTTGGCCCTCGAAGGGCAGGAAATCGGCAACGATTTTCTCAAGCAGGGTGTCAGTCTCTGTGTGGATGGGCACGATCCGGCGTTGGTCCAGAAACTATTGTCGAAGGATATCAATCTAACGATCGAACGCCATGAGGTGGGCCAGCGAATGTTCCGTAACATGGCCATCATGGCTCCCGCGATGGGAATGATAGGTACCCTGATCGGACTTGTGCAGATGCTTGCCAATATGTCCGATCCCGCCAGTATCGGACCGGCCATGGCGGTGGCCTTATTGACGACGTTGTATGGGGCGGTCATAGCCAATGCGTTTGCTCAACCCTTGGCGGACAAGTTGGCACGAGCCAGTCAGCTCGAAAAAACGAACAAGAACCTGATACTGGAGACCATCTCCGGTATTCAGGAGGGTATGAATCCCCGTGTGCTCGAGCAGTTGTTGGGCACTTATCTACCCTCCAGTAAGCGGGTGAAGGCAGACGAAGGGGCCTGATGCGTGGAGGAAGAATGCCCCAAATGTGATGCCGGATTGCCGGCCTGGTTGGCGACCTTCGCTGATCTGATGTCATTGCTGATGTGTTTCTTCGTGTTGCTGCTATCTTTTGCGGAAATCGATGCCATCCGTTTCAAGAAAATGGCCGAATCGATGAAAGATGCCTTCGGAGTGCAGCGTGAGATCCCGGTGAATGATGTGGTCAAGGGGATCAGCGTCATCAAGCAAGAGTTCAGTCCAGCCACGGTGACCGACCCTTCACCGGTCAACGAGATTCGGCAGCAGACGACCGACGTTGAAAAGGAGCATCTGGATACCAAGGATGCACAGCAGGACGCCAAGAATTCAGCGCGCGACACCCTGGAGGTCGACGACGCAGTGATGGAGGCGGTCGCGGAGAAGATTCAGCAGGAGGTCGAGTCCCAGGCGGAGGAACTGAAGGACGCGCTGCATGACGAGATCGCCCAGGGGCTGGTGACGGTGGAGACCGAAGAGGCCAAGATAATAGTGCGCATCCAGGAAAAAGGATCGTTTTCTTCGGGAAGTGCCAGCCTTGACCCAGGATTTCTCGAAGTCATGGCACGCATCGGCCAGGCGGTCGCAAAGTCGCCGGGGCGGGTGATTGTTGCCGGACACACTGACGATGTTCCCATTTCTACCGCCCGCTTCCGCTCAAATTGGGAGCTCTCCTCCGCACGGGCTGTTACAGTGGTGCATGCATTGCTCAAGAATCATGAGATCGACCCGCGCCGGGTGCTCGTCGAAGGCCATGCAGACTCCAGTCCACTGGCACCCAACGATACGCCGGAAAACCGGGCAATGAACCGCCGTGTGGAATTGATACTTGAGCGGGGAAACGACTTGGATACTGGTGATATGCTGATCATTGAGGATTCAGCAGGTTGAGCGGGTAACAGACAATGACAGATGATCAACAGAAGGGGTCGGTTGAGGACCGTCGGCAATTCTTCCGCATTGACGACCGGGTAACCCTGAGCTATCAGACGGTGCCCCCCGGCAAGCTGGCCAAGCGGCTGGAACTGCTTGACAAGGGTTTGGACAGTGAGTTTTCGGTAATGGGTAATCTGGCAACGATCAGCCAGGAAATGTCGGGTGTACTGCGCAAGATCGAAACGGGCTCACCGGAGATTGCGCGCTACCTGAAGTCATTGGACCATAAGATCGAGTTACTGGGGAGGGCGTTTCTAGCTTGGACGAGCGATCTTGGGGATCAGCCGGCCAGTACGGTCAATCTGAGTGCCAATGGCATGGCATTTACCGCTGTCGAGCCATTGACGGTGGGAAGTATTCTCGAGCTGAAGCTGTTGCTTCCCTCTTTTACCGGGCTGGTGGTTTACGCGGAGGTAGTCGCTTGTGAGAAGTTGGAACCGGAAACCGGGGCGAGTCCGGTTTACCAAGCCCGGGTCACCTTCAAGTATCTTCGGGAGAGTGACCGTGACGTGCTGATCCGGCACGTTTTACAACGCCAGGGCGAGTTTCTGCGCAAGCGTCGGGAAGAGCGGGACAGCTGACGGAAATCTTCCTCGATGTGATAAGATCCTGCGGTTTTCATACAAACTTCACTGGTCGGCGCGGCCGGGTCGCTGGCTTCTCCAGTGAAGGGAAAACTTGGGGTTGGCGGGGATCTCCCTGCCTGGTTCGATCGAGAGGAACTGCGGAGAGACCGTAAAGATGCCATTGTACGATTATCGCTGTGAAGCCTGTGGTCACGAACTTGAGGTGATCCAGAAGATGGGGGCCGCTGCGTTGCGTGACTGCCCAGCATGTGGTGAACCGAAGCTCAAGAAGCAGGTCTCCGCCGCGGCCTTTCGTCTCAAAGGTGGCGGCTGGTACGAGACCGATTTCAAGGGTGGTAACAAGAAAAATATACACGAACCCGGTGGTAGTCAGCCCGACAAGAGTCCCGTGCAGGATGCCAAGCCCGCTGCTAACAAGGAGGCGGCACCACCGGCTAAGACCACCGGTTGACCACGTCGTCGGGACCTGGAAAAGGACCAGGAAGTCCCGTGTGCCCGCCCGCCCGGATAAGGTTGACGGACCGGCACCGGAGCTTGCACGGGGCAGCGCAAGTCTTTAACATTCCCGCTTTTTCCAGCCTTTTAGGCTCATATCCAGGTAATGGAAACCACTCAGATGCGCACTCACTATTGCGGAAACGTTAACGCCACTCATATCGGCCAAGAGGTGGAGCTCTGCGGTTGGGTGCACCGCCGCCGCGATCACGGCGGTGTCATCTTCATCGATCTGCGTGACCGGGAAGGACTGGTTCAGGTGGTGTACGATCCCGACCTACCGGCTGTTTTCAAGATTGCCGAACAGATCCGCAATGAGTTTGTGGTGGCCGTGCGGGGCAGGGTGCGAGCCCGGCCCGAGGGATCGGTCAATGCGGATCTGGCGAGTGGCGAGATCGAGGTCCTGGGGCAGGGGCTCGAGGTCTTGAATCCGGCGGAGACTCCGCCGTTTCAGCTGGACGAATACGAAAAGGCCTCGGAAGAAATCCGCCTTCGCTACCGCTACATCGATTTGCGCCGACCCGAGATGCTGGCCCGAATCAGAACACGCGCCGAAATCACCCGGGTGATGCGTAACTATCTAGATGCAAATGGATTTTTGGATATTGAGACGCCGATGTTGACAAAGGCGACCCCGGAGGGTGCCCGGGACTATTTGGTCCCATCCCGCACCCATCCCGGGAAGTTTTTTGCCCTTCCTCAATCGCCCCAGCTATTCAAGCAGTTGTTGATGATGTCGGGAATGGACCGTTACTACCAGATCGTGCGTTGTTTTCGGGATGAGGACTTGCGTGCCGACCGCCAGCCCGAGTTTACGCAACTGGATGTGGAGACATCGTTCCTGGATGAGGAGCAGTTCGCGGGGCTGATGGAAGAGATGATCCGCCAGGTAGTGAAATCCGTGTGCGGTGACGAATTGCCCAACCCGTTTCCCCGCATGACCTACCAAGAGGCGGTACGGCGCTTCGGCTCGGATCGTCCAGACCTGCGTTGTCCATTGGAGCTGGTCGATGTGGGAGATCTAATGAAGGAAGTGGACTTCAAGGTGTTCTCCGGGGCAGCCAACGATAAGGATGGCCGGGTTGCGGCATTGAGGCTTCCCAATGGGTGCGACCTGACCCGGAAGGAGCTTGATGCCTATGCCAACTACGTCGCCATTTATGGTGCCAGGGGTCTGGCCTATATTAAGGTGAATACAGTGGGAGCGGGGCGTGATGGCCTGCAATCACCCATTTTGAAGTTTCTTCCTGATGGGGTGATTAACACGATCCTGGAACGGACCGCCGCGGTGGACGGCGATCTCATTTTCTTCGGTGCCGATCGTGCCAGGGTGGTCAACGAATCACTGGGGGCGTTGCGGGTCAAGTTGGGAGAGGACCGCGGTTTGCTCGAGCCTGGGTGGCATCCACTGTGGGTCGTCGATTTTCCGATGTTTGAATGGGACGCTCATGGCAACCGCTGGACCGCGCTGCATCATCCCTTTACCGCGCCCAAGGTGGACCATGAGGCACTGCTCGATACCGACCCGGGCGCTTGTGAGTCACGGGCCTATGACATGGTGCTGAACGGGATGGAACTTGGTGGTGGATCAATCCGTATCCACCGTAAGCCGTTACAGGAAAAGGTATTCCGTTTGTTGGGCATTGGCAGCGAGGAGGCTGAAGAGAAGTTCGGATTCTTGCTAAACGCGCTCCGCTATGGATGCCCACCCCATGGAGGACTGGCGTTTGGACTAGACCGTCTGGTCATGCTGCTCACACATGCCGCTTCCATCCGCGAAGTCATGGCTTTTCCCAAAACCCAGACTGCCGCCTGCCTGCTTACTTCTGCCCCTTCGGATGTGAGCATAGATCAACTGCGGGAATTGTCTATTCGAGTCCGGCTGCCGCAAACAGACAAGGGGTGAACTGACCATTTGGCGGCGGTGAAACCTAAATATAAGCGCCCCGAGTCCATCCTGCTGGTTGTGTATACCCTGGCTGGTGAGGTATTGATGTTGCGGCGCAAAAGTCCGCAGGGGTTTTGGCAATCGGTAACCGGCAGCTTGGAATGGGGCGAGAGTCCGCGCCAGGCTGCGGAGCGAGAGCTCTTTGAAGAGACCGGATTGCAATTTTCCGGACGAATTACGGATTGTCTGCAGTCTCGCCGATTTCCTATCATTTCCCCTTGGCGAGCACGTTACGCGCCTGGTGTGGATTACAACAGGGAGCATTGGTTTCGATTACCCTTGCCGGGGCACAGGACTATTCGCTTGAATCCCCAAGAGCATGTGGAACTGCGCTGGATGCCGCGTGGCCAAGCGGTCAGAACTGCCAGTTCATGGACCAACCGCGAAGCCATATCGCAGTTTGTCGGGTAGGTTGCTGGAGTCGGGGAGGATTACAGATTTTCGGAGGCGAAATCCGCCAATCTGGAACGTTCGCCGCGGAGTAAGGTGATATGGCCACTGTGCGGCCAGTTCTTAAACCGATCTACCGCATAAGTCAAACCTGAGTTGGTTTCGGTTAGATAGGGTGTGTCGATCTGAGCCACATTCCCCAGGCAGACTACTTTGGTCCCCGGACCGGATCGGGTAATCAGGGTCTTCATCTGTTTGGGTGTCAGGTTTTGGGCTTCGTCGATAATGACGTACTTGTTGAGAAAGGTCCGTCCGCGCATGAAATTAAGTGAACGGAGATGGATGCGAGAACGCAGCAGATCTTCGGTTACGGCCCGTCCCCATGTCCCGGTCTCTTGCAACGTAAGTACCTCGAGGTTGTCCATGAGTGCCCCCATCCAGGGGGTCATCTTTTCTTCCTCGGTACCGGGAAGAAATCCGATATCCTCTCCCACCGGAACCGTTACCCGGGTCATGATGATATCCCGGTAACGATTGAGGTCCAAGGTCTGCGCCAAACCGGCAGCCAGGGCGAGCAGCGTCTTTCCGGTGCCCGCGGTGCCAAGCAATGTAACGAAATCGATATCCGGGTTCATTAGCATGTTCAGTGCGAAATTTTGCTGCCGGTTACGGGCGTTGATACCCCACACCGAGTGCTTGGAATCGCGGTAGTCGTCAACCCGCCGGGCGATTACTTCCGCAGCCTGACGATCAACCATAATGGCTTCGAAACCTTCGTCGCCTCCGCCATACAGGCATTGGTTGGGGTGCCAATGTTCCATTCCGGGGCCACGGATGCGATAGTAGGTATGTCCGTGTTCTTGCCACGACTCCAAGTGTCTCGAGCGTGTCTCCCAAAATGTTTTGTCCAGCTCCTGTTCCCCGCGGTAAAGCAGACTGACATCGTCGAGTACCTGGTCGTTGTGGTAATCCTCGGCATGGATGCCCAGGAGTGCTGCCTTGATCCGCAGATTGATATCCTTTGAGATCAGGGTGACCTGGCAATCTGGGTGCCGCTGTTGCAGTGCCAAGGCTGTACCCAGGATGTGGTTGTCGGGACTGTTTCCGGGTAAGGCGTCGGGCAGTACGTTGGGGAGGTGCTCGGTTTGAAAGTAGAGACGTCCCGTGGCGGCTCCGCCCGAGATCGGGTCGCCGCCGGTAAGCGGCAGACCCTCATCGATCTGTGATTTTTCCGCACCGCACATCAGACGGTCCAAGAAGCGGGATGCCTGACGCGCGTTGCGGGCCACCTCCGACATGCCTTTTTTCCCTTTGTCCAACTCTTCCAGCACCATCATGGGCAGAAAGATAGCGTGCTCCTGAAAGCGAAAAAATGCGCTGGGATCGTGCATCAGCACGTTGGTATCGAGCAAAAACAGCCGGTTGGACTCGAGTATGAGGGTCATTCTCCCGACTGGTTTAACGCTTTTACAGCGGCCAAGACCTCATCCACGTGGCCCTTTACCTGCACTTTCCGCCACGCTTGGTGAAGATTGCCGTTTCTGTCAATGAGGAATGTACTGCGCTCAATGCCTCGTACTTGCCGGCCATACATGTTTTTCATCTTAATGACGCCAAACAGATTGCACAGCTCTTCCCCGGGGTCGGAGATCAGGTCGAATGGAAATCCCTGTTTATCCTTAAAGTTGTTTTGAGCTTTCAGGCTGTCCCGGGAGGCCCCCAGGATAATCGCTGATTGCCGGCGGAACTTGCCGATGGCCGCTTTGAAGTCGAGTCCTTCTTGGGTACAACCCGGCGTGCTCGCTTTGGGGTAGAAATACAGCACCAGGGGTTTCCCCAAGTAGTCGGCGAGTCGTGCCTGTTTGTCTCCCGTCAGTTGGATCTCCAGATCCGGGATCTTTTTGCCAAGGGTGAGTTCAGTCATCTCCGCTCCTGCACAAGGCTACTTGATTGGTTCCAGCACGGCGTCCAGATTTAGGGAATCGCAAAAATCCATGAACTCATCCCGCAAGGTTGCGATATGAACATCGGAAGGGATGCCGACCACGATGTGTACCGAGAACATCGGCGTACCGGTATGCGCGGCGGCGTAGCTACTGGTTGCCATGTCTTCGATGTTGATATTGCGGCGTGAGAAGAAACTGGCAAGGTGGTGTACTATGCCGGGATGGTCGAGCGCTACCACATCCACCCCATAAGGCAGAAAGGCTGGCCCTCGGGTGCGTTCATCGGTCCGCTTGGCGATGATGGTTAGCCCCAATTGCTGTTCCAGAGCGGGGCAGGCGGCCTCCAGTTTGGCGAGGGTATTCCAATTTCCCTCGATCATCAGCAGAATCGCGAACTCGCCTCCTAGTACCGTCATACGGCTATCCGAAATATTACAGTTGTGGTCAAAGATGACCTTGGACAGTCGATCAACGATTCCAGGGCGGTCCTTGCCCAAGGCGGATATGACCAAAAATGATTTTTTTGCGGGCATGTTGGTGGATTGCTCCGATAGGCGGCTATTCGGGTGAATTCTAGCCTTCCTGATGATCTTACACCACTCTCGGGCACCCGAACGCGGATATTAATGCCATTGCTCCGGATGCCCCGAAAGAATGGTTGCCACTGGGTTCGCTGCTTGTCAGCATTACGTCAAGCGATTTAAAATTACACGTTATTTTGCGCTTTCAGGTACCGTTCCATGTTTCAAGGCAGCATTGTCGCACTGGTGACCCCCATGCATTCCGACGGCAGTGTCGATGAACACAGCCTCAGGAAACTGGTGGACTGGCACGTGGAGCAGGGGACGGACGCCATCGTGGCGGTAGGTACTTCAGGTGAGTCGGCAACCCTCGACGAACGTGAGCACTGCAGGGTAATCACCGCTGTCATTGAATTTGCCCGAGGGAGAATTCCCGTTATTGCCGGCACCGGGGCCAATTCCACTACCGAAGCGGTGCGCTTGACCCGCTGCGCAGACGAAGCCGGGGCCGATGCCTGTCTGCTGGTTACGCCGTATTACAACAAGCCGACTCAAGAGGGGCTGTATCATCACTTCAAGGCCGTTGCCGAGGCGGTAGATATTCCGCAACTCCTGTATAACGTTCCGGGGCGGACCGCGTGTGACATGCTCCCGGAGACGGTAGGGCGCCTTGCCAAGATTCCCAATATAATCGGTATCAAGGAAGCGACCGGGGATCTAACCCGGGTTAAGGTGTTGCGTGCTCTTTGTGGAGAAGCGTTCGATGTTATCAGCGGTGACGATGCAACCACCCGGGAATTCGTGCTGATGGGGGGGCAAGGCTGTATTTCGGTGACCGCCAATGTGGCGCCGGCCGCCATGCATCGGATGGTCGCTGCCGCACTGGCGGGAGACCGGGAGACCGCTGAGGCCATTGACCGGGACCTCGAGGGGCTGCATCGCGGTCTGTTTTTGGAATCCAACCCGATTACGGTCAAGTGGGCCCTTGAAGAGATGGGGCTGATACCCCCGGGTATTCGCCTTCCGCTCACCCGGTTGTCCGAGCGTTATCATGAAGCCGTGAGGCAAGCGATGTCTCAGGCGGGGATTCATTGAATGAAAATACCTCCGGTAGTCAGTAGAGCGGTTGTACCGGCATTGTTTGCGGTGGCGGTCGTGGGATGTGGCAGTATTCCCAGCGTTGACAAAATCTTGCCCGATCGCAAAGTAGAGTACAAAAAGAGCAAGCAGACGGAGCGCAGCCTGGAGATACCTCCAGATCTCTCCCGCAGCACGATTCAGGACGAGTTGGTGATCCCCGGTGAATCAGGGTCATTCGCCACCTTGTCGAGGTTTGAACAGACCCGCCCGGCGGTAGGGAGAGGGAACAGCCGTCCTGAAGTATTGCCCGAGGTGAAAGGGGTCAGGGTGTTTAGGGACGGGGACGAGCGGTGGTTGATCATTAGCTCGGCGCCCGAGGATGTTTGGTACCGGGTGGTGGATTTTTGGCAGGAAAACGGTGTTTTGCTCGAAGAGCAAGATCCAACTGTCGGCATTATCCTGACAGACTGGCTGGAGAATACGGCGGATATCAAGAACGATTTCATCACCGATTTTTTGCGGTCCGCGGTGGGTGGGTTGATGTCTGCCTCGACTCGAGATCAGTTCCGGGTGAGGATCGAGAACGGCGATCAGCCGGAAACCACCGAACTTTATCTTACCCATCGCGGCATGCAAGAGACTATCGTTCAGGATGGTCAGGGCCAGGTGGAGCGTACCGTGTGGAATCCGCGTCCCACCGACCACGGGCTAGAAGCTGAAATGTTGCGGCGATTGATGGTTTACCTGGGTGTCGAGGATCAGCAGGCCAGGCGATCGCTGGCGGCTGACCGGGTGGAAAAAAAGCCCAGGGCGAGATTAAACAAATCCGGGGATAGTGTGTCGGTGACCGTCGATGAAACCTTCGATCGCGCTTGGCGATTGGTGGGTGTAGCACTAGACCGGGTGGGTTTCGCGGTGGAGGACCGCAACCGTAATGCCGGTGTCTACTATGTCCGCTATAACGATCCGATGAAACATGCCGCCGAGAAAGGCTGGTTGAGCAAGCTAGCGTTCTGGCAAGGCAATGACGAGAATATCGACAAGGAAAATCAGTACCAGGTGGAGTTGGTAGGTAAAGCGGAAGCTACCGATATCATGATTCGAAGCCAACAGGGTGTTCCTGATAATTCGGATACTGCGCAGCGTATTCTGACATTGCTGCAGGAGCAGCTTCAGTAGACGGTAGATCGGGGCAGCCAACGGTAACGGGCACTATCCGATGCGCTATATTTCCCTCGGCAGCGGAAGTCGAGGCAATGCGACCCTGATCGAAGCGGGTGGTACACGGGTATTGCTCGATTGCGGTTTCGCCCTTCGGGAACTTGAGCTGAGGCTATCCGGCTTGGGTCTGTCGGCGGCAGACCTAGACGCCGTGTTGGTTACCCATGAACATTCGGACCACATACGGGGAGTCGGCGCGTTGGCTCGCCGCTACGGATTGCCGGTGTGGCTGTCACCCGGGACACTTCGCGATCAGCGGTTTGGCAGAATGCCCGACACCCGAATCTTCCGGTCTAACCAGGCGCAGTTTTTCATCGGAGGAATCAAGGTAGTGCCTTACCCCGTTCCCCATGATGCCCGGGAACCCGCTCAATTTATCTTTGAATCTGCCCATGCCCGTCTCGGTGTACTCACTGATGTGGGCGTTATCACGCCCCATATCGTCGATATGCTCAGATGCTGCAGCGCGCTGGTACTGGAATGCAATCATGATCGCGAAATGTTGCGTACGGGCCCTTACCCGCTCTCGCTGCAACGCCGTGTCGGTGGGACCCTGGGGCATTTGAGTAACTGTCAGGCGGCCGGACTTCTGGAGCGCGTCGACCGTTCAAATCTCAAATCCCTACTGATCGCCCATGTAAGTGAACAAAACAATAGACCGCAACTTGCCCTGGAAAGATTGCTGGCGGTGGCACCCGAAATGGAACGGCGGCTGGCGTTGACAGCCCAAGACAGCCCTTCGGACTGGTTGGAGGCTTGAGCATGCGCCTGAAGCAATGGATGTTTCCCGCGGAGCCGCGATTTTTTCGCGGCCAAAGGTGGGTGAACATTGTCTTGCGTACCCTTCATTTGGTTGGCATAGCAGGTCTCGGTGGTGGTTTTCTCTATGCTGCAGAGCGACCGGAGTGGAGGCCCTTTCTGGATCTAACGGTTTGGTCCGGTCTGGGGTTATCCTTGATCGCGGTGTGGAACAGTGGCATTTGGCTGATCCAGCTCAGAGGGCAGGCTGTGGTGGTCAAGGTTCTGCTGTTGTCGATCATCCCCTATTTCCCCGAACTGCAGGGCTTGCTCTTTGTCACAGTGATTGTTATTTCGGGTTTGATCTCACATGCGCCGGCGGCTGTCCGGTATCATTCTCTTTACCATGGTAGGCGTATTGGATTGTATTAGCGGGTTTTCTTGCCGGAACCGAGAATTTGCCGGAGAGCCTATTTTGACCCTCGGCAGCATCGGACAATGGAGAGGAAATCGGGATGTTGCCCGCATCCCTTTCGGTAGACTAATTTCCACCTCACACCTTAAGTTGGCGGCGGTTGGTGTCGTTGATACATGCAACGCCTGCGGGGAATCCCTGACTATTCCTTATCCTGGGTGGCGGTAGGGATGGGCTGCCGCTAATACCGAACGATCCTGCCGCCACCGGGAGAATGGTGGATAGCCAAATACCGATTAACGTCATGATTATCGTTTAACCGCTGTTGGAACAATGACATGAAAAAGCTTTTCTTTCTCATATTGAGTTGCTGGGTGGCGGGTTCTCTGGTAGCCGGTCCCGCCGAGGACGCCCAGCGTTATTACGAAGACGCACTTGTGAAGTTCAAAGAGAAGGAATACAAGGCGGTTGTTATCCAGCTAAAGAACGCACTGCAACTGGTTCCCGGTAATTTACCGGCGAGAATTCTGATGGGCCGGGTACTGCTGGAGCTAAACGACGGGGTTTCTGCTGAGAAGGAGATACGGGTCGCTCAGCGAATGGGGGCCGATCCTGGCCTGATTTTATTGCCACTGGCTAAGGCGCTCAACCTGCAACGAAAGTATGCCGAGGTGATTGAACAAGTTCCCGACATCGGTATTCCCCGTAACCTTCAGGCCGACATCCGGTTCCAACGGGGTAACGCCTACCTGGGATTGGGAAGGCTCGCGGAAGCCACAGAAGCCTTCGAAACCGCCTTAAGAGATCAGCAAGATGCGGTGTTGCCCGTCGTGGGTCTATCCATGGTGGCGTTGAAGCAGGAGCGATTCGATCAGGCAGATGCATTGGCGGATCGGGCGCTGGAGATCGATGCTGATAATGCGGATGCCTGGAACGCTAAGGGTGTCGTTGCCTATGGACGGGGTGACTTGGAAAAAGCGATCGACTATTACCGACGTGCACTCGCGCTGTCACCAACCCATTATAAGGCGAGGATATCGCTGGCCACATGTTATTTGGATGCCCAACGCTACCCGGAAGCCGTAATCGAGCTGCGGACGCTCAATGAGCAGTCCATATTGGATCCCCAGGTCAGTTACCTGCTCTCGGTAGCCCTCAAAAACAGCAACGATTTCGAAGGTGCGCGGGAGGCAATGAGCCAAGCGGCCGCCATCATCGATGGCATTGGGTTCGAGGCGCTTAAACGGGATCCCCCCAAGCTGTTGCTCGCCGGACTGATCAATTACGAGAATCGGGAGTTCGAGAGCGCCTTCGAGTATTTGAGCGGCTTTCTTAAACTCGACAGCGAAAACCTCGTTGCCCTCGACTTGCTGGGATCGACTCAGATAGGCATGGGCAGACCCTTGGATGGTGTGCAGACATTCAAGCGTGCCCTGGAACTGGATCCCGAGAATACCGGGCTGTTAACCAAGTTGGGAGATGCCTATCTGAGTACGGGAAACTATATTCAGGCGGTCGAGACTTATCAGCAAGCCGAACGGCTGGCGCCGGGCCAGCCCGATTTGCTGCATAAACTGGGAATCTCGCTCCTGGCGGGCAAGCGGCATCAGGAAGCCGTTAAAGAGCTGGAACTCGCGCTGCAAAAAAATCCTGAGGCAACGTTGACGGCAATGGTACTGGGGGCGGTTCACCTGAGCCAGGGTAATCTCGAGCGGGCTCGGGAACTGGCGGAGCAAACGGTGAACCGTGAGCCTGGCAACCCCAATGCCCTCAATCTGTTGGCAACCGTGTATCTGGGAATGGGAAAACCGGAGGTGGCCCGTGAATGGTACGAGAAGGCACTGGCTGCCGATCCGGGATTTCGGCCGGCGCGGATCAATCTGGCCAAATTGGATCTCCAAGACAATCGGGTAGATGAGGCGCGCCAAGCGTTGGAACTGCTGCTGGCGAATGAACCCGAGAATGCGACCGTTATGGTCGAATTGGGTAAGCTGGAAGCCCGGCAAGGTGATCTAGACAAGGCCATAAGAATACTTCGGAAGGCGAGTGAATTGGACCGCCGGACACTTACCCCGGCATTGCAGTTAATCGAGATCTACGTCCAGAAGGGGGATCCGGCCCTGGCGGTAAAGGTTGCCGAGGATCTGCGGGCCGAACACCCCGATAATCTTACGGTGCTCGAAACCTTGGGACGCGCCCATTTAGCTGCGGGAAACAACGATGATGCGCAGTTTTATTTTAGGCGCGTGGTTTCATTGATCGGGTATGACAGTGAAAAGCTTTACGAAGTCGCTCAGTGGCAGCTACGGGCCGGTTCGGCTGATGATGCGCGCTGGTCGTTGACCAAGGCAACGGAAGGAACGCCGGATTTTTTACCCGCGAAGTTGGCACTGATCGAGCTTCAGATCAAGACCGGACGGCTGGAGAGTGCCGGAGAGCTGATCGATGGCCTGCAACCTGATCATAAGGCGCTTCCTGCAGTGGCGATGTTGGCGGGCGATCTGGCTATGCGGCGTGGTGAGTATGAAAGCGCGGTAGGACGCTACCGCGCCGCCTTGGAAAAAAATGACAATGCCATGCTAGCGATCCGGTTGTTTCAGGCCAGAATCGCCATGGGAGATCCGGTTGGGGCGGAGCAGGAGCTGGTAACCTGGGCGGAAGCGCATCCGGATGATCTAGCCACGAAACGGTTGCTGGCCGAACTACACCAGCGGGCCGGACGCTTGGCGCGGGCTAAACAGCTCTATGAGGAGATCTACCAGACGCAGCCTGATGACCCGAGCTTGTTGAACAACTTGGCGTTGGTATACGCGGGGTTGGGTGATATTCGCTCCCAGGAGTTTGCCCGTCGGGCCTTTGAGCTCGCACCAACCAATCCCAGCGTCATCGATACGCTCGGTTGGCTCTTGGTTAAAGAGGGGCATGCGGAGCGGGGACTGGGTTATCTGCGCGATGCTATCTCGCGAAACTCAGGTTCTCCGGAAATCCGTTACCATCTTGCGGTAGCGCTTCAGGATTTGGGCCGGTTAACAGAGGCTCGGGAGGCATTGATTACGGCCTTGCGTCTCGCGGACCAGTTTCCTGGCAGTGACGATGCCCGAAAGCGGCTTACCCAGTTGATGGGTTCACGTGATTAAGCCAACCTATATCCCGCAAAATACCGGTATTTTAAGGTCTACGCATAGGGGCGATGGTGGCCGTCATGACTGTGCAACGCCGGTTATCGCGAGTGTCAGGTAATTTTACAATCATGCCAGTTCCTGCCCGCGCGGCACCCTCCAATGTTTGGGAACCGCAATCCTTGTTAAAATGACGCATCTACAACATGTTGATAAATATTGTGATTTAAAAATACTTTTGTTTGAGAATTATTGAGTTTGCAGCTGGGTATGGATTTTGCTTGCTAATATGCAGCTTATTAACAAACTCATTTAAGAAACAGTGTTTGGTATCCATAAAGATGAACAAGATAATCAGTAAGCGATTGATACAGTGCGCCATTTTAGTGGTGGCGGGCGGGCTATCCTACTCTGTTAGCGCGGAGACCGCCTACCAGTGGAATCTAGCCAATGAGGGCTCGCCGCCCTGCGCCGCCCCTGATGGGAGCTGTAGCGACGGGTGGGATGTGAGCCGCACGGTAGAGCCTAGCACCGCCACCCAACCTAAGGTGGGAGTCCAGGGGTTGTACCTGGAGCAGAAGCGCACCCGGGAGTGGAATAAGGTAAATGGGAGATGGTACCTGGGAGGCTGGAGCAACTGGAACACCGGAAAGTTGCAATCCGGGCTGGTTAATTCCTGGACGGGACTGGGGGTCGCGGCCTCCACCGGGACCGCGTGGGATGATAGCCCCAGACACGCGGTTAGCAACAGCGGCGTGACGTCCGGTGGCTATGTCTCCGACACCAAGTATGTCACCACCGAGGCCCGTCACTGGGAGGCGGTACTGTTCGATTTCGGCGAGGGCAATTTGGTCGCGCTGGATGAAATCAGCGTTGCTTGGGACAACGGTGGCGATTCCGATGTTGCGATCTTGGCCAATATCGGGTCCAGCGGTGGATCGGGGGTTACGCTTGGCAGTGACGATTATGCCAGTTTGCTGAGCGGTGGGGACTGGGCGGTTGTCTCGCGCATCAACGACGTCAAGGATGCCGCTGGAGACGCTAAGACGTTCAATACCGATCATGCGATAAAGTCCCGTTATTGGATGGTGGCGATGGCCAACGAGCAGCTGGGTAGTGATACCAGTTGGGGCGGATACGATGATCACGCGAAGATCAACTACATCCGAGGCGTGGCGACCGCGGGTGCCCCCGGTATTCCGGAGCCTGCCACTGTGCTTCTCATGTCACTGGGGCTGCTGGGTTTCCGGGGCTTACGAAGGCGGTAGTCTCGCTATACACAGGTAATTTGACGAAAAAGCCCGGCCATTGCCGGGCTTTTTGTATTCATTCTCCCGCCGATCCAGCGACAGTCGGTAACCAGTGTAAAAAATATTGACATTAAGCCGGTTTGGTTACCCCGGTTGCAGGGATGGGATCCCAGGGCTCAGTGTTGTTGATCCCTCTCCCTTGGCGGTCCTTTGCCACCCCTAATTGGGGTATTATGTTGGGACCCGATTTTTGCCGGAACCAAGGTGTAAAATGCTCAGTCTCCGTGGTGCGCCTGCCTTTTCTCGTTTTCGTCTCGACAAGCTGCAACACCGAATAGCCGGTATCCTGAAGCGCGACCTGATTTTATATGCCGAGTATCTGCATTTTGCCGAAGTGGAACGGGAGTTGGGCCAACCGGAGATGGAAATTCTGGGTAGGCTATTGCGTTATGGCCCGCAGCTTCAGGAACAGGATCTTACCGGGGATTTGTTATTGGTGGTGCCACGACCAGGAACTATTTCTCCCTGGTCCACTAAGGCAACCGACATCGCCCGCCATTGTGGCCTGGATAGGATCATTCGGCTGGAGCGGGGAATCGCCTACTATCTCCAGGTTCCGGGTGGTTCGCTGACCGAGAGCCAACTCGATGCCGCGGCACGGGTACTTCATGATCGCATGACCGAGGTGGTTTATTACGAGGTCGACGCGGCCGAGTGCTTGTTCCAACACGCGGAGCCCCGTACGTTCGGCAGTGTGGATGTGATCCAGGGAGGGCGGGAGGCGCTGCTTGAGGCGGACGGCGTGCTCGGGCTAGCACTGTCCGATGATGAGCTTGACTATTTGGTAGAGAGTTTTACTGGCTTGGGACGAAATCCTACGGATGTCGAGCTAATGATGTTTGCCCAAGCCAACTCCGAGCATTGTCGGCATAAGATCTTCAATGCGGATTGGGTCATTGACAGCAGTCCACGGCCTCATTCGTTATTCGAGATGGTTCGCAACACCACCGCATGCTCCCCCTCTGGCATTCTCTCCGCCTATAAAGACAACGCCGCGGTGATGGCCGGACCGGAAGGCGAGCGCTTTTATCTCGACCCGCAAGATTACAGCTACGGTTACAGTCGGGAAAAGTTACCCGTGCTTATGAAGGTGGAAACCCATAATCACC
>JAGRGP010000072.1:5796-7702 GCA_020445415.1 Gammaproteobacteria bacterium | reverse complement strand
CACGGTGGACTTGCCGCAGCCCGAGTGACCGATTAGGGAGATGAACTCGCCCTGCTCGACCTTCAGGTTCACGTCATTCAGGACATTCAACGGACCATTGTCGGTATCGAAGGTGATGCTGACGTGGTCGATGTTTAGATAACTACTCATTGCATTGCTCCTACGACGCGGCTTAACGCAACACGGCGTTCTTGTCCCAACTCACCGACCGTTGCAGCATCAGCATGCCGCGGTCCAGCAGGAAACCGATGAAACCGATCACCAGCACCGCTACCATAATGCGCGCCAGTGAGTTGGAGCTGCCGTTCTGGAACTCGTCCCACACGAACTTGCCCAGCCCCGGGTTCTGCGCCAGCATCTCGGCGGCGATCAGCACCATCCAGCCGATTCCCAGAGAGAGGCGCAAACCGGTGAAGATCATCGGGATGGCCGAGGGCAAGATGATTTTCACGGTCTTGGTGAAGGCGTTCAGGCGCAACACCCGGCTCACGTTCAGCAGATCTTTATCCACCCCGCTGACCCCCACCGTGGTGTTGATGATGGTGGGCCAGAGGCAGCAGAGGGTGACGGTGATCGCCGAATTGAGAAAGGATTTGGAGAACATCGGATCGTTGGTCACGTAGAGGGCCGATACCACCATAGTCACAAGCGGCAGCCAGGCCAGGGGAGATACCGGTTTGAAAATCTGGATCAGTGGATTGATCGCGATATAAAGCGTGGCGCTCATGCCGCAGACGATGCCGACGGGGATGGCGATCAGGGAAGCGACCAGAAACCCCGCCATCACGGTCAGCAGACTTGTCAGGATCTGGTCGAAGAAGGTCTCCTTGCCGGTGTACTTGCGCTCCTTCATCTTGTCGATCTTTTCCTGCGGCTCACTGGCAGCCTCTGCCTTATCGATGCGTTTCTGCATGCGCTCATAGAAGTCATCCGCCTTGGCGCGCTCCGCATTGTGTTCGTCGTAGAGGGTAACGGTCTGTTCCCAGACCTCGGCGGGCCCCGGCAGCGTGCCCAGTGAGGTCTCCACATGCTTCGCCCCGATGCTCCAGAGTCCCAAAAAGACGCACAGCGCGATAAACGGCACCAGCAGATTTCTGATCAGCTTGACGAACGTCTTGCCGAACAGATCGCAGGATATCGCCGTCAGGACCCGGTCCAACCAGGGCAGATTGAAAGTTTTCGATGCGATTGTGTTGCTCATCTCTCATCTCATAGGCTTGCAGGAGCGGCCGGTGGCCGCGAAATATGCTCAGGATTAGGTCGCGGCTTCGGGCCGCTCCTACAGAGGCTTGTCTTATATCTGTTCGTTGCCTTTCAGTCCGATCTGGAAGCTGTCTATGTAGGTGTTGGGTTTGGTGCCATCGAAGGTTACGCCGTCGATGAACTCCGTCTGCGGCGCACGGTAGCCGGTTTCGGTGTCGAAGTTGGGCATCTTCTCGGGGGTGATGTGACCCTCGGCGATCAGCTCCTCAGCGGCCTTGCGGTAGATGTCGGGACGGTAGACGCTCTTGGCGATCTCGTCATACCAGCTATCGGGCTTCTGCTCGGCGATCTGCCCCCAGCGGCGCATCTGGGTCAGGTACCAGACGGCGTCGGAGTAGTAGGGGTAGGTGGCGTTGTAGCGGAAGAAGACGTTAAAGTCGGGCACCGAGCGCTTATCGCCCTTCTCGTACTCGAAGGTGCCGGTCATGGAGTTGGCGATGACATCGTAGTCCGCACCCACGTAGTTGGACTGGGAGAGAATCTTCACTGCCTCGGGACGATTGGCATTCTCGTTCTCGTCCAGCCATTTGCCGGCGCGGATCAATGCCTTCACCACGCGGATGGTGGTGTTCGGATATTTTTCGGTGAACTCCTTGGTCATACCGAAGACCTTCTCCGGATTGTCCTTCCAGATCTCGTAGTC
>JAGRGP010000072.1:0-5778 GCA_020445415.1 Gammaproteobacteria bacterium | reverse complement strand
CCTTGAACACGGCCTGCTGGTTCCAGGGCTCACCCACGCAGTAACCGTAGATGGTGCCGGCTTCCAGGGTGGCGGGCATCTGCGGCGGTGGGGTCACGCTGAGCAGGGCATCGGCCTTGAGGGTGCCGGTGATGTCGCCTTTGGCCGGGGCGTAGTAACCGGGGTTGATGCCACCGGCGGCCAGCCAATAGCGCAGCTCGTAGTTATGGGTAGAGACCGGGAAGACCATGCCCATCTTGAAGGGCTTGCCCTCCTGTTTGAATTTCTCCACTACCGGTTTCAGGGCATCAGCCTTGATCGGGTGCTGGGGTTTGCCGTCCGGCTGCTTCGGCACATGGGGCTTCATCTGCGCCCAGATCTCATTAGAGACGGTGATTCCGTTGCCGTTGAGGTCCATGCTGAAGGGGGTGATGATGTGCGCCTTAGTGCCGAAACCGATGGTGGCGGCCAAGGGCTGTCCGGCCAGCATATGGGCGCCATCGAGCTGCTCGTCGATTACACCGTCTAGTAGCACCTTCCAGTTGGCCTGGGCCTCCAGGGTCACGTACAGCCCCTCGTCTTCGAAGTAGCCCTTCTCATAGGCGATGGCCAGGGGCGCCATATCGGTCAGCTTGATGAAGCCGAATTTCAGGTCCTCTTTCTCCGGATCACCGATCTCTGCCAGCGCCGAACCGGCGCTCAAGCTCATTCCAATGCTCATGCCAAACGCCAGAAGCGTCTTCTTCAGAAACTGTCTGTATTCTGTGTTGATAGACTTATTCATCACCTTCGATACCTTACTTTCAGTTTGTAATGCCTTATGTTGTCGAGGATAAAAAAACCCGCACCCGCACAGGTGGGACCTGTACGAGCGCGGGCGTCTTTACCCGTTGTAGACCTGCGCTGGTCTTAAATCAGTTCAATTACCATAACCACCCGGTCCGACACTGGACCTGTCCAGCGTTGGACAGGAATGGTTAGCCCTTCCTGAGCAATCTGCGTGCCATAATCTTTTTCTCAGCAGGACCATCTCACCAATTCTTTATTTATCCTCTTGTGTGAAGACACATTTTTTCTATTTTGCCGGTGAGTCAGGGGATTTATCTCGGCCTGTCATGAATGCAGGCTAAGCCAACCCATCGCACTATTGCAGCGCACCAAAGTGGAAAATTGGGCAAAACAGGAATTATTTTGGGGCATCTTAGGGTGCAAAAGGATGACTGCCCCTAGCCTTTGCGACCAACTATTTGCTCAATAGGGCGGCGGCCTGAATGATGCTTCTTGCGACATCCGCGATTTTCTGATTGCTGTCCATCGCCAGTTTGCGCATGGAGCGATAGGCGACGTCTTCACTGACTCCCCGTTCCCGCATGATGATGCCCTTGGCCCGGTCGATGTACTTGCGGTCCTCGAGTTGACCCTTTGCACGTTTGAGCTCCGATTCCAGTAGATTGAAATGTCGAAAACGGGCCACAGCCGCGTCGATGATGGGCCGCACCCGGCTGGTCTGCAGGCCGTCAACCACGTAGGCGCTCACCCCCGCGCTGGTCGCCCGCCTGATCGTCTCGTAGTTGTCATCCTGGGAGAACATCACCATGGGGCGGGGGACATTGGCTTGCACGGACTCCAGACCCTCCAGGGTATCCCGGCCCGGGGCCTCCACATCAATGAGGATCACATCCGGGTCACAGGACTTGACTGCGGCTAGGAGGTCCGCGTCTTCGGTCACACAAGCGACCAGAGCACACCCCACCGCACCAAGTGCCAAGTCCAGCATGGCACGGCGATCGCTACGGTCGTCGACCAACATCACGCGCAAGGGTTCCTGACGATTCGCATCACACATGACTACGGCTATGCAAATTCCACACCAGTAAGAGATCAGGCAGCACACGGGCATCCGCTCGACTATTGCACCGGAAACGGCAAAAGTTGACATGCTGGTGCGAATTGCCAATTCGCCCGTCGTCGAGCTTAATCGGTCCGCCGTTCCACTTATGGCCGCCGGCGAAACCACTGACTGGGAAGGTTATTCACCCGATCAGCACGAGGTAATGCAGGATCAACTGAAACACCTTGAATAACGTAATATGGAAGTATTCGAAGATTGAACCCAAACAAAGGAAATTTATCATGAATGAACTCGTAACTTGCGTGTGGTTCGACCACGGCGAAGCAGGTAAAGCGGCAGAGTTCTATGCCGCAACCTTTCCTAACAGTCAGGTCGGTCGGGCGAACGTGGCCCCCAGCGACTTTCCTGGCGGAGAGGAGGGCAATGAGCTGACGGTTGAATTCACCGTGCTCGGGCGCAAGTTCATCGGACTTAACGGCGGACCGAACATCACGCCAAATGAGTCGGTTAGCTTCATGGTCATTACCGATACCCAGGAACAGACCGACCGCTACTGGGACGCCATCATTTCGCATGGCGGTGCCGCAAGTGCCTGCGGTTGGTGCAAGGATCGCTGGGGATTTTCCTGGCAAATCACGCCGAGGCTTCTGCTTGACCTGACAACAAGTTCTGACCGTGACCTGGCCAAACGCGCCTTCGAGGCCATGATGACGATGGAGAAGATAGATATCGCAACGCTCGAGGCAGTAGTCACTGTACGCTAAAGGAAATCAGTGATGAGTTACCTAGCTGGTTTCATGACCGCTTTACCCTATGTCGGTTGAAGACGTTTCCAGCGCCCACGGCACGGGTCGCCTCACCATAAGGTCGGAGCTCAGGGTGGTTTTCAGCAAGCTGAACGTGTAGCGCCAGGCTGAAATGGTCAAAATATTGTTAACTGGTCTTTGGCTGGCCTTGAAAATCGGCATTCGATAATTAAAGAAAAAACAGAATCAGGTCTATCTTCTAGACGGTACAAAATCATTTTGTGCAAATCGAGTCCCTGAATCAGCAACTACCCGGTTCCGACCATTATTCTTGGCCTCATACAGATTCTGGTCGCAGGCCTTCATCCATTGCTTCCAGTCTTTTGCGGAACCCAGGCCGGCCACACCGATACTGACGGTTACCTTTCGGTCGGGTATTAACGAAAGATTTTCAATCTTAGCTCGCAGTGTTTCCGCCATGTTGACACAATCAGCTTCGTCGGTATTGTAGGCTAGTATCAAAAACTCCTCTCCGCCAATTCTGAATACCTTGTCACTCTCTCGGAAGAAGCTCTTTAAAAACGTGCACAGCTGCATCAGGACCTGATCGCCCGTATCATGGCCCAGTTCGTCGTTGATCGTCTTGAAATGATCGATGTCCATGATGATGAGCGTGAACGACGTATCGGTCCGATTGGTTTGATGGATCGCCTGTGTCAAGGAGTCCTGAAGCAGCATTCTGTTATGTAGACCGGTGAGCTTGTCTGTAATCGCCTGATGGGTCAGTTCGCTATATTGACGGCTAATGACATGCAGAAAAATGGCCGAATAAGCACAGACCAACAGGAAGGTGACCGTGAACCGAACGGCCTCGGTTGTCTCCAGAAGCTGCCACACAATGGGTAGATTGACCAGTATAAACAAGATATTGGACATCCATGCCTGCCGCTCCGACATCATGAAGTAATACAGCAGTACCGTACAATAACACCAGTAGGTGCCGCTTATTCCGATCTTATTCATGAGATAAGCGACAAAAAAAGTGGTAAAAGGGGTCAGCCAAACGAACGTATAAATGGTTTTATAGGTCTTCCGGTAACAGAGCCAGGCGACCAGGTAAAGACTCACCGAGGTAATCACCGCGCCGATCCCGATCCCCCGGTGTTGATAGATCAGGTGATAAAAAGCAAAAGGAAATACCAGGGTTCCGGCTGTGACGGAAAGCCAGAAGGTGGATTTAAGATGGAACTCTGTTTCGTGCAGCGAAGTGGTTGTATTCATGATTTCGATTTAAATTCACCGACGATTTGCCTTCTGCTTGTACGGGCTCATACCCTGTTTCAACCTAGATGCCAGTTTCCCGTTCCCGTTCTCCGGCGGGGACCGGGTATTGATGATACTGATTCCGGAAAGGATCCGATATGCCGGATAGTCAGGTGAATAGATATCTCGGTAGTGTAAGAATCAGTTAGGTTAATGGGTATTGAATTTCCTTTTCATCAGTTCAAGTTGAAACTCATTCTCGCAATTCATGAATAACCGCCTCAAAAATTGTGGCGCCTTCACCCTTTAGGTACGCATTGGCCGCTGTCAATAACGACTGGATGTTGTCCGGATCGATGTTATCCATCCGGCTTTGACTGTAGGTGAGTTTTGGTTCCAGGCGAAAATACTTGAGCCCTACCTGCTTCAATGCGGTCAACTGGCTATTAGTGACCGACTGAACGGCTTCCAGAATGCTGCTCATCAATGCCCCCCTGCTGTGATCGGCGCCTTCAAGGTCGTCCAGTTTCTCGACCATCCAGGGCAGCGTGCTCCAGTTACCATCTTCAGGAACGATATCCTTTACCGCATTACTATTAATGCCGACACCTGCACCACCTTCATAGATTCCGGTTCCCAGCGAAATCACAGTGATGTCTTCCAGACGCAAGGCCATACCGGTTCTCAAGGCTTCCGTTACACCCCAGACAGCCGGATTATTCGACATGGTGCCACCATCCACAACCCATTTGTTGGCCGCTGATGATCTGGGTGAGACTCCACCACCGACATGGGCAATCGGGAAATAGGTGGGTGCGGCACTCGTTCCCCTGGCGGCTTCCCACACGGCATAGTTATCAATAGCAGGCCGATTGACTGCGTCAAACCAGTTAAAAAGATAGGGACCGAAGTTTCTGCCACGGACGGGTAGCGATACTTTTTTCTGGCTGTTGTTCACGATGTACGACGTTGTGAACATATGCTTGACGCGGTTACCTGGTAACGATTGCATTGTATTGCGGCTGTTAACGAGCGAGACGTCGTGGCCATACATCTTGCGCATATAGGGTTCAATTCCCCTTCCACTACCGTTGTCAGCATAGTAGGTCGCGCATTGTTCAATCTCACAACGCTGAGCCAGGAAGATTTGATTACCATCCTTGCGGTAGATATCGATTAACTCACTCGCGGCATAGGGTTTGCCCGTGTTAGCTCTGGGGGTGGTCAGGGCAGCGGCTATAATGCCGCCGGTAGACGTTCCGCCGATGATATCGAATAGCTGGTACGACGGTTTCCCCAGCGATGATTCAATATGTTGAATAAAAGTCGCGGGTATAACGCCTTTAATGCCACCGCCATCAATGGCCAGAATGATGGTTTTGGCCGTAGGAGGTTTCGTGATGACCTCATCGGCTAGCCCCATTGCACTGGATGCGCTTAAGGCGATAACGGATAGAAGAACGGCCCTGACTTTTCCGGTTTTCACCATCAAGACTCGTAATGTACTTACACTGCTAGTCCAGCAAACCATGAAGGCTCGTATTCTTCAGCAGATGCTTCAGCAAGTGCTCGCCCGGAATCTCACCACCGTACATGGTTTCGCTTGCTTTGAGGATCACGCGCACATCGTCCTTGGAGGGGTAAACATCCGGTGGCGCTTTATCTGTGATGTCAAGCAGCTTGTAAACGGCCATGATTGCCGAACGGACCGAATACTCGACGGTGAATACACAATCATCGGGGATCTCGGTGAACTGTCCTAAAAATGCGAGATTCCTGCATCCTTCTGGAACCACCTCTGGCCGGTCGCCTTTGACGCGGGGTAAAAACTGGCTGGTGATGTAAGGCATCATGCAGGGGATGACTTTTACCGTCTTCATGATTTCAGGTATCCGATCTTTGGCTCCCCAATGGTAGAGCAGTTCGGTCAGCAACTCT
>JAGRGP010000071.1 GCA_020445415.1 Gammaproteobacteria bacterium | reverse complement strand
CCTCGGAGTCCATCCGGTCGGTCGGGCAGGGAATGATGGCTTGCGCGCCAAGCGACAACGCCATGAGGTCATCCGCGGAATAGGTTTGGTCCTGGAGATTCAACCGGGGCCGGTAATCCCGCTGCAGGCGCGCGTGCACGGCATCGGGCAATCTGCGGGTCACCAACACTACCGGTTTATCAGTCATTGGCGAGAGGGTCGAAGATCATAACGGACTGGCAACATCTGTCGGATAGCGATACCGGGTACCTACCGCGGCGATACCCTGGAACCGAATCGGCGGCCCGGGCGTTGGTGTGAACATATCCGATAGGCTAGTATTTAACAACCTTCTGCGGATTCATCTAACCGAACAGACGAGGCAATGCCAACGAACGATCCTGTCAAAGGTGCCGGAAAAATCGATACGCCAGCTCTCGTCAAGGCGTTGCGCCAATTTCTTCCCAACGCCGCGGTGATCACCGAAACGGAGGCTTTACGCCCCTACGAATGTGATGGTTTGTCAGCTTACCGGCAAATACCCTGGGCGGTGGTATTGCCGGAAACGGTGGAGCAGGTCTGCCAGGTCATGTCTCTCTGCCACCACTGGCAGATCCCGGTCGTTGCCCGGGGTGCGGCAACCGGTCTCTCCGGCGGGGCGCTACCCCTTGCCGATGGCCTGCTGCTGAGCCTGGCCAAGTTCAACCGAATTCTCAACATCGATCCCATCGCCCGCACCGCCAGAGTGGAGCCCGGGGTGCGCAACCTGGCGATTTCCCAGGCCGCCAACCCGTACGGACTTTATTACGCGCCCGATCCCTCCTCGCAAATTGCCTGCACGATTGGCGGCAACGTCGCGGAAAATTCCGGTGGCGTGCACTGTCTAAAGTATGGGTTAACGGTGCACAACGTACTGGAACTAAAGGTCGTAACCCCCGACGGCCACCTGACAACGATCGGCGGACCGGCACTGGATTCGCCGGGATACGATCTGCTCGCCATAATGAACGGCTCGGAAGGTATGCTTGGCATACTGGTGGAAGTGCTGGTGAAACTGCTCCCTTGCCCGGAACGCGCCCAAGTCCTGCTCGCCGCTTTCGATGACGTCGAGCGAGCCGCGGCGGCGGTGGGAGAAATTATCGCCGCGGGTATCATCCCCGCCGGCCTGGAAATGATGGATGGCCTCGCGGTTCGAGCCGCCGAGGATTTCGTACATGCCGGCTATCCGACCGAAGCCGCCGCCATCCTGCTGTGTGAAATAGATGGCACCAACGAAGAGGTCTCCGATCATATCAGGCGGGCTCGAGACCTGCTTTTGAAAAAAGGCGCCACAGAAGTGCGCACGGCTCAAGATGACGACGAAAGGATCCGTTTCTGGAAAGGAAGAAAATCCGCTTTTCCAGCAGTGGGTCGGCTTGCACCCGACTACTATTGCATGGACGGCACCGTGCCGCGCAAGCGACTGCCAGAGGTATTGACCAGGATCGGCGCACTCTCCCGGGAGTACGATCTGCCCGTGGCCAATGTCTTTCATGCCGGTGACGGTAACCTGCACCCCTTGATCCTCTACGATGCCAACCGCCCTGGGGAATTGCGGCGAGCGGAAGACTTCGGCGCCGATATCCTGGAATTGTGCGTTCGGGTCGGGGGCACCATCACTGGCGAGCACGGCGTCGGCCACGAAAAAATCCACCAGATGTGCGTACAGTTTAGTGCGGCGGAGCTTGAGCAATTTCACCGTGTCAAAGCCGCCTTTGACCCCTCGCTATTACTCAATCCGGGCAAGGCCATTCCCCAGCCTAAGCACTGCGCCGAATACCGTACCCTCGCCCGGGATACCTTGGTACCCCCCGGTGAGCGGAGCAAGGCGGCGGGATGAATTCTGGACAGGATCTCTCGACCGAGCTGCGCGAACACGTGCTTCAGGCAGCCGCGGAAGACAAACGGCTGGAGCTGCTGGGCGGCGGCACTAAGAGATTCTACGGTCACCCAACCACCGGTGTACCGCTGGAGATATCCGGACACCGGGGTGTAGTCACCTACGAACCCAAAGAACTGGTAATGACCGTGCGGGCTGGAACACCCCTTGCCTGGGTGGAGCAGGCGCTGGCCTCGGAAGGTCAGATGCTGCCGTTCGAGCCTCCCCATTTGGGAGACCGGGCCACAGTGGGCGGCACCTTGGCCTGCGGCATATCCGGGCCCCGCCGCCCGTTCACGGGCGCGGTACGGGATTTCGTGCTAGGAGCACGGATTATCAACGGCCGGGGGGACATCCTAAGATTCGGCGGCGAGGTGATGAAGAACGTGGCCGGCTACGACACCGCGCGACTCATGGCCGGTTCACTGGGAACGCTGGGCGTTGTCCTGGACGTTAGCTTTAAGGTGCTGCCGCTGCCGGAACGGGAGTTGACCCTTTCCCGTGAGTGCAGTCAACCCCAAGCATTGGCAGAAATGAACCGGCTGGCCGGACGGCCGCTTCCCCTGTCGGGGGCCTGTTACGACGGCCGGCGGTTACACATCCGCCTGTCTGGCTCGTCCCTGGCAGTAGCAGCAGGAAAAAATCATATCGGTGGCGATGAAGGACATAGCCAACAGCTGTGGCAAGATTTGCGGGAGTTGAGTCTGCCGTTTTTCAACTCACCACAACCTCTCTGGCGGCTATCGGTGCCCGCATCAGCACCGCCGCTCGAATGCACAGACAAACAATTCCTGGACTGGGGCGGCGCCCAGCGTTGGCTGGTCTCGCAGGCGCCACCAGAGTCTATTCGCACGATGGTGGAAAAGCTGGGGGGACACGCCACCCTGTTCCGGGGGGGTACCCGGAATCAACGGATATTCCATCCCCTCTCTCAACCGCTGATGATCTTGCACCAACGGCTCAAGCAGGCCTTCGATCCGAAGGGTCTGTTCAACTCCGGCCGACTGTTTCCGGAACTCTGATGCAGACCACTATTCCCAGCAGCCTACTCGATACCCCTCACGGACGGCAGGCCGATCAGATTCTCCGGAGCTGTGTTCACTGCGGCTTCTGCACGGCTACCTGTCCCACCTACCAATTGCTGGGAGATGAATTGGATGGGCCCCGTGGCAGAATTTATCTAATCAAGCAAATGCTGGAAGGTCATCCTGTTACCCGGCTCACCCAGCGCCACTTGGACCGCTGCCTAACTTGCCGCAGCTGTGAAACCACCTGTCCGTCGGGAGTCCATTACGGGCGGCTGTTGGATATTGGCCGGGAACTGGCAGAACAGCGGGTAACCCGACCGATCATCGAACGGGCGATTCGTTGGGGACTACGCAAAGTACTGCCCTACCCACAGCGCCTCGGTTCGTTAGTGGGGATGGCCCAACGACTGCGACCGCTGTTGCCCCCATCGCTACGGGTCGGCATCCCTCCTCGCGCGCAACCATCCGACCGGCCCCGGACATCCCATCCTCGTCAGGTGCTTATACTGGAAGGCTGCGCGCAATCGGTCATCACCCCCAACACCAACGCTGCCACGGCTCGGGTTCTGGACCGCCTGGGTATCTCCCTGATCAGTTCACCGCTGCAAGGCTGTTGCGGAGCGGTTAGTCACCATCTATCGGCGGCTCAGGAAGCACTTGGATTTGTACGCCGTAATATCGATGCTTGGTGGCCTCATATCGAGGCGGGGGCAGAAGCGGTGTTAATCACCGCCAGCGGTTGTGGCGCCATGGTGAAGGACTACGGTGAGCTGATGAGCGGAGACCCCCGCTATCGCGAGCGGGCGACGCAGGTGGCATCGCTGGCAAAGGATCTAGGCGAGTTTCTTGCCGGAGAAGAGATAAATCGCCTGGGGACCCCCGGGAACCTCCGGGTTGCCTTCCACTCGCCCTGCACGCTACAACACGGGCAGCAACTTCCCGGGGTGGTGGAGAAGCTCCTAACGGATCTGGGTTTTATCTTGACCCCCACCTCGGATGAGCATCTGTGCTGTGGCTCCGCCGGCACTTACTCAATCCTGCAACCGGCTCTATCTCAACAGCTGCTAAGCAACAAGCTGCGAATGTTGGAGCAACCGACGCCAGATGTTATTGCCACCGCTAACATTGGTTGCCAACTCCATCTGGGCAGCCGCTCCCGAGTACCGGTGCGACACTGGATCGAACTAGTCGACCAAGCCCTCGCGGAATAGACTCGTTTAGTTGTCTGGACGCGGTTTCCGACCCTACCGGAGAGACGGTTCTCCGTAACCGGGTGAGTACCGCCGAGTAATCGGACGCGCCCCGGCTCAGACCGCGTGGCCACCAACCACCTCCACCACCGCACCGGTTAGATCCTGAAGATCTTCCTCCGATATCACGTAGGGAGGCATAAGATAGACCAGTCGCCCAAAGGGCCGTACCCACACCCCCGCATCAACGAAGCTGCGCTGTATTGTCTTCAGGTCAACCGCATCGCGGAGCTCGACTACGCCGATCCCTCCCAGTACCCTGACATCGCTTACCCACGCCATTTCCCGGCAGGGTGCAAGCCCGCTTTTCAGCCCCATTTCGAGTTGTCGAATCCGCCCTTGCCACGGCGACTCCAGCAACAGTTCCAGGCTTGCCAAGGCGGTGGCACAGGCCAATGGATTCGCCATGAAGGTCGGACCATGCATGAAGAGTCCGGGCATCCCCCGGGAAATGGTTTGGCTAACCTCCTGGGTGGTCAGCGTTGCCGCCAAGCTCATGTATCCGCCCGTCAATGCCTTGCCAACGCACAGGATATCCGGAGCGATATCGGCATGTTCGCAGGCAAACATCTTCCCGGTGCGCCCGAATCCGGTGGCTATCTCATCCAAGATCAATAGCACATCATGGCGCTCACAGAGCGCGTGTAGCTGCCTGAGATAGTCGGCTGAGTAGAAACGCATCCCCCCGGCCCCCTGAACCACCGGCTCGATGATCACCGCCGCCAGCTCATCATGAACCCGTATCAACGCCTGCTCCATGGGCGCAATATCTTCCGGACTGCAGGGTTCCCCGAAGCGGCAGCGTGGAGCCGGTACGAAATGCTGACGGGGCAGTGCCCCCCTAAAAAGGGTATGCATGCCATTCTCGGGATCGGTAACCGACATGGCGTGCCAGGTATCGCCATGATAGCCGTTGCGCACCGTGAGAAAGCGTTTTTTTCTCGGCAATCCACGGGCATGCCAATATTGGATGGCCATCTTTAGCGCCACCTCCACCGAGACTGACCCCGAATCGGCGAAAAATACCGTCTCCAACGGCTGGGGTGTGAGTTCCACCAGCCGTCTCGCGAGATCGGCGGCAGGCTGATGGGTGAGCCCCCCAAACATCACATGGGCCATCGCTTGTAGCTGTTGGTTCACTGCTCGATTTAATACGGGATGATTGTATCCGTGTATGGCACTCCACCAAGATGACATACCGTCAATCAATTCCCGCCCATCGGCCAACCGGATACGCACCCCAGAGGCGGAAACCACGGGAAAGATCGGCAAGCCGGAACCCATGGCGCTGTAGGGGTGCCATAGATGTCCGCGGTCAAATTCTATCCAGGGTGCTAAAGCCATGGTAATTCCTTAATTAGGGGAGTATCGAGTTGTCATGTGAGCCATCAGGTGACCCAGACGCCGCAACGACCATGACAATCTGTTGGTTGTCGACCTGCAGCCGCACCCGGCTGCCTTCCCCGCACTCTCCCCGCGCCATCATCATGGCCAGCCGATTCTCGATCTGGCGCTCTACCTCCCGACGCAGAGGCCGCGCTCCGTAAGCGGGTTCAAAACCATCGCGGGCAAGCTTTTCAATTATCGCCTGATCAAACTCGAGAATGATGCTACGCTGCTTCATCCGCTCCGCCAGCTCCTGAACATATAACCGAGCAATAGCGAGTACATGCTCCCGTTCCAGATAATGAAAGACGATGATATCGTCCAAGCGGTTAAGAAACTCCGGCTTGAAGAACTTCTTGACCTCCTGCATCACCAACCCTTTCGCCTCCTGGTAGTCGGGAGTGGCTGAATGGACAAATCCGATGGGACGGTGATCGGGTGACAGGGATTCGGTACCTAGATTCGAAGTCCCGATCAGGATCGTATTCCGAAACGAAACGGTTCGCCCCTGCGCGTCGGTTAGTTGCCCGTCTTCAAGAATCTGCAACAGCATGTTGAATACGTCCGGATGGGCCTTTTCCACTTCGTCCAGCAAAACCACGGAATAGGGATTGCGGCGTACTTTTTCGGTAAGTTGACCACCCTCTCCGTAGCCGATGTAGCCGGGGGGCGCGCCGATCATTTTAGAAACCTCGTGGCGCTCCATGTATTCGGACATATCCAGGCGCACGATTCGGGTTTCGTCATCGAGTAAAAACTGCGCCAAAGCCTTGGCAAGCTCGGTTTTACCAACCCCCGTTGGCCCGAGGAACAGGAAAGAACCTATCGGCCGCCGCGAAGACGTAATCCCCGCGCGATTGCGCCGGATGGCGTCGGCCACCGCATGCACGGCATCGTCTTGACCGACAATCCGATGATGAAGTTTCTCCTCCATGAGGGACAATTTTTTAGCTTCGCTCTCGACCATGCGCGAAACGGGAATATTGGTCCAGCTGGCAACCACGTCGGCTATATCCTCTTTGGAGATAGTTTCATCCTCCGCTTCCCGCTTTTCGTGCCATACGGCTCGGGCCTGCAGTAAGGCTTCTTCCGTCTTCAAGATCTCCATTTGCAGGCGCGCCGCCTGTTCAAATTGCTGTCCATTAAACGCCGCGGTCTTGTCCCGTAATAAATCCTGATGGCGCTGCTCCAGTTTCTGAACATCCCGGGGAATTGAGACCAGCTTGATATGCTTGCGGGATCCCGCTTCATCAATCAAATCAACCGCCTTATCGGGGAGATTCCGGTCGTTGATGTAGCGCTCGGAGAGGCTCGCGGCGGCCTCCAGCGAGGCGCTCGAATAACGCACCTTGTGGTGGGCCTCGTAACGCGGAGCAATCCCTTGCAAGATCCTCAGCGTCTCGGCGACAGTGGGTTCTCGCACCATAATGGGATGAAAACGCCGCTCTAGTGCCTTGTCCGCCTCGACATAGCGATGGTACTCGTCGAGCGTCGTGGCTCCGATTACCTGAAGGCTGCCCTGAGCCAACGCGGTCTTCAGCATGCTCGGTGCATCCAGGCCACCGGCACCTGCGCCGGCTCCCACCACGGTGTGCAGCTCGTCGATAAACAGGATTACCTTACCCTTTGCCTGAATTACCGCGTCGCGTACCGCCTTCAACCGTTCCTCGAACTCACCTCGCATCTTGGCGCCTGCCACGATCTCGGACATATCCAGCGATAACAGCCGTCTATTCAGCAGGGTGTCAGGCACTTCGGCACCGACGATTCGTTGGGCGAGACCCTCCACGATTACGGTCTTGCCCACTCCGGCTTCGCCAATTAGCACGGGGTTGTTTTTTTTCCTGCGCGACAGCGTTTGTATGATCTGCCCTATCTCCTCCTCTCTGCCCACAACGGGATCGAGTTTGCCGTTGCGCGCCATATCCGTGAGGTCCCGGGTATAACGGGCCAAAACATCCCCTTCACTTTCGGCAATATCGCTATCGATAGTGCGACCGCTCCGTATCTGTCGCAACCGGTTCACGGCCTGTTCTCGGGTAAGGCCCACCTCGCTCAACAGCTGGGAGACTTGACCGGCTGTGGAATGGAACATGGCCAAAAACAAGGTTCCCGTAGAGATATAGTCGTCTCCCAGGGAACGGGCCTCATCCATGGCAGCCTGAAACAGGTCGGCCACCTCTTGAGAGGCCACGATCTGATTCGCTGGTACCTGGGTGCCCTGCGGCTGACGCAATTGAATGCGGCTACTCAGATTGGCGATCGTCGTTTTGGGGTCTGTGCTCAAACCCTCGATAATCCGGCAAGCTTCCCCATCCGGCTGATCGAGAAGCCCCAATAGAATGAACTCTGGTGTAAGCACATTCTGACGCAGTCTGGCCAGCTCCGAGACCGCGAGCTCAAGTGCGTGCAACACCTTTTTGGTGCTTTTTTCGACATAGTTTTGAAACATCACTAGCCCTTGCAGTCCATTTCTACGAGCCCGTTGAGTCGTTACCAGCCGGATCTTCCCCTGACCCCTATCGATTTGACCGTCACCCATTCCGAAATTACAGAAAGTGACACGGACGATGTTGGATGGTCAAGCAACAAGGCATTCTCAAACCCCTGGAGAGCCATTCTAGAACCTATCTCAAAACTGCCGCACGCCACCGAGACGGTGTTTAAACCTGCCTCAAATGCTCATTTACTCTGTGTAAACTGCGCGTTTTCGGCCGATTTTGCCTGGTTTCGAAGTTGTTCGCTAATTTTGAGGTAGGTTCTAACAAAGATCGGAACAAATTTATTAAACTATATTCTAATCAGGACGTTAGAGATCTAATCCAAGATTATATTGAAAGTCGGACAATGTTGTGATGAAGATACGAAGAAGTTGGTGGGGTATCGCCCTTCTGATCCTCTCGGCAGCCTACTTCTGGCCGTCCGGAGAACAATCTCCTCCTCGTTCGGATGACGTTCGGGTGAAAGCACTCACGCCCTCATCTCCCCCACGGACGGTTCGCCCGTTACAGCCCGAGCGGCTAACAACGCCCTGGATCCCCTCACCTGAACCACCTGCCCCCGTTTGGCGATTCATCGAACCGCGTGAGGGTATGCAACCTGCTCCCCAGCCCGCACCTGGCGCCATAGCTAATCCAGGAGCCGACCCTAAGTCGCCCCTAGGTTACGCTTATCCCCCCCAGCCACCGAGTTATCCCCCAGGGACGGGAGGGTTCCAGTTCCGGCCTCAAGGTGAAATTCAGCGCCGATCCCGGCGCTGGACAGGTAATTTTCCCAGCCCTCAGCCCAGTGGCCGGCAGTACGATAGTTACCCACAGTACCAGCCACAATCACCCTGACCACCCAAAGAACCCCGCCCGCCTCTTCGGGCGGGTGGGGTTCAGGCGCGTGCCTGGCAGCAATGGGGTGTTAGCGGCCCCCTACCGTGCCGTCTCGGCGCTTATCAGCCCCACCGATAAGCAACCTGTGGTGATGGTGTTTTCTACCCTTCCCATTCTTCTTACCCTTCTTATGGTACTCTGACTCCACCACCTGGATGATGGACAGACCGCTCGTTTGCGCGATTATGCCCACATTATGCCCTTTCGCCTCCAGGGCATCAGCCAAGGCCTGGGCATCGTACTCCAAGGTTATTCCGGGGATCGGTTCCTCGATATCAGTCCGCCCGTTACGGTTCATATAGTGAGGCACATTAATCGCTTCTTGGGGATCAAGGCCAAAGTCGATCACATTCACTATCGATTGAGCGGTATAGCCAATAATCCGCGATCCGCCCGGAGAGCCAGTCACCAGTTCCACCTTGCCGTCAGCATCAAAGACAAGGGTTGGGGACATGGAGCTGCGGGGGCGTTTGTTAGGTTGCACCCGATTGGCGACCGGATTTCCCTGGTTATCGGTAGGCGCAAAGGAAAAATCCGTCAGTTCATTGTTGAGTAAAAATCCCCGGACCATTACTCCGTTGCCAAAGGAACTCTCGACAGTAGTGGTCATAGAGAGCGCATTTCCATAGCGGTCCACGATAGATACATGGCTGGTCCCACTCAGCTTAGCTGCATTATGGGGACCACTGGGACCTACCACACCCGGGGGAATACCGGGATCGGCGGGGCCCATATCGGTCTCGGTAATCAACGCCGCACGGTCCGCCAGGTACCCTTCATCAAGCATGCCCGCTACGGGGACCGATACGAAATCACTATCGCCAACGTACTGATTACGATCCGCGAAGGCTAGCCGCCCCGCTTGGGTGAAGAGGTGTACCGTATCGACATCGAGCGGATCGCTCCCCATCAAATCGGGACGGTTTTCCATGAGCCCAAGAATCTGCCCGACCGCCAGCCCACCCGATGACGGCGGACCCATGCCGCACACGCGATGCCCCCGGTAATACATGCATACCGGTTCCCTTTCGACAACCTGGTAATTTGCCAGATCGTCGGTGGTCATATCACCGGGAATGTTCAAATCACCCTGCACAGCGGCGGCGATATCCTCAGCGATGGGCCCGTGGTAAAAGGCATCCGCACCCCACCGAGCCAATGCCTTTAGGGTATTAGCGTAGGGCTTGTTGATCATTCGTGTCCCGGCCGGTTTCGCGGTGCAGTCGTCGGTATTAACAAAGTACTCAAAGGCCACTGGATCCCGGAAAAAGAGCCGTTCGCCATCCGCGCACGAGGGGTTTGCGGCCAACAGACCGGCCACCTGGGAACTGGTGCGTTCGGTCAGCGCGAATCCCCGCTGAGCCATCACCTTAGCGGGAACGAATAGCCGCTGCCAGGGTAAACGGCCATATTTGGCGTGCATATGCTCCATCATGCGCGGCACACCGGGTACGCCAACCGACAAACCGCTCTGCCACGCGTTGGTAAACCCGCCCGCGTTCACAAACCGGTCTTCGGTGGCCGCAGCAGGCGCCTTTTCACGAGCATCGAGGGTAATCGTCTGCTGATGCTTGGCGTCGTAGTAGACGATAAACGCTCCACCACCTATGCCCGTGGATTGCGGTTCGACAAGTCCAAGAACCGTCTGCACGGCCACCATGGCATCAACCGCGGTACCGCCTATCTTCAATATATGAGCCCCTGCCGCGGTCGCCAAAGGATTGGCAGTCACGACCATCTCCCGATGGGTAGTAACGGCGGTTGCCAAATCGCCGTCGTCCTGGGCCCAACCCGCGCTGGCTGCCAACAGCAGTTTCGGCGGCCAGCAGGTTACTATTCTTAAATTCATTGTTCTTATCCTCCAAGTAGTTATTAGCCGCTGGACAGCAACCGATATCTGCTTACCTCGAAGATACCAACGCTCTCTGCGTATCCCTAACAGTAGCCGCTGATCTTCCCAACTGCAAACCGATAATCAGTGGGGCTGGCAGGGTCATCCTCCGGGCTTTTCACCCGCACCGATCTGACCCCAATCCACCATCGGTTCGATGAAGATTAACCAAGAATAATGCGCACCGGTTAGTACGATACAACCATAATGCATGTACCGCAGAAGTTACACTCAAGTTCCATCCGGTTATTGAAAAATCCCGCTGTGTAAATTAACCGATCCTCCAGGTTCCGCAGCTGCATCCTTACTTTTACGGATGATTGGACAACCAGCTCTGGCAGATTTCCCCAGCGTTCACAAATATGGCCCAGGAACAGGCTAGTTGGCAAAATAACTAAAGATCCAGAAATGCTCCAATTCCGTGAACTTATGCCCTCTGGAGAATTGTCCGGTTAACTGAATGAGTTCCTCCGCGGTGGGAAAATTCTTCATTACCCGATGAACTGTGCCGTCGTCCAACTGACGGTCTTGATAGGTGTTTCCCTGGGGATCACGATAGACAATCGGTAACCGCTGGCACTGAGCCCGTGAGTTATCCAGAAAAACAATCAACGCCCCCGGCGTCACGACCCGCTGCAGCGAAGCCAAAAAGTCTCCACGGCGTTGGAGCGGAACATGAGACAGCCACAATCCAGCAAACACCCCATCGTAGCCACCGCCTATGTCGTTGAGCCGGTAGGCGTCCATCACCCTGAATTCAACCCCTTCAAGACCGGGACGTTCCTTAGCCCGGTCTAAGGTTTCTGGCAGCAGATCCGTCGCCACGACCGAGGCCGCTTGTTTGGCGATGAATTGCGTCCAATAACCGGTACCGGCGGCGATCTCCAATACCCTCCGACCAGCGAAACGATTGGGAATGACTTCTTGCAGATAGCGCAGGTCTTGCTGACGTTCCGGATAGCCGTACACCCGATCGTAAACCGGAGCGCGCTTGCGGTAGTAGGTTTCCATACCCCGAACCTCCCCTGATGGTCTTGGCGGTCAGCTCAGTAACATGACCGCCCGCTGATCAATAATCAAATCAACTGCTTCACCTACTGTGTAAATCCGATTGCTTCCTTTATGGGGGTCGTCTATTAGCAGCAGTTCACCTCCAGCTTCCACGCCGTAGCGGACCAAACTGCCCAAAAACTCCTTATGCCGCACCTGACCGGAGAGTTTGATAACGCTGTCTTCGGGGACTTCATCCAGTTGCGCGATCGCCACGTTTTGGGGCCGAAAAACCAGGTGCCTGGCATCCTGACGGGGATTGAGAATCGGTAACCCGGTACCCCCCGCAGTCATAAACACCAGCCGCCCGTCCCGTGATTCGACCTTACCCTGAAGGACATTAGCCGTACCAAGAAACCGGGCCACGAAAAGATTGACGGGGTTGTCGTACAAATCCATTGGCGTACCCACCTGCTGGATGACGCCGTCCTCCAGAACCGCCATGCGGTCGGCAGTCGTGTTGGCCTCTTCTTGGTCATGGGTTACAAAAATGGTGGTCAAGTGCAGCTTCTGCTGTAATTCCCTGATCTCGCGCCGCATCTGGATACGCAAATTGGCATCCAGATTCGATAGGGGCTCATCCAGGAGCAGCACCTTGGGCTCAATCACGATGGTACGCGCCAAGGCGATCCGCTGCTGCTGTCCCCCGGACAATTGGGACGGCCGCCGGTCAGCCAGGTGCGCCAACCCCACCATTTCCAGCGCCGCCTCTACCCGACGCTGGATCTCCGCCTTTGGTACCCGCCGCTCTTCCAACCCGAAGGCCACATTCCGGCGCACGGTCATGTGCGGCCAGAGCGCGTAGCTCTG
>JAGRGP010000070.1 GCA_020445415.1 Gammaproteobacteria bacterium | reverse complement strand
AATTGTAGATCTCGCCGTTGTAAACCACGACAACACTATTGTCTTCGTTGTAGAGCGGCTGCTGACCCGAAGAGAGATCGATGATCGAGAGCCTTCGATGACCCAAACCTATACCCTCATCAAGATGCACGCCTCCCTCATCCGGCCCTCGGTGTAATTGAGAGTCGTTCATCCGATTGAGCAAATCCGGATCGATCCGACGTCTTTCTTGGGTATCGAATATGCCTACAAAGCCACACATCTTAACTGGTTCTCCAATTCTGGTTTTTTTTCAGCACACTGCGATTGAGCAGGGATGAACCCCCTCGAATCCCCCGTACCCCGAAAATAATCCGATTGGCATGCTTGAAACGGGGCTGTCAATAAGCGCTGGCCTTGCCGTGATGCGATAGCGCATCGTAAACCGCCATATACTTTTCGACCATGCCATGAATACTAAACAAGGACTCAACGCGTGCTCTCGAATGTTTGCCATGTTCCCGGCGTAGAACTGGGTCCATAATGTATCGTGATAGCGCTTCTGCCAACATGATACTATCCGCCGCCTTAACCAGTATCGCATTGCGGCCATCCTCGACCAGATCGCTGTTTCCCCCCACTCGGGTAGCAACGACTGGTAGACAACTTGCCATGGCTTCTAAAATCGTATTCGAGATACCTTCGGCCCTAGAGGGAAGCACGAATATATCAAGTATCCTCAATATGTCTGCGATATCATCACGGTGTCCAGGCAGCCAGACCCGGTCCGACAGTCCTCGTTCACGCAGACGCGCTACCGCTTTATCGTAAAGTGAACCGCCACCAATCATCACCAGCCGCACCCGTTCTCTCAGCGCGGGCGATCGGTCAACCAGGTAGACAAATGCGTCCACCAAGTTTAGTGGGTCCTTGACTAACTCCATGCGGCCCACCGAGCCGATCAATATATCCTGGGTATCGACCGGAGCGAACGGAAACTTTCGCTCACCCCGTTGACAACGAAACCGCTCCGTATCAACGCCGTTGCAGATACGGGTAATCTTGCTATCTGGCACACCAATGTGGCTGGAAAGATAATGGTGCAACTCTGCCGACAACGGAATAAACCGTTGCACAAACGGTCTGATTATGCGACGCAGCAAGCGGTATTTCCGATTCGCTCCGCCCAAGTCATACATATCCCAGCCATGTTCGCCATGAACCCGGCCTGGGACACCTGCTAAAAAAGCGATGAATTGTGCTTCAAGCGTGGCGAGATTCCGAGTGTGAACGATATCTGGCCGGAGTTGCCTCAATAACCTCCATAATCGCAGATACCAACCGGGGTCTTTCCCAGCCTGTTTGTGAAGCGCGTGAATCTCCACGTCATCTCGTCGGATTCGCCGGGAGAAATCACTGTAGTCAGTGATACAAATGATGACATGGCGAAAGCGATCTTGGGGAATGCGGTTGATTAAGTTAACGACACCGTTCTCCAAACCCCCCACACGCAGCGCGAACACCACATGAGCAATAAGTGGCCGGTGCGAATTCATGCTCAGGGAAGATACTTTACGATCCCAGGACCGAGCAGGTTGGCAACCGGTACCGGCAATCGCTGCCAAGCGGCAATCGCCAGGGCAAACTTGCTGCTCCCGGGATCCAGTTGTGGTAGCGCATTCCCTGCGGGAAGCCAGTTATACCAGTAGAGCTGGTGAGGTTGCGAGCCCCATTGTTTCTTGAATCGGTAGGTATTAGCATCCTTGGAACTTCGGCCGAAATCAAAGACCTCGCAGCCTTGCTCAATGCTCCATTTCAATATTTCCCAGTAGAGCAGCATATTTACGCCAAAGGGGTTTGCTTCACGCAAACTCGAGGCCCAGGGTATTTCCATGCGTCTCCCGTGCCTGATGAGAAAGCCAGCCGCGACCGGTTGACCATTCAGATAGACCAACGCTAATTGCGACTCTCGGTCCAGCCGTTTCAGAATTTCCGCAAACCAGCCTCTGCCATATACCGGTGTTCCCAGATCACGCATATTCCGTGCGAACACATAATAAAAATCGGATAATAATTCGATATGTCCAAATCGGCAGATGGCCCCCTCCTTGGCGGGTCGTTTGATCTGCGCTCTGCGTTTTGAGCCAATTTGCGACCACAGTGTATCCACCTGATCGGGAAGATCCAGCAACATCGTAACCTTGTGCTGCTCGCACTGCCATTCACAAGACAACTCCTTGTCTTCACGTAACAGCAGATGTGAAATTCCACTACTCGTACCCATGGTCTCACAATAGCCGACGATAGCCTCTACTGCCCTTTTATCGGAGGCAAGTATGCCACCGTAATTCACGAACGGAAGAGAGAGATAGAAGTGACCAAACAGTACACTCTTTAATTCAAACAGGGGTAGGATGGCAACAATATCACCGTTAGTATTCTTAGCCTGGAGATAGTGTGGGCGATGGCCAAACGCTGCTTCGACCACCTCCCGCCAACGCCACTGAAAATAAACCAACTCAGAATGTTTTCTGGCAAAGCAGTCCCAGGCAATGGGATCGTTACAATAAGACACCTCCAGTTTAGAGGTCGAATTACCGGTCACCGCTATTGCTCCTTGGTATTTTCGAGCCAGGCAACCAGCTCACTCCCAATGTCTTGCAACAGGGACTGACGGTCTGTATTCGGAGCCTGGGGTACAGCAACGAAGATGGCAATGCCATCACCGCTTCTCCCAAGGATCTTTTCTTTTGCCTCAATAAGTTTTGCTTGATAGGCATTGATGGTATCGACGCCACCCACACGATTCCAGTGCCAAGTTAGCAAGTCTCCCCCAGGCGAACGCAATAGGGCCTGCTTGACCGGAAAGGTTGAACCCAATGCCCGCGCCTCAACAATACCGTGGGCCACTCGTCTCCAGGCTTTATCGTCTTTGGCAATCAGCTGGTTGGCTGAATTGATAAGCTCCTGACCTTGTCGTTGATTGCGGTATACAAGCAAGTAAATGAAAATGTCTTCTTCATGGTTCGAGTAGTGCGCGGTAACTGCCTGTTCATATCCTTGGTACCCAGGCTGCCAGGGAAGATCTGACGTGTCCGCCAAATGCCAATTACCCAAGACTTCTGGCGATACCAATAGCGGGTCGTCGGCCGAGGGTAATGACTTGTTTTCCAGATAACCGGCAAACACCGGCCAAACAAGCGTGCTGATGATCAACGCCGAAAAAACGGTCATGTTCCTAGCCAAGGATGGCGCTGGGGGCGAAGCCACCGCTATTGCTTCCACATCCTGTTTCTTGGACCCTTCCGGGCGATCTTCCCTCCATAAGGATCCTAACCAAAACAGCAGCAACATCACGATACCAAAGAACAACCAACCGTAGATCAAGTGGTCAACCCCAACGGCAAGGGTCATGCCGCTCAAATGACCCAGCATCACTATGATATAGGCCCGAACTCCATTGGCGATGATGGGAACAATGATCGAGGCGATAATGAATACAATCCGCCTAAGATTACTTGTGTACGTAATATAAGCGAACAAAAAACCCAACGTGACCGAGGCAATTAGATAACGAATACCGCTGCATGCCTTGACTACCGACCAGTCTCCGCTGGGCAAACTAAAAAACAAACCCTCGCGATATACCGGGATCCCGCTCAGTCTGATCATCTGCACAGTGAAGTCTGCGGTAAACTCCATCATGGACGGTATCAGTTCCTCTCCCAGGGGTACGGAAAAAAATAGGAAGAACAAAGGGAATATCAGATATTTGGCTATCTGGTGGCCAAGAATGGCCCAGACTATGCCTATTATTATCGTTACCAAGGCCAGTTGCTGTACGACCAAGACACCAACCTGATCGGAAATTATCCAGATAAAACCTACCGCCCAAAGTAGGATGACGGGAAATACTGTAGGTGCAGGTGTCATGGCGATCAGTCCATGACGCTTCTGCCATATCAGCCACAATACGATGGGAAGTATGAGAAATCCATGGGCGAAGGTGTCCGATGTCGACCAAGTATTGATAAAAGACCCGACCGTTTCATGAAAGGCGGACAGCACAATCGCAATGGTGATAACAAGGAGCGCGATCGCGCGAACCCAAGCTGAAGACAGCTTGTTAGCAGTTGACCCCCCGTTGGCGAATGACCTTTCCACTGGCTATAAATTTAGACTTCAACTGGCAACCGAGTCTCGGGTTAGAAAAACCTGGTCCACCCGATTCCAGCGAAAGTCCTCTACCAACCGCAATAATCGAGATTCCATACGGTCAAGATTCAGATAGTGTCTTACCCGGGTCTTGAGTGGAATGTTCACCTGACGGGGTTGATCGGGATCGATTTCCCAGGGATGAAAATAGAAAATCCCCGGCTGCCCTTCAACGCGGTTAATCCGCTGCAGCGCCCAACGGCTGAACCAGTAGGGGAACAGCCGAAACCACCCTCCTCCTGCACAGTTAATATTCCTGCCTGCCAGCGACAGGGTTGTTACCGGAATCTCCAGCAATCGATCATGAGCCGCACGAAACGCGAACCTTGGTGCATCTGGCATTCCGTAAAGGTCATGTACAATCGGCACAATACTGGAACTGTACAGATATCCCGCATCGGCGATCTTATCCAATGCCCACAGATTCTGGGCTCCAATTGAATAACTCGCCGCACGATATCCCTTAACCTGTTCCCCGGTAAGATCCTCGAGCAGCGCGCGGGTGCGAATGATATCTGCCGAGAACTCGTCGGGGCTTTGGGTCGTGACCCGAATATGTTCCCAGCCATGGCTAGCCACTTCGTGGCCTTGATCCGAGATTCGCTTAACCATCTGCGGATAACGCTTGGCAACCCACCCCAGGGTAAAAAAAGTACCCTGAATTCCACTGGCCGAGAAGATTTCCAAAATTCTATCGACATTTGCCTCCACGCGGCAGGAGATCCTGTCCCAATCCCCTTTGCGTATATGGCCCTCAAACGCTGAAACCTGGAAGTAGTCTTCCACATCAACGGTCATGGCATTGACGACACCACTGGCCGCTTCGCCACTTCGGTTGGGTTCCAGAGTATTCGTCAAAATTCTAGCCTCGCGCACGCACGTTTCCGGAGTACCACTCCCGGATGGATTCAGATATACGGATGGCTGACTTGCCATCCCACAACTCAGGGATCCTACCCGACTTTCCTCCTGTAGCCATTACATCGTTGAAACAGTCTATTATCCGATCCGAATCCGAACCCACAATCGTATTGGTTCCTTCGGTGACGGTAATAGGTCTCTCGGTATTTTCCCGCAACGTAATGCAAGGTACCCCGAGGGCAGTCGTCTCCTCTTGTATTCCCCCGGAATCGGTCAGAACAACTCTGGCCTTATCCATGAGTCCCAAAATCTCCAGGTATCCTAACGGGGGTACCGTGGCAATGCGTCCGGAATCCAACTGTGACTGCAAACCAAATTCCTCGATTCTCGCGCGGGTGCGGGGATGCAGGGGAAAGACAATGGGAAGGGTCCGGCTTACCTTAGCCAGGGTTACCAACAACCGTTCAAGAACCTCGGGGCGATCTACATTGGAAGGTCGATGCATGGTCACCAATGCATACCCTTTTTCATCCTGAAACAGATCCGCCCTCTCCAACTTGGCTAGCGTTTGGCTGGCGGGTATCGCTTTTTCACGATTGAGCATCAAAGTATCGATCATCACGTTTCCCACGAAATGTATGCGATCACCACTGATCCCCTCTTTGGCCAAGTTACTTTCTGCCGCCCGCTCGGTTGTAAACAATAGCTCGGATATCTGGTCCGTCAGTATCCGATTTATTTCCTCTGGCATTTCCCGGTCATAACTTCTTAGCCCTGCTTCGACATGGATGACCGGGATACCTTTCTTTACCGCAACAAGCGCGCAGGCGATGGTCGAATTCACGTCACCGACCACCAGTACCGCATCAGGGCGCCAGTCGTCCAGTTCAGGTTCGAAACGCAGCATGATCTGCGCAGTCTGTTGGCTATGAGAGCCCGAACCGACTCCCAAATCCACATCCGGTTCAGGAATCCCCAACTGCAGGAAAAATGCCGCCTTCATTCCGGTATCGTAGTGCTGGCCAGTGTGCAACAAACGTGCTGTGATACCGCTGCCTGGCTCATTGAAATGCCGCATGATGGGCGCAATTTTCATAAAGTTTGGTCTAGCTCCGACCACACATAGAACTCTTATCGGCATAGTTTGATAATTCGTGATAGTGACTCAAGTATCTGGAAACAAATACAGGGGCGGAGGACAGTACGACTTGAAGAACCGGTCTTTGGTCCGTCCATCTCTATAAAACACCAACCGATGCGTCTGCTAGCCCTTTAATCGAGGGAATCTTCGATATCCATATCCATCTGTATCAATATGGCCTTTCGCAGCAATTTTCGTTCATGCTGGAGCGTCTTTTTTAGCTGATGAATCTCTTGCTCCAAAACGCCTAAACGCTGCATCAAATCACCGTCGGCGGGCAATACATCCGGCATACCCGTTTTCTCGAATACCTGGCTAGTCGGTGCAACAGTCGAGAGCTCAGGGACCGTTTGAGCGGAGCCTCCCAACCCTTCATCCTCGATCTCTTCAATCACCGTCTTAACAGCATTTTCGTCAAGGAGGTGCCGTTCCTCCAAGCTGCCAAACAACAACAAACGGTCGCAAAGCGTATTAATGCGCCTGGGGACTCCCTTGGTAAACCCATAAATCTGCTCGAAGGCTCCGGCGGTTATCTGGGGATCATCTTCCCAGCCGACCATTTTCAGCCGAAACTCGATGTAATTCCTGGTCTCCTCGGCATCCATTTCCTTGAGATGAAGCGCGGCAATAATGCGCTGACGAAACTGCTCCATACCTGGAGCCTGGATCGTCTTATCAAACTCCATCTGACCAAGTAGAAAGCTTTGGAGCAGCGATTTCCCATCAATTTGGAAGTTTGAGAGCATTCGAAGTTCTTCGATTGATCTCGGCGGCAAATTCTGCGCCTCGTCCACAACCAACAGTGCCCGCTTCCCCTCCGCCTCGCGTTGCCGAAAAAACCTTTCAAGCTTGTCCAGAAGCGTGGACTTTGGAGCATTTTCCTGGCCAAGACCAAAAGAGGAACAGACGATGCGTAGCATATCCTCCGGCTCGACCTGGGTAGTAACCAGTTGCGCAGGAACCACGTCGGTAGACTCCAGCTCGCTCAGCAGGTGTCGCACCAACATCGTCTTGCCGGTTCCGATACCCCCGGTAATGACAATGAATCCCTCACGTTTCTCCAGGCCATATCTGAGGTAGGCCATAGCCCGGTTGTGGGGCTTGCTGTTGAAGTAAAAACGGGAATCTGGACTCAGTTGAAACGGCTTGTCCGTCAATCTGTAGAATTTGCGGTACATTAGAAGACTACCACCGCGTGGCCAATGTAAGAGTAGCCCGGTTCTCGGTGTAACTGAGTTGAGGCGTATTAGAATCCCTTTCGATATGCCGCAGGTCAAAGGAAACAGAGCTTTTTTGCGATAAGAAATGCGTCACACCCAGCAGCACTCGCCAATCGGTGTTATTAACATCTTCGAGTTCTCGCTTGGTTTCACCCCAGCCCACCCGCAGATCTGCACTCGTATTTGCCGCAAGGTCATGAGACCAACGGGCAACGACCCCCGAGGAGCGCTCATCGCGATTCGTAACTTCGTAGTCTCTGAGTCTGTAATAGCCGTTAATACCCAGCGTGTCACGCCTCCCGACCTTCAAATCATACCCGAGCTTAAAGGCGCTCAAAATATAAACTTCATTGCTTAGCGTCGGTGATCCGGGATCAGTCGTGACCGGCTGACCGGTAGCAGGGTCTACAATGACATTGCCAAATGAATCCTCGGCCTGGAATGTTTGCTGGCCCAAGATTTCATCTCTGGAGCTGGTCGGTTCATGGGTCAAGCTTGCGGTTAAAACGCCCTTTCGTTGACGGTGCCTGATGTCGAAGTACCAGTTATTACCAAAGTACCGGTGTCCGTATGAAACATCCACTTTTGTCCTCGGAGTGGGAGTCCAGGTAACACCCGCGCCGTAAATCACACCTTTTGGGTCATCCTTGGTGGTCGCATAATCGTTGTTGTCATAACCAACATAGAGGTTAGGTTGCCATTGCCGGTTAACAACATAGCCGATTTTGGCCAAGGTGGATTTCAATTTGTCATCCCTGCCGAAATCCGAGCCACCTCCCTGGTCCTCGTAGGTCAACCGCTTGTAATCACCTCTTAGGCTCCAAGGGGTAACAGCAAACTCCCGTCCGCTCTCAAGCCGAAAACTCAAAGCGTTACTGTGACTATCCCGCGCGGCATTGTTCGAGTAAAGCACCTGGTCAAAGGTGTAGCGCACTTCGAGGTCCGCATAACCTTTGAAATGTCTTCTTACATAAGGGCTGATTGCATAAGTAAAGGTTTGGGTGGTGTTACGGTTGTTGTTGAAATCATCCCCACCGCTGGGCAAAAAAGAGAAAATTAGATTTTGGTTTGCATTTGCCTTAACGTCTAAAAACAGCAGCTCCGGATAGAGTTCTGAATTCCAGTTGGCAGTAAGAAAATGCCGAAATTTGTCTTTTGCGCTATTGCTAAAATAATCGACGTAGTCCAACCGGTACTGGAAATAAAGACTGTTGTTTGCGGTATCACGTCGCACCCCAACACTTGGCGACAGGCGTACACCGACATCACTGTCGCCACCTTTTGATTGAAGGTTGATATTGTCGCTCGCGATAACCTGCGTCGTGAATCCCGCGTTGGTATGCCATCCATCAACCGCGGCTACTTCGCCAGCCCCCGAAGCAAGCGTCGTCAATATCAGAAATGACGGGAGTCCAAAGCTATCCCTCCCCATTTAACTACCTTTCCCCGTAGGCGCCGTAGCCATAACCCTTGCCATATCCGTATCCATATCCACCCACGCTGTTGAGCAGGAAATCATCTCTGGTCTTATTAAGTATCAACGATACAGCATCTTTGTTCTTCAAATGACCCAGTGCTTCCCTTACCAATAACTGTGGAGTTGCGCCATATTCTACCACCATGGCGACCTGGCCCATGTGACTGGCCAAGACCGTAGCCTCACTAGTCGCCAGAAGCGGAGGTGAATCGAATAAGACAATTCGATCTGAATAACGCGCCGACAACTCCTGCAATCTCGCTGTCATACTTTTACTGGCGAGCAGTTCCGTCGCCCGATTATTCCGTTTCCCCGCAGGCAACACCGTCAGCTTAGGGACATCCGTGCGCAACATGTACTGGCCAATATCTATCCTATCGTCCTTTAGGCATTCGGTAAAACCAGGCCGGTCGCTGATACCAATAAGGCGTGACATGCTGGGTTTCGCCAAATCGGCATCAATCAACAGCACGGTGCGATCCATCTCCATAGCGATGGAAATGGCCAGATTCATGGTTGTAAAGGTCTTGCCTTCTCCCGACAGCGCACTGGTAACCATTACAAGGTTCAAGGGCTGAGAAGTTTTAAACTCCCCGGAGAATGCCTTGACCAGTATCGGGCGTTTTATCATTCGGTACTCTTCGTCTAACCGAGAGCGACCCCCTTCAGGTGAAACCACCCCTTCCAGTCCGAGATCGGCAAAGGCAATATCCGGCTGACGCTCTCCCTGGGAGGGTTCCCGAATATCTACGCCAGCACGTCCAAAGTTAGCACCCGCTACGTCGGGTTTTGCCGCTTTCGCTGAGCCCTTTTCCTCGGCGGTCTGAACCAATCGTTCTTGACCAGAATCCACCTCTCCGCCCGATTCAACCGCACGGGTCTCTCTTTTCTCGCTAGCGAGCTTGTCAACAGCCTTTTCGATAATAGTCATAGTGCTTGATAATCTATTACATTCCCGCGAGCCTGCGTATACCAGCCAAGTACCCTGTTAGATTCAGTTCCATTGAATACATTGCCACAACCAGGGCGTACACTGACACCAGTCCAAGTAATCCAAACAGAAAACCTAGATGCCGCCGTTGCTTCTTCTTAACTTGCTCGTTAGTCCACACCATACTGATACTCCCCAGCACCGGGAGCCCGGTGAGTTCGTTCAGCGTACGCCGATTATCATAGGTGGGACGCATCTGCGACATAAGAAACGCCAAGGCAAAGCCCAATGCCAACCCCCCAAACATAACCGCACTGCTGAGTAACACGCGCGGAGGACCAAAAGGTGCTGTCGGCACGCGTGGGGGGTCCACGATACGGAAACGCACGGTGCCAGAACGCGTATCCGCATCTTGGCTGAGTTTTGCCGATTCGAGCCTGGCCATCAGCTGGAGATGTTGCTCCTGGAGGAGACCATAGTCCCGGTTGAGCTGCGCAGATTCCGCCTCGACCTGAAGGACCTTATCCACCGCCTTGCTTAATTCGGCGATCCGATTCTTGTATTCATCCACTATAGCTTGCTTAGCAGCAACATCAGCTTCTACCTCACCCTTGCTGATGCGCATCTGCTGATAAACTGGATTGGTGTCCAAGGGAGAGAATCCGTTAGCTCCGCTTTCCCGCATTTCAGCCTGTAACAGTGCCAGTTCGTCTGCTCTTTGCTTCTTCAATTTGCTTAACGCTTGCCGGGTTGCCCTGACGTCGGGATGGCGGTCAGTATACCGCAGGTAAAGTTCGTCCAAACTTTCTTCTAGACTGGCGATCCTGGCATCCAGTGGAGAATTCAGTTGTGGAGTTTGAGGATTGGCCCCTTCGACCATGGGAACCTCTCCTGCCAACTGCTCCTCTAACACTTTCAAGCGATCTTTCTGCACCTTCAGATCAAGCTCCGCCTGAGATAGCTGCTGCTGAGTTGCCTGAAGACGTTCGTAGTACGAACCCATTTCACCCGGCAGAAATGACAGATTCTTCTGTCGAAATCGAGTGCGTCGTTGTTCCGCCTCAAGCAACCGCTGTTCGTAATCTGCGATTTGCTGCTGAAGAAATTGCAGTGCCGAATCCTGCTCTTTATGAGTTTCCCCTAAGTTAGATTCCACGAAGATGGTGAGTAAGGACTGTACGATCAACTTGGCTAATTTTGGATCCTTGTTATCGGCACTGATCTCATAGAGGTTGATCTGCCGGGTGGCGTCAAGTTTGATGCTCTGTTTAAGTTTGTCGATGATATGCTCTTTATCTTCCTCGGTCTTAGCCTTGAGATCGAGGTCCGCCATGCGCATCACCTTCTCAAGATTCGGCTGACTCAATAGGGTCTTGGTAATGAGCGTCGAACGATGTTTTTCGTCACTGCTCTGAACCGCCAATCCCTTAAGCAACGGGGCCAACAAAGTCTGGGTATCGACATACACGCGGGCGGATGCCTGATACTGATCGGGCAGCTTGGCCACAACCATCCAACCCACCGCTGAGACCAACCAGGAGATACCCAACACCCACCAACGGTAGCGCCAGATGCCTCTCAAGTACCCTAAAAGCTGGATAATCAGATCTTGCATGACGTCTGATCTACTAGAACCAAGACTCGGGGATAATCAGAATGTCACCGGGCTTCATATCGACGTTAGCGGTGATATCGCCATCCCGGATAAGATCCTCGATACGAACGTTAAATTGCTTGCGCGCACCTTCCTCCAAACGCACGATGGTAGCCTGGTTACCGGCAGCAAAGTCGGTGAGCCCCCCAACAGCGATCATAACGTCCAACAGTGTCATTGAATCGCGATACAGAAGTGCCTGTGGCTGCGACGCCTCTCCCACCACTCTTATCTGATCTTCATAGATACCTACGAAACCGTTGACTATCACGGTTACCAACGGGTCCCGTAGGTAAGTCGATAGTTTCTTCTCGATCTCCCTCGCCAATTCCGTGGGGGTCTTTTCCGCCGCCGGGAGATCCTCCAGCAAAGGCGCCGTTAAGAATCCATCCGGTCTCACCGTAACCGTTGTGGATACATCTGGATTTCTCCACACAAAGATCTGTACCGAATCCCCCGGTCCGATACGGTAGTTCGTCGAAAATTGGGCATTGCCCTGGGATTCAGGCAACTGGGGGTAGGTGCTCTTAGTTGCGCAGCCTGCCAGCACCAGGCCGGAGAACAAAAGACCCACCAAAACATGACGTGTGTTCACAATCACTCTCTCCCTTCGATTCGCTCGAGGCCTGGCCACGACGTTTGCCAGGCAATTGTATCATTCAGTATTTGGGTAATAACCGCCTCTGGGACGTCCGGTTGCGGCAATAACCATGGGCAGCTTGTAACGGTAATGAGGATAGCATGCAACAAATCACTAGTCCCCATATTATTCAATTGTCCATATTGCTTCAGTTTATCGGTAGTTGGCAATCATACTTTAACCTCGGCGAATGAGCGTTGCCATAGCGACAATAGCAGTTCGCTGGTTTGCCGAAGGCCCTAATCCTACAGTATTCTCCCCCGAAAATCGGGAAGGGGCTAACCGCGATTTCCCAATCCATTTAGTCGTTAGCAAATCTGAGAACCCGGCAGTGTCAATGAAAAATAACCCTTTTACAGGCATGAACTACCTCCTGCGCGGCTTGAAGATGCTATTACTGCCAGGCTTGAAGCGATACCTGATGGTACCGATCACAGTCAACGTGGTGGTGTTCTCTCTGATCGCCTGGGTTGGTTACCAGCAGTTTGCTAGCCTGCTGCAACAATTTTTACCCGAATCCGGTTGGTTACACTATCTTCGCTGGGTGCTTTGGCCGCTTTTCGCCCTAGCATTTCTATTGATCGTATTCTACACGTTCACAGCAATAGCGAATTTGATCGCAGCCCCCTTCAATGGAATATTGGCCGCACGCGTCGAGCGAGAATTGACTGGGCGTGCCCCCCCTGAACCGCCCGGGAAGCTCCTTTCCCAAATCCTTCCATCCCTGCTCTCCGAATTGAGAAAGCTTATCTACTTCCTGATACGCGCAGTGCCGCTGCTCATCTTGTTTCTGATCCCGGTTGCGCAGCTAGCCGCGCCTCTTCTCTGGTTGATGTTCGGCGCGTGGTTTTTGGCCTTGGAGTACTTGGATTACCCCATGGGCAATCACGGTCTGGACTTCAAGCAGCAGCTCACACAGCTGAGGAGTATGCGCCTGACAACCCTGGGATTTGGGGCAGCGCTGGTCGTACTCATGCTGATCCCGGGGCTGAACCTTGTGGCGATGCCAGCCGCAGTCGCGGGAAGTACGATACTTTGGTGCGAACGGGACAAGCTTGGTTCGGTGCACTCACATCCAACCGAGCCACACAGCTAATCGTTCATCATCCAGACAACAGGCTTAGGCTATCTGGCGGTGGGTTAGGGTCCCGATCAATGTCGCGAGACAGTCCCGCATCTCACGCCTATCGATAATCATATCGATGGCGCCGTGCTCAAGCAGGAACTCACTGCGCTGGAATCCTTCGGGCAGCTTTTCCCGAACGGTCTGCTCTATTACCCGCGGTCCAGCGAATCCGATCAGCGCCCTAGGCTCGGCGATATTGACGTCTCCAAGCATCGCAAAACTCGCGGATACACCACCCATGGTGGGATCCGTCATAACCGATATATAGGGTATGCCCTGCTTAGCCATACGGCCGAGTGCGGCGCTAGTCTTAGCCATCTGCATCAGCGAGAACAGCGACTCCTGCATCCTCGCTCCGCCGCTGGCGGAGAAGCACACCAATGGAATACGTTGATCCAAGCATATGTTGACACCGCGGACAAAGCGCTCACCCACCACTGACCCCATCGAGCCTCCCATGAAATTAAATTCGAAGGCCAGCGCAACCAGATCCATTCCCTTCAATTGACCCTGCATAACGATCAGGGCATCCTTTTCCCCGCTCAGTTTTTGGGCTTGTGAGATACGGTCTTTGTACTTTTTGCTGTCCTTGAATTTGAGTGGATCGGTAGGCGAAAGCTCGGCGGCAATTTCTACCGACGTGTCCGGATCGAGAAATATCTCCAGACGCCGCCGGGCGCTCATCCGGTTGTGGTAGCTGCACTTGGGACAAACATCCAGGTTTCGCTCCATCTCCGCCCGATAGAGAATGGCTCCACAACCCGGACATTTCGCCCACAGTCCTTCAGGAACCGCCCGCTTGTTTCCCCCTTCAATTCTGATGCGGCTAGGCATCAATTTTTCAAACCAACTCATCGGGATTTCCTGTTAGATCAAATCCATCGCGGAGCGCATGTCAGAGAGAATTCTGACCACTGCCGGTGTGATCGCCTGGGGATCATCGAGTGAATTCTCGATCTTGCTGACCAGCACGCTGCCGACTATCACCGCATCCCCCACTTGGGCCATGGCCTGGGCCGACTCGGGATCTTTGATTCCAAACCCCACGCCAACTGGCAGGTTAGTGTGTTTTCTAATCTCCGAAACCTTTGCCGCCACCTCACCAATCACTGGCGTGGCAGCGCCTGTGGTCCCTTTGAGCGAGACATAGTAGACAAATCCGCTTGCAGCCTTACAAATGCCGCTGATCCGCTGCTGGCCGCTAGTGGGCGCAAGCAAAAAGATGGCATCCACTCCCTCCGAGCGCATTGCCGTTAAATACTCCCCTGCTTCCTCTGGTGGCATATCGACGGTGATGACTCCGTCCACGCCCGAATCCTTGGCCTGTGATGCAAAAGCCGCGTACCCTAAAGCTTCCACTGGGTTCAGATACCCCATCAATACCACGGGCGTGTCCTGATTCCCCATTCTGAACTCGCGTACCATGTCCATTACATCCCGAAGGGAGACACCATGCCGCAACGCCCGTTCATTGGCCCGCTGAATAACCGGGCCATCGGCCATGGGATCCGAGAAAGGTACACCCAGTTCGATGATGTCGGCCCCTGCATCGGCCATGGCGTGCATCAGAGGCACGGTGATCCCAGGCTCCGGGTCTCCAGCCGTGATAAATCCAATCAAGGCGGTCTTGTGTCGCGCTGCTAGATGCCGGAAACAATCACTAATACGGCTCATATCTTGATTCCATCCAACGAGGCAACGGTATGCATGTCCTTGTCTCCCCTGCCGGAAAGATTGACCAGTACAATTTGATCCGGCGTCATCCCGGCGGCTAAGCGGGTAGCGAATGCGATGGCATGGCTTGACTCAAGGGCCGGAATAATCCCCTCGGTACGGGTAAGTTGGTGGAAGGCGTCCAGGGCTTCTTCATCGGTAACCGCAACATAACTGGCTCTACCGGTATCCTTGAGCCAAGCGTGTTCCGGCCCTACGCCCGGGTAATCCAAACCTGCAGAGATGGAGTGTGTTTCGATTATCTGCCCGTTTTCATCCTGCATGAGATAGGTCCGGTTACCATGCAATACACCGGATTTTCCGGCACAGAGCGGAGCCGCATGACGCCCGGTGGCTAATCCCTCTCCAGCCGCCTCGACCCCGTAAATGCCTACCCCTTCGTCACTCAGAAACGGATAAAAAAGACCGATCGCATTTGACCCACCACCCACGCAGGCAACCAGCGCATCGGGCCCCCGACCCGCTTGTGCGAAAATCTGTTGCCGTGCCTCCCTGCCGATCACCGACTGAAAGTCCCTGACCATGACCGGATAGGGATGAGGCCCGGCAACCGTTCCAATGATATAAAAGGTATTATCGATGTTGGTTACCCAATCGCGCATCGCCTCGTTCAATGCATCCTTTAGAGTCCGCGACCCGGAATCCACCGCTACGACCTTTGCCCCCAGGAGCTTCATCCGGTAGACATTCGCTTCCTGGCGGGCGATATCCACCGCACCCATGTAAACGACACACTCAAACCCCAACCGGGCGGCCACGGTGGCGGTCGCGACCCCGTGTTGCCCAGCTCCGGTCTCGGCAATGATGCGGGTTTTGCCCATACGCTTGGCAAGCAGCGCCTGCCCAACGGTGTTGTTGACCTTGTGCGCGCCGGTATGATTGAGGTCTTCGCGTTTTAGAAAGATCCGTGCGCCTCCGGTCTCCCGGCTCAGTCGCTCGGCAAAATACAGCGGGGAGGGCCTACCGACATAGCTGGCAAGGTCATTGTCCAACTCGGCTAGAAAATCAGCATCTCCCATGTATCGTTCATAGGCAGCGCGAAGTTCAGCCAGGGGCTCCATCAATGTTTCTGCGACAAACAGTCCGCCGTAAGGGCCGAAATGCCCGCCCTGATCCGGCAGGTCGTGATAGTCGTTTCTACTGCTGATCGGCACGTCTTACCCCTCGCATTAGTGCTGCAATTTTACCAATATCCTTGATTCCCTTCTCCCTTTCCACGCCACCGCTAACATCGACGCCGAAAGGCCTGACACGGCGCACCGCTTGCTCTATGTTGTCCGGGGTCAATCCACCGGCCAATACCACCGAATTGGCCAATTCGGAAGGGATTCGGTCCCAGTCGAAAATCTCCCCGGTCCCCCCTGGAACTCCCTTGCGATAGGTATCGAGTAACAACCCAGACGCCTGGTGATAGCTTTCTCTCACCTGAAAAAGGTCGACCTGATCGCGCATCCTCACCGCTTTGATATAGGGCCGTCCAAAACCGGAGCAATCTACCGGTTTTTCATCGCCGTGAAACTGTAGTAAGTCCACCCTGGTATTCGACAATATTCGTTCAATGTTTTCTCTTGCCGCATTGACGAACAGCCCAACCACTGTCACGAACGGCGGCAAGCCGATGACAATCGCCTCGGCCTGTGCCAGAGTGACCGCCCGTGGGCTGTCTGGATAAAACACCAACCCAATAGCATCGGCTCCGGATAATGCCGCAACCTTCGCATCCTCAGGCCTGGTGATCCCGCAGATTTTGACTCGGGTCCTCATAGGGCGCCCTAAGATACAGGATTGTGTGCTCCTGAAAAAGACACGGAGTAAGGGATTATACACCTTCCCGGGGAAGCGGGCTGGCTGGCATCAGTGAATAAATTACCAGGACGGTGGTTTTGGCAATTTGAACTCCTTCGGATATTCGACGCTAGCCAGATAGAGCCCATGGGGAGGGGCGGTTACCCCTCCCTGCGTGCGATCCCGGTGGCCGAGTACAATCTGGGACCACTCCACCGGTTTTTCACGAGATCCGATTGCAATCAGTACCCCCGCAATGTTGCGCACCATGTGATGGAGAAACCCATCGGCGCTGACATCGATAGAGATCAGCTCGTGCTGCCGCCTGATCGCCAGCCCCGTGATTGTCCGGACCGGGCTCTTGGCTTGACACCCCAACGCCCGGTATGAAGAAAAGTCATGGGTACCCAATAATTTCTCGCCTGCCTCGCGCATTCGGGATTCATCTAGGGGTCGGTGTATCCAGACCGCTCGGTTCCTCCAGATCGGAGACCTTGTCGCCCGGTTGATAATCAGATATCGATAACTACGTCTGATTGCCGAAAACCGTGCATGAAAATCTTCGGGAACGGGGCACGCCCAGTTAACTCCGATATCCGGCGGTAGATTGACGTTGGCGCCGAGCACCCAGCTCCTGGTGGAGCGCACTGCATCGGTATCAAAGTGGATGACTTGATCGAGTCCATGTACGCCGGCATCGGTCCGCCCGGCACAATGCACCCGCACCGGGTGATTGGCAACACAAGAAATCGCCCGCTCCAGTTGCTCCTGGACGGAATCTGCATCTTTTTGCATCTGCCAGCCGTGGTATGCCGTTCCATCGTATTCAATCCCCATCGCTATGCGCATGGGTCCAACCCCCGGCAACCAAACGCACAGAGGCGCACCTTAGTGCGCCTCTGTGTCTCTACAGTTAGCAAATGGGAATCAGCCAAGCGCCGATAGGATCTGCTGCGCCTGTTGCTTTTGCGTATCACTGCCCTCACTCAGCACTTCGTCAAGGATACCCCGCGCCCCTTCCGCATCCCCCATCTCGACATAAGCCTTGGCCAAATCCAGCTTTGTATTAACCTCGTCGGCGTCGTATGTGCCTTGGGACAAGAAATCGGGAAATACCGTGGCTCCCTGGTCGTCCATATCGGGCAGTTCGAGCCGTTCTTCATCCGCCGCCAACACCCCTTTATCCGGCCGAACAGCAAAATCGACGACTGTGTTATCGAGCTCATCAGGGCCGAGATCTTCTAGCGAGTATGCCTCTACGTCATCGCTCTTCGTCTCTTGTTCGGCACTCTGCGACTGTGCGATACCATCCGACTCTTCCAAACTGAGACGCTGGTCTCCTAGCTTGGACTGATCCAGATTGGGGGTCTTTTCGGATGATGACAAGGTATCCAGATCCAGCTCTACCTCAAGCGCATCGTCGTCCAATCCCAGGTCCTTGAGATCAATTTCGCCGGCATCATCCAAGGCATTGCTCAGCTCATCATCACTTTCGAGATCAGCAGTCAGTTCATCAAGATCGAGATCCTCGAGATTTCCAGGGTCAGCACTACGAACCGTCGGATCCGAGTTGTGGTTTCCGGTATCTCCACCAACCCGCGAAAACAGCCGGTGGTCCGGGGCCAGCTCGCTACCCATGCCAACCACAGCCTTCCAGCCAACCCCGTCGGTCTTGGGCATATTGGCTAGCAGGGCCTCTTCTGCAAGCGTGGTGAAGGCAGCCTTATTCTTGGTGGCATAAAGGATGTCGAACAACTTCCTCTTGAGTTCCATTCGCTGAGGATCCTTCTCTATTGCCTGGCGTATCAATTCCTCCGCCTGCCCATACCGGCCGTAGGCAATATAAACATCGGCTTCGGAAACCGGGTCTACCTCACCGGTTTCGTCCTGCAACACGTCAATATCACTGGGTGAAAAATCGCTAAGGAAGGAGGTTTCCTCGGTGCGCCGTCCGTCAGGCAACGTATCCGCGACACTGCCCATATCGTCAGAATCATCATCCTGGATCGTATCGACCAGGATACTTTCCTGGAATTCCTCATTACCTGCCCGGCGGCGGCTGATCAATAACCAGAACAGCGCAACGAGCAGCAACAGCCCCCCTCCGGCGAGCGCCATCAAGGTGGTATCGCCGGTCAGCTTCTTCAGTAACTCCATCGGGCCACTCTGGGCCACAGGGGCAGGAGCAGCAGGGGGGGAGTCGGCAATGATCGTACTCGGCTCCTGAGCTGAGGGTTTCGGAGCTTCCACCTCCGTGGGTACCGATTCCGTTGGCACCTGCGCGGACGACTGGGGAGGCGACTGCTCAACTATTACAGTTTCAGCCTCCGGCGCATCCACCATCAGCGTTTCTGTGGTACCGGCCTCCGACGCGGCATCGGGCTCTTCGCTCCCACTCGGGATAACCATTCCGGTATCGTCCAAAGCAGGATCAACCCCCGCTATTTCGGCAGTATCGGTAGGCATGTCTCCCGGCATCTGGAGCACCTCCTGCTGCTTCTCGGAGGTATCCGACTGCTCTTGAGCCACCGCTTCTTCCTCAGGAGTGGGTGTCACCACCTGCTCTTCCGTCAACTCAGGAGCATCCGCAGCCGTAGGTGGTTCCGTGACAACGGTCACCTCAGGTTCAGCATCTTCTAACAGCGTCCCTGCTGCGTCATCTAGGGTGGCATCACTCGTGCCACCCGCAAGGGTATCCTGCAGGCGAGCCAGCTGTTCGTCTTTTAACTCCAGCAATCGCTGCAGGTCCTCTAGCTGGGACTCCAGGCTCTGGATCCTGGTCTTCAGTTCCTGGCCTTCCGCCAGGGCGCTCTCCCGAACCTCCCTGGCTACCATCAAGTCCCGCTCCAGCTGTTCGGTATCGGTGGTAATACCCTCCGCACCCTCGGTATCTGCCTTGGCGGAGTCATCGTCGCTTTGCACACCCGCGATCTTCAGTTCCGCCTCGGGGAGAACCTCCGGCTCAACCACCTCATCCACCGGCGCCTGATCCGCCGGCGTATCGGTCATCAAGGGCTTCTCGGATTCTGGCTGGTCAACGAGCGGCTGGGGTCTACGCCAATTTTCCAGCTGATCGCGAAATGCTACCCGTGCTGCCTGGGGTGTCATCGAAGTAACATCCTCGCGCCCCGGTACCCTCAGGATCTCACCAACCCGGAGATTATTGATATTGTTAGCAATAAACGCGTGAGGATTCGCCCGAAACAGTGCCATCATCGTCTGTTCCACGGTGGCGCCTCGGGGACGCAGCTGCTGAGCGATACTCCATAAGGTTTCGTTTCGGCGGATGGGACCATATTCACCGTCCGCACCATCCTGAACCCGAGGGGCCATGGTGGTGGCGGGCCCAGGCGGGGCCACCTGCCGGGTAGTGATCGACCGTGGGGTGATTGTTGCGGGTTTTACGGAAACCGCAGCCCGACCAAGGGTTACCGGCGGATCCAACAGTACCGTATACTCACGGAAAAGCCTGCCCTTGGGCCAATTGACCTCCACGACAAAATTGAGGAATGGTTCACGGATAGGATCGTTGCTGGTAACTCGGATCAACCCCGCCCCATTAGGCAGCCGCACGGGTTTGAATTTTAAACCAGAAAGAAAGTGTGGCCGCTCGATCCCTGCTTTCTGAAATACTTCGGTGGAGGCAATCGAGACGCGAATATCCTCAATCTCTTCATCCTGCAATGACAACAACTTAATACTTCCATTGAACTGTTGATTCAATGCCGATGTCGATTCGATATCTCCGAGTCCGAGCGCGCTTGCGGCAAAGGGTGTCACACCCAATGCCAAGGCTATTGCCAGGGACAGTTTGCGAACCATGTAACCCCCTTACCCGCTTTAGCCCGTCCCTGGTGTCGATCACTAAAAACTGTGGTCGGTTCCATCGAATCCAGGATCCGGATTGATTGCGTTAATTAACACAGGGCGCCGGTAATACTTCCCCCCGGAAACCCGATTGGTGGCCCCAACGATACAGAATAAGCTTAATATATACTTGCTAACTCTATACCACTAATTACATTTCCAGCCAAACAAGCATCTAACATACACCGCTCGCTTGGAGGAATATAGTGCCTTCTTCCCATTATCAACGTTGTATCAAGAGGCGAAGCATGCGGCGTAATGGCTCGGCGGCCCCCCAAAGCAACTGGTCTCCAACGGTAAAGGCAGAGAGATAACGATCACCCATCAGCATCTTCCGTAGCCGACCAACCGGCACCTCTAAGGTTCCAGTGACCCGTGCAGGTGTCAACTGATGGATAGTGGCTTCACGCTCGTTGGGTACAACCTTGACCCATTCGTTAGCGGTTCCAACGATCTCTTCAACCTCGTCTATCGGCAGACCTTGCCGCAACTTGATAGTCAATGCCTGGCTATGGCAACGCATCGCACCCACCCGCACGCATAACCCATCGACCGGTACCGGATCATCCGTCCGTCCTAGTATCTTGTTGCTCTCCACTCCTCCCTTCCACTCCTCCCGGGATTGGCCATTCTCCATTTGCTTGTCGATCCAGGGAATCAGGCTGCCCGCCAGGGGTACCCCGAAATTTTCAGTGGGGAAGCTCTGGTCGCGCAGCGTGGCGGACACCTGACGATCGATCTCAAGAATGGCTGACGCGGGATCCTGAAGCTGTGCTCTTACCGCGCCATAGGCCCCCCCCATCTGCGCCAAAAGCTCCCGCATATGCTTCGCACCGGCCCCAGACGCCGCCTGATATGTCATGGCGGACACCCACTCCACCAGATCCCGTTTGAAAAGCCCCCCCAATGCCATCAGCATCAGGCTCACCGTGCAGTTACCCCCGATAAAGTTTAGCACTCCCCGGTCGAGCCCTTCCGTGATCACGTTCAGGTTCACTGGATCCAAGATGATGACACTGTCTGGCGTCATCCGTAGTGTGGAAGCGGCATCGATCCAGTACCCCTTCCAGCCGGCACTACGCAGCCGGGGAAATACCGCTGTAGTGTAATCCCCCCCTTGACAAGAAAGGATAGCGTCCATCCTTAGCAGAGCGGCAAGGTCATGAGCATCTTGCAATAAAGGGGTATCTCTGCCGATTTCAGGCCCTTTTTCGCCGACTTGCGAGGTCGTGAAAAATACCGGCTCGTCTATCAGATCAAAATCCCGCTCTGCCCGCATCCGGTCAATCAAGACCGATCCGACCATGCCCCTCCATCCTATAAATCCAATTCTTTTCATGTAATTACATTATGTGATCAATAAAATTAAGTAGTAATCCGCCGGAAACCCTTTTGCTACCTAAGTCAAACCCTAAACCCGTGTGGGGTCAGGCGCTTCGCAAAGCTTCAACGACGGCGTCCCCCATCTCCCGGGTGCCAACGCCCTGGGTGCCCGGTGAGTGAATGTCGGGGGTCCTCATACCCTTGTTCAAAACGGCCTCCACCGCACCCTCCAGCCGCTCAGCCAACACCCCCTCGTCCAGGGAATAACGCAGAAGCATCGCAACCGAGAGAATGGTTGCCAGTGGATTGGCGACCCCTTTACCCGCAATATCCGGGGCCGAGCCGTGTATTGGTTCGTACATGCCCTTGCCGTTTGCATCCAGGGAAGCGGAGGGCAACATTCCGATGGAGCCAGTCAGCATCGCTGCGCAATCGGATAGAATATCTCCGAACATATTGGTCGTAACCAGTACATCGAACTGCTTGGGGGCTCGCACCAATTGCATTGATGCGTTGTCCACATACATATGGGATAGCTCCACCTCCGGGTAGTCCTTACCCACCTGGGTCGCCACCTGGCGCCACAGCTCCGTACACTCCAGAACATTGGCCTTGTCAACCGAGCACACACGCCGGTTTCGTTTCTTCGCGATATCCATGGCCACCCGAACGATGCGGTCGATCTCAGATTCCCGGTAGACCAGAGTATTGAATCCTTCCCGCTCACCAGTCTCTAAAGTACGAACCCCTCGAGGCTGGCCAAAATAAATACCACCGGTCAACTCCCGAACGATCATGATATCCAAGCCGGCTACCACTTCGGGCTTAAGCGTGGAAGCCTCCGCTAACTGAGGATAGAGGATAGCTGGCCGCAAGTTGGCGAACAGTCCCAATTCTGCGCGCAGACCCAACAACCCGCGCTCGGGACGCACCGAGTAGTCAAGGGGCTCCCACTTGGGCCCCCCTACCGCACCGAGCAGAATCGCATCCGCCTCCCGCGCCAGATCTAAGGTCGCGTCAGGTAGGGGGTGGCCGGTGACATCGTATGCCGCTCCACCAACCAGTGCTTCGTCCAGATCCACGTCCAACCCGAAGTCGGAACGTAGACACGCCAACACCTTCACAGCCTCGTCAACGATCTCAGGGCCAATGCCATCACCGGGAAGAATCAGAATGCTTTTACTCATGGCTACTTACTAATCTCCTTAGACCGAACTCTCTACCCTAGCCGGCCCGCTGTTTATGGGATCCCTCGTCCAATCAGCATCCCGGGTTACTCGATTATGTCAAAAACACCCAAGGCGCCTTAGTGCGCCGTTTCGTCTCGAATTGGCGGATCTGCTCACTGTGCTGGAGGGTTAGTCCGATATCATCCAGACCCTCGAGCAGGCAGTGTTTGCGAAACTCCTCTATTTCGAACTCAATAGCACCGCTACCAGCAGGAGTCAGCCGCTGATTCTGGAGGTCTACTAGTATTTCCAGAGGCTCATCTGCGCTAGCTAGGGAAAAAAGCTCATCGATAATATTTGCTTTTAAAACTATTGGTAATATTCCATTCTTAAAGCAATTATTAAAGAATATATCTGCAAAACTGGGGGCGATAATCACCTTAAAACCGTAGTCCGCCAGTGCCCAGGGGGCATGCTCACGAGATGAACCACAACCAAAATTATCACGGGCGAGAAGTATTCCCGCGTGCCGATAGCGCGGATCATTAAGCACGAAATCCGGATTGATTGGCCTATTGGAACAATCCTGATCCGGCTCGCCTTGGTCCAGGTAACGCCACTCATCAAATAGATTGGGACCAAAGCCCGAGCGCCGGATTGACTTAAGAAACTGCTTTGGAATGATGGCATCAGTGTCCACGTTGGAACGGTCCAACGGGGCAACTGTGCCCGTGAACTTGACAAATTTTTCCATCACTCAATGCCCCGCATTTCTCTAATGTCAACAAAATGACCCGCTATCGCCGCCGCGGCTGCCATCGGCGGGCTTACCAAATGGGTGCGGCCGTCTTTCCCCTGCCTCCCCTCGAAATTTCTATTTGAGGTGGATGCACAGCGCTCCCCGGGCTTTAGTTGATCCGCGTTCATTGCCAGGCACATCGAACACCCGGGCTCACGCCACTCGAATCCCGCCGTGGTAAAGATCTTATCCAACCCTTCTACTTCGGCTTGTGCCTTTACCAGGCCAGAGCCAGGCACCACCAAGGCTTGGGAAATAGTGGCGGCGACTTTGCGCCCGCGAACGATTTCGGCAGCGGCCCTTAGATCTTCGATCCGTCCATTTGTGCAGGAACCGATAAACACCAGGTCCAACGGGATGTCGGTGATAGGTGTGCCGGCCTCTAGCCCCATGTAGTCGAGTGCCCGGCGCATCCCTTCTGCCTTGGTAGCGTCTTGTTCTCGCCCAGGATCAGGCACCCGTCCCGAGACCGGGACGACCATCTCCGGCGAAGTGCCCCAGGTTACCTGCGGCGCAATGCGGGACGCATCCAGAACGACCTCACGATCAAATACGGCTCCCTCATCGCTGTGCAGATTACGCCAGATCGCCTCGGCTGCATCCCACTGCTCACCCGCCGGTGCATGAGAGCGCCCTTTTATATAGTCTATTGTCTTATCATCCACCGCGACGATTCCGGCCCGGGCACCTGCTTCGATCGTCATATTGCAGACGGTCATTCGCCCTTCCATGGAGAGTGATTGGATTGCCTCCCCTGCAAACTCGATTACATAGCCGGTTCCACCGGCGGTGCCAATCTCGCCGATAATCGCCAGTACGATATCCTTCGCGGTAACCCCATGAGCCAACGTTCCGTCGATGCGCACCCGCATGGACTTGGATTTTTTCTGAATCAGGCACTGTGTGGCCAGAACATGCTCGACCTCCGAAGTACCGATACCAAAAGCCAGTGTTCCCATGGCTCCATGGGTGGACGTGTGAGAGTCTCCACAGACCACGGTCATCCCGGGCAGTATCAGCCCCTGCTCGGGACCCACGACATGCACAACGCCCTGGCGAACATCATTCATACCGAATTCGGTAATTCCAAATTCCCGGCAATTGCTGTCCAGTGTCTCCACCTGGATACGGGCCACCGGATCAGAGATACCTCCAGACCGGTTCTTGGTAGGGACATTGTGATCGGGGGTTGCGATTACTGCTCCCGAGCGCCAGGGTTTGCGACCGGCCAGCCTAAGCCCCTCGAATGCTTGTGGTGAGGTCACCTCATGCACCAAATGGCGGTCTATATATAAGAGTGTGGTACCGTCCTGCTCGGTGCGCACCACATGATCATCCCAAAGCTTGTCGTATAGTGTTCTTGCGTTCATCGCTATTCACCTCATTCCGAAGCGGAAAGAATAGGCTTAGGTGTTATATAAAACAAGTTCATCTTTTTTATATTAATAATTCCATATTAGAATGCATCACCATGGAAATCAGTGAACTGAAGGCCTTCCTGGCCGTTGCGGAAACCGCATCGTTTTCCAGGGCGGCGGACCAGCTCTATCTCACCCAGCCGGCGGTGAGCAAACGAGTATCCGGCCTGGAGGAAAAACTCGATATCCGGCTCTTCGACCGGATTGGACGTCGCGTTACCCTCACCGAAGCCGGTCAACGGCTGTTGCCCAGTGCGAGGCAGATTATTGGCGAAATCGCAAACATTCACCGGAGCATAGCCAATCTGAACGAAGAAATCGGCGGCACCCTAACCATGGCTACCAGCCATCACATCGGATTGCGGCGTCTGCCTCCCGTACTCAAGGCCTACAGTCACCGATTTCCCAAGGTGAAGCTAGATATCCGGTTCATGGATTCAGAGACCGCGTGCACGGAAGTGGAACAAGGGATTCTCGAGCTGGCGATCGTCACCCTCCCTCCAGAACCGCCCCTCAACCTGAAAGTACAGGAGATCTGGTGTGACATGCTTCATTTCGTGGTTGCCAAAGACCACCCCTTGGCCCGGATGCAGGAGGTCCACCTGGCGGATCTCGCAATCCATCCGGCGGTACTGGCCTCCTGGGGCACCTATACCCGGGAGATCCTGGAGAAGGCAATGAAACCCTACAATCTTCACCTCAACATAGGTATGTCTACCAATTATCTGGAAACGCTCAAGATGATGGTATCCATCGGCCTCGGCTGGAGTCTGCTGCCTGAAACCATGACCGGTGATGACGATCTAAAACGGCTAACGGTTAACCGGGTGCGGCTCACCCGGCCTTTGGGAGTCGTCTATCATCGAGGCCGGACCCTTTCCAATTCAGCGAAGGCGATGCTGGAGACCTGTCAGGACTTCGGTGAAAACCGGCGCCAATAGTATCCGTGTACCTGCCTGCGCGATGCGATTCCCCGGAATCCACTCCCGCGAAGCTGCCACAACGACGGACTGAAATAGCCTTCCCTCATTCACTACGATTTGCAAATAGTATGAATATGTACGATATTATAATATATGTACAAATACATACTCAATGACTGAAGGTCCCGCGATGGCCCTGCCAATACCCCAACACCAGGCAAGATATCTTGAATCCCCACCAGATGAGGCCGTTTCCAGAGAAGAATCGGCACGCGCCGGGCTGAAGGCTTTTTTCGCCATAACCGACGAGTGGGGCCTCAATACCGAACAACAACGACGGTTACTCGGCAATCCGGGCCGGAGCCGATTTTTTCAGCTAAAGAGCGGTAAACGGACCGGAGTATCCGATGACGAACTGGACCGGCTGGCCTATGTCATCGGGATCTACGCTGCGCTCAATATACTCTACAATCCCGAAAACTGCCTACGCTGGCTTGGCAACCCCAGCAAGGCTGACTCGCTCTGGCGTGGACAGTCCCCTCTCACGTATATGCTCGACGGCGGTATGGCGGCGCTGGTAGATGTCTATCGATATCTCAACGGGTTGCGCGGCGGCGCATGATATTCGAGAAACCAGCGGCGCGCTCGTTGCGCTGGAAACGGCAATATCGCATCGTTGCCACCCGCTATCCACCGATCGATCTCTTCGAGCGGCTGGACCTCAGTAACCACGACAAACGCCTATTGTGGGCTTTACAATCCCGCGTCAATCCGCGTCTGCTGCAACAAAGCGGAAACCTGCAACTGGTCCGGGAGGATGATATCGTCTCCGGACCCAATGCCAGTGTCGTCATGTCGGCGTTTACCCACGCAGGGTTTAATAGCCGCTTCTCCTCTGGGACTTTCGGTGTCTACTATGGGGGGCACGCCCTGGAAACGGCTATCCGGGAGACCTGTTTTCACCGAGAACGCGACGCCAGGGAGCGGGGCCTAGTAGCTCAGGAATTTGACATGCGGGCCTATGTCGGCCAGATCAAGAGGCCGATGTACGACATTCGCGATGATCGTTACAGTTATCTGCATGATCCTGATCCTGAGAAATATCCGGTTTCCCAATCGTTCGCGTTGTCGCTATTGCAGTCTGATCCAGATGCCTGGGGAATCGTATTCAACAGCGTGCGGCACCCAAACGGCGAATGCATAGCGGCGCTACGCCCCCCGGCGGTATCACTGCCAATCTCTGGGCCGCTGCTCACCTACGTTTGGAACGGGGAAAAAATCGCAATGGTCTATGAGAAATCAGGCCCTCTCGTTTGCTTCGACGATCAATAAGGCAGTGCCGGGAATCCCCAATTCCACAGAATCAATCTACCAGTTCGAACATCCCGGGTAAGTGTTTCCACCCACGATTCTCAGGTCCGTGTATCGAGGTCGTTAACCACCCAACGCCAGGCAAGCAAGGCGGCTAGCAATGAGATTCCAGAGGCCGTGGAAAAGGCGACGGTGGGGCCTAATCCGGTCCATACCGAGCCGCCGTACAGGCTCCCGACCGCCCCTCCGGCACCAAAGCTGAGGCTGCTGTACAGCGCCTGCCCTCGCCCCTGGTGACGTCCTCTGAAGTAGTGATGAACTAGATGGATAGCCGACGCGTGGAAGGTACCAAACGTTGCGGCATGAAGCACCTGGGCAAACAGCAGGGTAGGCAGCGCGAGGGGAAACAGGCCGATCAACGTCCAACGCAATGCCGCCGCTAATAGACTGGCGATCAGCACCACACGCGCCCCAAACCGCTGCAGCAACCGGTGCATGAACAGAAATATCCCGACTTCGGCGACTACCCCCACCGCCCACAGTTGACCGATAAATGTCTTAGAATAACCCACCTCCTCCATATAGATGGAAAAGAAGGCATAGTAGACCCCATGACCTGCCTGCAACAAAAAACAGACCAAAAAGAACACCATGACGGGAGGTTGCCGGAAGATGGTGAAGATCGCAGGCTGGCCGTCAATGACATGAGTAGACTCCGGATCAGCGATCGACAGACTGGATAACCAGATTGCCAGATAGATGCCGAACAATACCGGTAACACAATACCCGGACCCTGTTTGTCCACCGCTATCCCCAGCAGCGTCACGGTGAGGACGAAGCCGATCGAACCCCATACCCGTATCCGCGCATAGCGGGCCACCCGGTCTCTCAGATACTGCAGGGTTACCGCCTCGAACTGAGGTAGCACCGCATTCCAGAAAAAACTGAACAAGGCCATTGCCAGTCCAAGCTCCCAGAAGCCCTGTAACCAAAATACGCCAAGAAACACCAGACTGGTCAGAAACGCACCGATCCGCACGATCAGCATTCTTTGGTCCAGATAATCCCCGATCCAACCCCAAACATAGGGAGCGATGAATTTGGTGGCCATGGGAATGGCCATCAATTCGCCTATGGCCAATGCGTCGAAGCCCAGCTGCTTCAAGTAGAGACCCCAAAACGGTACCAGGGCTCCCAGCGCCGCGAAATAGAACAGATAAAACCCAGAAAGCCGCCAGTAAGGCATCGCCTATCCTCTGACCAGTTGCGAAGTGGCGCGTTCGGTCCCGCAACGAAATATCACCCATACCAAGGGTCCGCGAGCTCATGCCAGGTAGTGTGTTACATGAAGACAGCTACCCATTAGGAATACCTAACGGTTATGCCAAGTTTCGACGGCCCGTGAACACCAGAACGCTACCGCCGGTACAGGGACCGGCGATTTCAGAAACCGGAATAAACGATATCACACCCTGGCTGGGATAACCGGGGTCGGACAGGACACATCCCTATTCTGTCCTCGGTGCCGCAACAAATGATCCATCAACACGATCGCCACCATCGCCTCTACGATTGGTGTTGCCCGTATACCCACACAGGGATCGTGACGCCCTTCGGTAATCACCTCTACTGAATTGCCGGCCACATCTACCGACCGGCCCGGCAGCCGCAAGCTGGAGGTAGGCTTGAAGGCTACACTGGCCAAAATATCCTGCCCACTGGAGATCCCCCCCAGCACACCCCCGGCCTGGTTTCCAAGGAACCCAGCGGGGGTCATCTCGTCCCGGTGCACCGTCCCCTTTTGGCAGACCGCTTCGAAGCCGGCCCCGATCTCCACTCCCTTGGCTGCGTTGATACTCATCAGCGCATGAGCGATATCCGCGTCTAGTCGATCGAAGACGGGCTCACCCAGTCCGGGAGGTACGCCGCTGGCGACAACATTAATCCGCGCCCCCACCGAGTCACCCGACTTCCGCAGCGCATCCATGTACGCCTCCATCTCCGGCACTTTACTGGAATCCGGGCAAAAGAACGGATTGGCCTCCACTTGATCCCAGTCTAGCCGCTCCGCACGAATGGGCCCCAACTGGGCCAAATAACCACGTATCTGGATACCCTGTTGCTCCCGGAGATACTTCTTGGCGATTGCGCCTGCCGCCACCCGCATTGCGGTCTCACGGGCTGACGACCTACCGCCTCCCCGGTAATCACGGAATCCATATTTTTGAGTATAGGTGTAATCCGCGTGCCCCGGCCTGAAACGATCCTTGATTTTAGAGTAATCCTTGGACCGCTGGTCGGTATTGTGGATGAGCAGGGCAATCGGCGTACCGGTGGTGCGACCCTCAAAGGTTCCGGAAAGGATCTCGACCTCGTCAGTCTCGCGCCGTTGGGTGGTATGCCGCGAAGTCCCGGGTTTACGCCGGTCCAAGTCCGTCTGTAGATCCTGCGCTGAAAGGGCCATTCCCGGTGGACAACCATCGACCACGCAACCAATGGCTGGACCGTGACTCTCGCCAAACGATGTCACGACAAAAAGACGGCCGATGGAATTTCCAGACATCGCTGATACCGTTAGCCGTCAATCGACCAGCCAGGCATTAACCCGTTCCAGGTCTTGCCGAGTCAGCGTACTCGCCGCCTGTTTCAGCAACAAACCATTGATGATGTAATTGTAGCGCGAAGCGAGGTAGTTACGCGTCGAATCAAACATGCTGCTTTGCACGGTCAGCACATCCACCAGGGTCCGGGTACCCACGTCATATCCCGCCTGCGTGGATTCGAGGGCACTGCGAGAGGAAACCACGGTCGCCTTGAGCGCATTAACCCGGCTAATGGAAGAGATCACGCCACGATACGCATCGCGGACCTGCCGGTTAACGGCGCGGCGCTGCTGATCAAGGGATTCTCGCGCTGCCTCATAATCGTACTGGGCCTGGCGGGTCCGGGAACTGACCGCGCCTCCTTGATAAAGAGGTACATTGAGCTGCAGGCCGATGACACCCGTATCCACATCAGTACCGAAATCCTGCCGGGTACGGTCAACTCCATATCCCCCCACGAGATCCAGGGTCGGAAAGTGCCCCGAGCGTTGAATCTCGATCGTCTGCTTCTGGGCCTCCGCCGCGTTTCTGGCCGCCACCACCGCATAGTTCTGTTGCATAGCGGTATCCGCCCATTCCGCCATGTCTTCAGGCGTGGGCCTGGAAAGGGGAAGCTTCTCCCCAAGCTTGGCCAACTTGCCTTCCGGCTGATGTCCGATAATCTCGAAAAGCGCTTCCCAGGCGCTGTCAACCTCGTTTTCTGCGGCAATCTGATTAGCGCGGGCACCATCGAAAGCGGCCTGCGCCTCGTGCACATCGGTGATGGCGATCAATCCGACGTCGAATCGCTGCTTGGCCTGCTCGAGCTGACGCTGATTGGCTTTGGTCTGCGCCTCGGAGACAGTTAGATTATCGTCGGCCGCCAGCACCCCAAAGTAGGCTTCCACGATTCTTGCCATCAAATCCAGTTGTGCCGCCGCATACTCCGCTTCGGCCTGGGCAATGACACTATCCGCCTGCTCCAACTGAATCCAGTAGTCACGATGATAAATCGGTTGAAGCAAGTTGATCGACAAACCATAGTTCCCAAAACTATCCAGGCCGGTAGCCCCCACACTTTCTCTTACGTCCCGCCTATTGGCATTGACGTCCCCGCTCAAACTAAGACTTGGCAGCAACAGCGCCCGAGCCTGGGGTTTGGTCTCCCGTACCGATTCCAACCGTTGCTGCGCTTCACGTATCTTGGAATCGTTCGCCAACGCGAGTTCATAAACCTCAATCAAATCCTGGCCTTGAACAGACGTCACAACCAATAGACAGATCAGCGCAAACGTACAACCGGTCCTATTCGTTTTCATTTTCCATTTATCCCAGTTTCTTTCTATTTCCCAGTCGACAGCCAAAAATATACCGGTTACCCGCAACCGGTACGATCACTTGGACATGCCAGGCATGGGCTCAACCAATAATTGTGGATCAATGCGAGCGTTAGCCAGGTTCATTCGCCAGTCCAGGTGCGCACCGGTTACCCGGCCGCTCTTGCCCACTTCGGCGATAATATCACCCTTACGTACCCGATCGCCCGACTTGACCAGTATCTTGTCAAGATGCAAGAAAGAGGACGATAACCGGTGGCCGTGGTCAATGATCAAGGTAGCACCCGAGAAAAACATGTCCGGGTGGGCAAGGGTCACGATACCATCGGCCGGAGCCTTAACAGGGGTCCCAACGGGAACCGCGATATCGACTCCGTAATGGGGCCGGCGAGGTTCTCCGTTCAATACTCGCTGGCTCCCGTATACGCCGGAGATCGGCCCCTTAACCGGCCACATCCATCCAGAGATGAAATCGGTTCTGGGATCATCCCGGCTGCGCGCCTGCCGAGCCGCCGCGGAGTCCCGGCGAATCCGGTCATAGTCAATGGGTTCCGGCGCTACCTTACGTTTGGGCAGGCCGTCGATCCGCTGAATCTGGTATTCTCTCTTTTTGATCTCAAGTTGGCGCAGTTCCTTGATACCGTTTTGATAGCTTAATTCGAGTTGGGACTTCTGTGGATGGTCCCGACCAAATCCCAATAGGAAGTCACCCTGATCGGAAACCCTAACCGGTGTTCCATCCAGTACTACCCGGGTTCCAGGGAGGGTCTTTCCCAGGATTAGGCCACCCTGGACCCATTGGCCAGTCAGATGTAGTTCAACCTCGGCGGCAGTCGGCAGACAACCGAATATCAATGGTAAAAGCAACCAGCGCAGTTTCAACATTTATCACTTGGTTCAATTGTGTGTTAGCCACAAAGTATCGCATCGTGAAGACGAAAATGGTATGTCTGGGTCAAACCCGGCACGCCGCTTTCCCAGATATCGCTGCGAGCACCGGGAAGGCACCGTTATCTCCCTCGGGAGTTGCTTACTCATGAGCCATTGTCGGGAACCCACGTCATGATTATTAGCCCCGATGAATCCGCCCAGACACCCTCCGGCACCGCATCCTACAGTTGGCGGGAAGTTACCGACATGGTGCTTTCCCACCGTCGGGAGTTAATCAAAGCCAACCTCATCGCCCTAGCCGGAGCCTTACTGAGTGTGCCGGTTCCCCTATTGATCCCCCTGCTGGTGGACGAAGTCTTGCTCAATCAGCCTGGGACCGCGGTCGCATTCATGAATACCGTCTTTCCGGAATCCTGGCAGGGACCGGTACTTTATATATTCTCCATCCTGTTGCTGACATTGGTGATGCGGCTCGCCTCCCTGGCGATGGGCGTGTGGCAGACGCGGCAGTTCACCGTCATCTCCAAAGACGTAATCTACCGCATGCGCCGGCGCATGCTGCAGCGTCTTGAACGCGTCTCGATGTCTGAATACGAAACCCTGGGGAGCGGCACGGTAGCCTCTCACCTGGTAACTGATCTGGATGCGGTGGATAGTTTCATCGGCGTTGCCACCAGTAAGTTTTTGGTTGCGCTTCTGAGCATTGCCGGCACCGCCGCGGTGCTGTTGTGGATGCACTGGCAACTCGCCCTATTCATCCTCTTTCTCAACCCGCTGGTCATCTGGTTGACCACGGTGTTCGGGCGCCGGGTTAAGGCGCTTAAACGCCAGGAGAACAGCGCTTATCAAGCATTTCAAGAAGCGCTCGCTGAGACCCTGGACGCCATTCAGCAGATCCGGGCTAGCAATCGGGAACAGCATTATCTATCCAGGATCATCGGCAAGGCGGATCATGTCAGGCGCCACTCCACTGCCTTCACCTGGAAGAGCGATGCCGCCCAGCGCCTGTCATTTACCGTGTTCCTGTTTGGTTTTGATATCTTTCGCGCGCTCAGCATGCTGATGGTGGTCTACTCCAATCTGTCGATTAGCCAGATGCTCGCCGTATTCGCCTATCTTTGGTACATGATGGGACCGGTCCAAGAAGTATTGACAATCCAGTATGCCTATCATGGCGCCCGAGCGGCCCTGGATCGGTTGAACCGGCTTATGGAGATCGACTTGGAACCGAGTTATCCACACCATGCCAATCCGTTTCTTGGCAAAGATACGGTTGCGCTGGGGGTGGAGCATGTTTGTTTCCGTTACGGCGACGGACCTCGGGTGTTAAACGATATTTCGTTACAGATCAAAGCCGGGGAAAAGGTGGCGCTGGTGGGTGCCAGCGGGGGTGGGAAGACAACCCTGGTGCAGGTTATTCTGGGGCTTTACCCTCCGGAATCCGGCCGGGTTGTTTTCGACGGTGTTCCCATTTCCGAGATCGGTATGGATGTGGTTAGAGACAACGTAGCGACGGTGCTTCAGCATCCGGCCCTCTTTAACGACAGCGTCCGCGCCAATCTGAGCCTGGGTAAGCCTTATCCCGACGCAGCACTCTGGCGAGCCCTTGAAATATCCCAGCTGGAGGAGGTCGTAAGGGGGTTGGACAACGGCTTGGATACCTTAGTGGGGCGCAACGGGATTCGCCTTTCCGGCGGTCAACAGCAGCGTCTGGCGATCGCGCGCATGGTGTTGAGCGATCCACGTGTCGTGATCCTGGACGAGGCGACCTCCGCGTTGGATACCGCGACCGAGGGGCGGCTCCATCGGGCTCTAGGGCAGTTCCTCAAGGGCCGAACCACCCTTATCATCGCCCATCGGTTGAGTGCCGTGAAACAATCAGACCGTGCCCTGGTTTTCGAAGACGGCCATATCGTGGAGCAAGGCAGTCATGATGAACTGATGCGAAACCAGGGATTGTATGCATCGCTTTATGGAACCCAGGAAAACTGATTGCTCCCGGCATTGCTCGGGAACCCATCGGACTGGCGTGATCACGGGGACATTCCGTCCCGCCTGGTGGTTGCCGACTTCCCACCTCCAGACCCTTTGGCCAGTCCTCTTCCGTCCCCGTCCAACGCTCAACCTGACCAGTGAACGGCTCGAACTGTCCGACGGTGACTTCCTTGACATCGCTTGGTCGCATGACAACGCGAAAGGACCACTGGTTCTAGTGATACACGGTCTGGAAGGCAGTATCCACTCACACTATGCGGCCGGGCTGATGGATCAATTGGCGCGAAACGGCCTGCGACCTGTATTCATGCATTTCCGGGGTTGCAGCGGCGAACCCAACCGACTTTCGAGAAGCTATCACTCGGGGGACACCGGTGATCTCTCAATGGTCGTGGACCATATCGAGAAAGTGGCAGAGCGCCCGGTTAGGGCCATTATTGGTTTTTCGCTCGGCGGCAATGTATTGCTAAAATGGCTTGGCGAGAAATGTGCGAGGGCAACATTGCAAACCGCCATCGCGATCTCGGTTCCGTTTCGACTCGAGGACTGCGCCCAGCGGCTGGAACAGGGAATTTCGCGCCTGTATCAGTGGTATTTGCTGCGCAGTCTCAAGCAGGGGTATCGAGCCAAGTTTTCTCTCCGCCCCTCGCCACTCCAAGTCGACCTCGACCGCCTGCGAACGTTTCGTGCATTCGATGACCGGATCACGGCGCCGCTGCACGGGTTCCGGAATGTGGACCATTATTACCAGGAATCCAGTTCGATTGGCTATCTGCGGGGGATTAACGTTGATACGCTGATCATTCATGCCTTGGATGATCCCTTTATGTGGCCATCCACTGTGCCTCTTAGCCGTGAACTCTCTCCCAAGATTCGCCTCGAGTTATCCCCCAACGGAGGTCATGTGGGATTCGTCGGCGGTCGATATCCTTGGCGGGCGGAGTACTGGCTGGACAGGCGCATTATCGGCCATCTTGCCGACACCCTTACGTACTTCCCCCGCAATGAAAGAAGGGGGTTAAACCCCCCTTCACCTTACTCTCAGCAGTGAGCCCCGACGGCACGTCCGTCGTCACACCTCCTCGGTAGCCACCGCCTTCATGCTGAGACGGACACGACCCTGTTTGTCCACCTCCAGCACCTTCACCTTGACAATATCGCCCTCGGACAACTTGTCGCTAACCTTTTCAACGCGCTCCTCGCAGATCTGAGAGATATGCACCAACCCATCCCGTCCGGGTAGAATCGTGACGAATGCGCCAAAATCCATTAGTCGAGCCACCTTACCCTCGTAGACGGCGCCAACCTCCACATCCGCGGTGATTAGCTCGATACGCTTGCGAGCCTCTTCACCCGCAGCCTTGTCGACGGAAAATATCTTGATCATTCCGTCATCGGAAACATCGACGGTAGCACCGGTCTCTTCTGTGATCGACCGGATCGTCGTACCACCCTTTCCGATCACGTCCCGGATCTTATCCGGGTCGATCTTGAACGAGACGATGCGCGGTGCATGTTCCGACATTTCGCTGCGTGGCGCCGCAATCACCTTATTCATCTCGCCCAGGATGTGCAGCCTACCCATTTTCGCCTGCTCCAGCGCGATCTCCATGA
>JAGRGP010000069.1 GCA_020445415.1 Gammaproteobacteria bacterium | reverse complement strand
ATTGTGCTCCACCTCCATGCTCTTCAAGTTGATGAAGTGCGCCATGTTGGTTGTCTCAGAGGTATTGACCAGCCAATTTCCATCCGGGCTCAGCCCCATGCCTTCCGGCTCTACCCCCACCTGGATCTCGTTAACCTTGGAACGCTTTTCCACGTCGATGACAGTCACCATATTGTCATCTTCGTTGGCCGCGTAGATATAGCGACCATCCCGGTCCAATACCAGCAACTCGGGATCCGGCCCGGATGGCAGAGTATGCGTGACCTTCAGCGTATCGAGATCCAACACCTCGATATGGTCGGCATCGCTGGTACAGATATACAGCGACCGGTTGTCTTTGCTCAAGGCAATACCCCGGGGACGTTCGCCCACGTCTACCGTATGCAACAACTCCAGCGTCTCACCATCCACTACGGTGATGGTATTATCCTTTTCGCTGGACACATAAACGGTGTATGCATCGGCTGTTGGTGCCGCCACCAGGGCCGTGAAGGTAAGCATCATCAATCTCACCTGCCCCCGTTTGATCATCCTAGGTGCTCTCATAGGCGTTTCCCGATATCTGTAGTAGCAATGGCGAGGTCCGGGCGAAGGCCCATAAACCTATCCGCAATGGGTCTCGGACCGGTCGAACCCCAGTGTATCCAACACGGAAAATTGGTGAAGAAATCCCCGCTGAGGCGATACCGAGATCAGCACTCGGGGAGAGGTAATCAATAGTGGCTGACGTAGCTGGCCGTTCCAGTCACGATAGGTTACGGCGGTGCCTTTGAAGGCTGCCAACTTGAACTCGGGGCCCAGCAGGTAAGTACGCAGTAGCGCGGGATCTCCGGACTGCACCCGGGTGGCTCCCTCGCCGATGCTGCGCACCGCCAGCCAAGCGGCATAATCCAATTCGCTCATCCAACGGCCGGTCTGGTGGTTGAATCGATTCTGAAACTGGGTTGCCCCCCACTGCTCGTGGACCCGGCTCCAGCTCTTGGGAGCCAACCCCTGAGTACCCCCCACCGGTCGAGGCAGATAGGTGCGGTAACTGAGGTGTTCACCAAAGGTGTCCCCTTCATCGGCAACCAACAAAATATCGTAGTCCCCAATCTGGGTAAACGCATTGACTTCCTGCTGCGCTTGGGTATGTCCCGAATCCGTACGCCGTGCGCCGGCCTTGAAGGTCCACGCCTTTTCTTCAACCACCTTGCCGCCAAATCGCTTGGCGGCCCGTCTCAACGCCGCTGCAAATGCCTGATCTTCGGTAAGGCTGCCAATCACCAGAAACCATCGGTGCCATCGTTTCCACGCCAGATATTGACCCAAGGCATCGGCCAGCATCGCCCGGCTTGGCGCGGTATGCAGGAGATTTTTCCGGCACTCGTGAGTGCGTAGGCGATCGTCTCGGGCACTGATATTGAACAACAGACTGTCGGCCGCTTCCGGCAGAGCGGCGAGTTCCAATATCACGTCCGCGGGCAAATCCAAAAGAAACAATCGAATACCCGCTGCATACTGAGCCCTGAACTGGTCGACTGGGGAATCACCAACCGCCAGTTGCTGAAAACTTAGGTGGAACCGCTGTCCGGTAAATCGGCCGGTGGTATTGTTGTCGCGAATCCCCTGTTCAGCACCGGCCAATCCGCTGTCATCGATCACGGGGTCAAGCAGCGAGATGGGGGTGTACTGCTCCCGTGCCTGGCTAAGCAGCCCGATTGGTATAGCGATGGTGTCTTGGGCAACCGCGGTGTCCACCATCAGAACCACCCATCCGGCAATCGCCAGAACGGCTGCACCCAGCCGCTGACTGAAGCATTCACCAACTAAACAAAACATGTCAAACGCGCCCCTCCATCCTGTTTATTATTTACTCATACCGCAATCCATCCTCGACCGCAAAACCAGCGCATGCAATTTCCACTCCAGCGAGCTGTCGATCAGTAGACCCGCCAAGCTGGTTATCCCGCCGTCCGGCGATACCAAACGCCCGCCCTTCTGGGCGAACCGGCCGTGGAAGGCTGCCCGGTAATGTCACCGCCTGAAGACCCGGACTGGTGCGGATATCAGCCTCTCAACTGAGTTGCGGGCAGTGAAGGCCCGAGTGATCAGGTTGACTCAAAGCGTGTCAATAATGACACGCTGGGCGATTCGACAACCCCAGCACCGATCATGGGTTTCCAGCCGGGGTTGCAATCAACCCATGGGATCCTGGCGGAATTCAGCACCACTCTACACACCAGGCACGCAACTTGCGTAGGGTTAGTCGTGATAACACCCGCGAAGCGCAAGGGATACGGACCAACGGCCACCGTTACCACGCTTGATCAACCCAGGAGGTTTGCCGTGACGAGAATGTCCACTTTGATTATTTCCATCTTATTGGCCTGGTCGGCCATGCTCCAAGCGCATGGACCTACCCGCCAGAAGGTCGTGGTCGAGATGCAAATCCCCGCATCGCCTGATGAAGTATGGCAACGAATCGGCAACTTTCAGGACATGAGCTGGCACCCCGCGGTTGAGTCCTTGGAAGGGAGCGGTGGAAGCTTGGCGGGCGCAACACGTACCCTCACCGTGAAGGGAGGGGGAGTTATCGATGAGACTCTCGAAAAGTATGACGCGGACAAACGTTCCCTTTTTTACCGGATCGTCAAGGTCGACGTCGGGGTTCTTCCGGTCACGAATTATTCGTCCTGGCTGACCGTCAACCCCACGACTGAAGGAAGTATGGTAATCTGGAAGGGTGCCTTTTACCGGGGCTACCCCAACAACGACCCGCCCCCGGAGCTAAATGATCAGGCGGCAATCGAAGCCGTAACAGGGCTGTATCATGCCGGCTTAGACAACCTGAAGGCGTCTTTTTCCAAACCGGCGCAATAAACTAACCGGACCCGCAGCATGGTAACCGGGAGATCCTGATGAAGATCCGTGTGGCACAATCCAGGGGTGGCATGTCTTTCCAACAGCTCGATTCCTGCTTACCGGTTTGCAGTGTGCCCTGGCAGAGAGATTGAATTCGTGAAATTAGGAGCCAGTCGTGTCAAACAATATCGGTCCAGAAGATTCAGTGCTACGGCGCCATTTTCAGTCGACGATGGAGTTACAGCGTGCCAGAGCCGTTAGGCAACCGCCCACTGATTCGGTACTGCGGCGTCACTACAATCAACTGCACGCTAGCGAACCGTTGCGAACCAGGGCAGTACCGCAGGCCACCAGCAGCGCACCTCCGCCTCGACAGCCTTCCCCAAAGCCGGAGCCGCCCCCAGCTACCCGCAATGAAGGCGGTGGCCTTCTCGGTTGGTTACGCAGGCTATTCGGGTAGGCAAACCTAGCCCACTCAAACCTGGTGACTGGGCGATCAAGGAAAGGCCGGGACAAACCCGTTACGGTTGGGCATAACCACCCGAGGTAAGCTCTGTGCATCCATAACTTGGGTCTCTGAGATAAGGTGGTTCAGATACAACAGATAGGCGGCGACGGCATATACCTCGGGGTCGGTGAGAGATAATGGCGCATCTATCGGCATCGCTCGCCGAATATAGTCGAACAGCGTGGGGGCGTAAGGCCAATAGCTACCGATGGTGCGGTCTGGATTCTCACTTGACAGACTACCGATACCGCCCACCAACTCCTCGGCACTCGCCCCCCGGCCCAAGCTGCCATGGCATTTTTCACAACGCTGCCGGTAGAGTAGCTCTCCCTCGAGAGCCGTCCCGCCACCAGGTGGTAGACCGACGCCATCCTTGGTAACCAGATAATCATTGGCCCTGATATCCTCGGGCGAGGCAGGCACACCCCAGCCGAACCCGGGGGATACCGCAGCCACGGGTGGGGCCATCAGGACCGCCAATAGCAGCGGGTACATCCGGCGTTGGATCGAGAACCGGTTCCGCGAGGTGCTGCGGGCGGCGCTTATCCGGTATCCCGTGCAAGGGGCGGGCTCACAGATAGACATGCTCTACCGCCCCATCGCCGCGCACCAGCCAACTGACAAGTCCATTGTAGTGGTAACGGCTATGCTCTCCCCTCGCCGCGAGCAATGCATCCCGCGATGGCTGCACTTCACCGTTTTCGTCGATCGCTCTGCTGACTAAAACGGCGGGTACGCCCTCCCAGCGCCAGGCAGCTCGGAACCTCGTCAGGCACGCCGGGAGAACCGGCTCTTGCAGCCGGGCACTTTGCCAGCTCTTCCCCCCGTCGACCGAGACTTCCACACGGTGAATACGCCCCTTGCCCGACCAAGCCAATCCGCTTATCTCGTAAGCCCCCGGGCCCGGCAGGTTAAACCCAACGGAGGGGCGGGTAATCAACGACTTCACTTGCATCGGAAAACTGAATTGCCGTGCGCGACCATCGGGTAGTAGGTCGGTGTACTTCGCCGTTTCGTAGCGTGACATCAGGGGCTCGCTGGCGAGCTTCAAGCGGCGCAGCCACTTAACGTTGACTATACCCTCCCACCCCGGAACCACCAGCCGCAACGGATACCCGTTCTCCGGTCTGATACGCTCCCCATTCTGATACAGGGCCAGCAGGGCATGATCGATGATCCCGGGCACGGGGAGGCTGACGCTGACCCCTGCTGCGTCCGCCCCTTCAGCAATCAACCAACCCGCCTGGGGATCAGCTCCGGCTTCAGCGAGCAGGGTGGCCAGAGATACTCCGGTCCATTCACTGCAGGAAATCAATCCGTGGAAATAACCGGCATGCGCCTGGAGCGGCTGCCGTCTCCAGGCCGCACTACTGTTTCCGCCACATTCAATAAAACAGAGTCGGGAGACCATCGGATAACGCCCGAGGGCATCCAAGGAAAACTGCAACGGCCGCTCAACCATGCCATCCAACAACAGGCGATGTCGGGCCGGATCGAGCTGGGGCACGCCATTGTGGTGGCGCTCGAAATGCAGGGAGTTAGGGGTGACAGTGCCCTCAAGATCGTGCAGGGGCGTCCAGGACACGCCGTTGGCCGGGGCCATGGGATTGGCGGAGATCCAGCGGATCACCCGGTGCTCATGGGGGGAAGGTTGACCATAGTTGGAAAAGGGAAGCCCGGGACTGGTCAGGGGCTTCATGGGTGGTGGAGTATCCGGGGCTTGTGACACACTCGCCCCAATACCCACGACCGGCATGACCAAGGTGCTACTCGCGGCAAGCCCCTGCTTTAAGAACAACCGGCGTGTAACTCGCTCGGCACGGGCTACCGGTCGGGACGACTGGAAAACATCGCTCTTCCTTCGGGTCATTTGATGTGGCACCTCATGCCGCCCCCAAGCGGGACACGGCCAGCACGATCGTTCGCCTCCCCGGATGGGCAAGCCCGCGAGGCGAACAGGCTGTCCGCCACCTCACACAGATCACGGATGCAGGGTTCATACCAGTCGGGGTGGGTTGATTTCTGGCCGGTTCCGCTGGTATGGATATTGCGTAAGGCAATGAGTTGCCGTCTACTGTTCCACGGCCCCGGAGGGCCTGCTCCATGTTGAAATTACCAACACTCGGTATCTTGATTGTCCTGGCTGTCACCGCACCCCAAACCGGAGCCGTTGGTGGAGACGATCCTGCCGCCCAACTGAACCCGGCTCAGCAGATGTTCTTTCTCGGCAACCACCTTAAAGGCGTCTCTCCGGGGAGCATCCTCCATTACCAACTGCAGGGCGCAACCCAGGGCGAAGCTCCATTTACCGATTGGGCACGTATCACCGTGACCGGTGCGGCAGGTGCAGACAAGCACAACATGGAATTCGAATTTCTCAGTGGCACCCGGCACCTCGACTTTGCCCCAGCGGCGGACTATGTCGGAAATCCAATACTGATACATTTTCTGGAGTACGATATAAACCAGATGGCAAAAGCCACGGGAGGCAGAAACGGCTACTTCCGAAATGCCATCCGGCGAGCGTTTGCCACCCCCGTGATGCGACCCACTACAATCGCCTTTGCCGGAGAAACACTGCAGGCGACTGAGATTATCGTCAAGCCGTTTGTGAATGACAGAAACATCGATAGTTTTCAGATCTATCAGGACAAACGCTATGAATTCATCTTTTCCGACCAGATACCGGGAAGCGTTTACCGTATCCATAGTGTTGTTCCCGGCGAAAACGGCAACGGCCTGTTCCAGGAAGAGACGTTGACCTTCGATAAGCTGGAAGCGGCGGGCTAGTCTACACCCAATCGTCGAGCAATCTTGAGGCACACATTCATGAAAACGAAAATTTCCATTAGCGTGCTGTTGGCCAGTCTGGCATGCCCCCCCATTGCCGCCGCGGGCGAGAACATGCCTGAACGGTATCCCACCGAAACCCTGGTGGACTATGTTATCGGCTGCATGGCGGCCAACGGACAAACACCCGAAATGCTAAAGAAGTGCTCCTGTAGTATCGATTTCATCGCCTCGGTCATTCCCTTCGAAGAGTACGAGCACATCGAAACCCTGTTACAACTGCGGCAAATGCCGGGAGTAGGACGTAACGCCGTCTATAAAAACTCTACCTGGTCGGACAAGGCAGTCGCCAAGCTGCGTGAAGTACAGGCGGAGTCTACGTTGCGTTGCTTCTGACAGCGTTCGCTCGCTGTGTATTTACTCGCACCCCTGCGGGCCAAATACCGAGGGGAAACCGTCGCCAAACTCAACCGCTCTCACCCTTCCCCACGCCAAATGACTCCGCAAAGGTTCGTCCGGTCGAATCCTTCACCGAAACCTTCAGCTCCCCACCAGCCTCCGGCTCGAAACCAAACCGGATGCTGGGATCTTCGCTGATGGAGATATCGGAATCCACGGAAAAAACCGGTTCGCCGTTGTAGCTCACTTCAATGCGGCGAACATAATCCGCCGGAATGAAATTGCGAGAGATCTGATCAAACTGCAGGCCGGAGTTGTTCGGGTGTTTGATCAGCAGTTGAGCCAGTATCTGGCTACCGTCGGCTGGGGCCTCCGGCAGCTTGAACTTTATTCTGCCCAGGTTTGCGGCAGCCGCTACCGGATCCTTTGTTGGAGGTGCCGAACAACCGCCCGATGCCTTAACGAAGTTGCTCACCATGTAGATCGCTCCGTCATTGGTTTCCCCGATTACCCGAACATCCGTGTAAGCATTGACCCGCACCCGGGTAGAAAGACTCTGCCAATCCTTCTTGCCGGGGAAGTGGAATACCGCAGCAACGGGTGAAGGATTGTTATCGATTACCAAATAAAGTTTCTTGATGTAGGTTTGCGGGGTCTGAGTGACAAGCGTCTTAATCTCCACGGGCACCACTGCCGCGTCCATTGCCCGGTAGGGTGTTTCCAGGGCAAGCAGGGACGCCCCGTCCCGAACCTCCCGGTCTCCAAACAACAGGCCTTTGATCTCAAGCCACCGTTCATTGCCCTCATCAGCCAGTAGCGGAGACACCGCGGTAGTAATCACCAGCATAAGTACAAGTGCGGCCGATCCGGCGATCGTTACAAGCACCTGCTGTTTCAGATTCGAGACAGTTGTCATATCACGCGTCCTCACAATAGATACACTCCGTGTGCGCCGCTCCCGAGATCGGCCCGCAGAATCCGCTTCTCCGGGATATTGGGCACCACACGAAAGTTACTTGGATTCCCTCTCAATTTCGATGCCAACTTGGATTGCAAGTTCAACTGCTCCGACCCTGCCCTAACCGAGGGGTAGTCCGTCACTCTCATTCCCATTCGAGTTCAACGAAGCTGGCAGTAACGTTTCTGCCATGATTCTCCTCGAACAACAGCCAGTGATCGTGTTCGTCGGCCGCTACCTGACTCACGGCCTGGCTGATGCTACCGTTGTTTCGGATAACCTCCCGAACGCCTGTGGCAACCTTGTCCAGATAGCGCCGCTGCGCCGCCAGCGCGTGTGTCCAGCGCTCGACAACCGGGCCATGGCCCGGTACCACCACCGCATAATCCCTTCCAGAGAGCCGCTCCATTAGCCGCAGCCATCCCAAGATGCTGCCATCGATCACCGGTAGGCGTTCGACAAACAGCAGATCGGACAACCATAGGGTCCCGTTGGTGGGGTCAAACACGGTCAGATCATTGTTTGTGTGGGCCGTGGGATGGGCCTCAAGCTCGATAGTGCGTCCACCCAAATCCAATTTCCGGATACCGGTCACCGCAGAATTCGGCAGTACCAACTCCGTGCCTTCGAAGTTCGCTCCCAACCACGTTTTAGCGGCGCTCAGATAGAAATGCTCCCGTCTGGCCAAGGCGTCCGCCAGCTGGGCATGACCGATGAACTCCGGCGCGTCTTGGACAAAAGCCTTCGCACCCAGCACATGATCCGGATGCATGTGAGTGAATACTACGTAGGCGATGGGAAGTTGAGTAACCCGACGGATTGCCTCGCGCAGTTCCAATCCCTCGCGCAGACTGCTGCCAGTGTCGATAACGGCAACACACCGTTCACCGACAATAAAACCAATGTTTGCGATCCGTCCTTGATTCTGCGGGCTGGGCTCTTGTTGCAATCCGAAGCGGACAAAGTGGCCGGGTGCTACCTCGACCAGCTCCACGCCGCCCATGCAGCCCCCCTGCCAAAACATACCGAATATCAACACCAACCAGCAGCTACCGCGAAACCACTTTCGCTGCTCATTCACCGGCACGGGCAAGGCCTCCCCCGTGCGGTTTTTCATCGTCATCCAAGTACCTTTGGCGTACATTTTGCTTTGATGCATCGTCTGAACGTTTCCGAGAAAATGGGTGGGCGTCGAAAGGGAGAGTAGCTCACAAATCCGGGAGGGACCAATGCCGCGACACCGCTTGTCTTTCAACTCGCATCACTTACGGGGGATGCGGCCTGTCTACTGTGTACTCCTCATCTGCCTTTCGGTGCTGCTGCCGGTTGTGGGAGGGGCAGCGGGGGAAAAGGTCCGGGTGGCCGTCTTGAAATACGGTACAGTGAGCTGGGAGATGGAGATCATCAAACACCACGCCCTGGACCAGGCCGCTGGGTTTACCCTGGAACCGGTAGTGCTCGCCAGTACCCAGGCAACCTTGGTCGCACTCCAGGCAGGCGACGTGGATATAGCGGTCACGGATTGGATCTGGGTCTCCCGTCAACGGGCCTCCGGCAAACCCTATACCTTCGTCCCCTACTCCAGCGCGGTGGGGGCATTGGTCGTGCCAGCCAGCTCGGATATCCACTCCTTGAGCGATCTTAAGGGAAAACGCTTAGGGGTAGGCGGTGGTCCGGTGGATAAAAGTTGGTTGATCTTCCGGGCGCTGTCCCTTCAGGAGCGCGGCCGGGATCTACTGGAAGAGGTAACCCCCTTACATGCCGCCCCACCTTTGCTGAACCAGCAACTCATCCAGGGCAGGTTGGACGCGGTGATCAACTTTTGGCCATACGTGGCGAGGCTCGAAGCCATGGGTATGCGTAAACTGCTCGGCGTAGAGCAAGCGGCCCGGAAACTTGGAATCGCACACAGCGTCCCCCTGGTGGGCTATGTATTCGATCAGCATTGGGCCCGGAGAAACCATGCCGCATTGGACGGATTCATAACGGCGGTTAGCAAAGCCAAGGACCTGATGAAGACCTCGGACGAGGCGTGGCTACCGCTCAGACCGTTGATGCGAGTACCCGACGATGCCACATTCGTGGCTTTACGGCAGGGTTTTCGATCCGGTATACCGGCACATTGGGGCGGGCGAGAGCGAGAGGACGCCGCTAAGCTCTTTGCACTCCTGGGCAAGCTAGGTGGTAGCCGCTTGGTCGGCGAATCCGGCACCTTGAGCGAGGGAACCTTCTGGCCGGATGTCAACTACTGACCGATGGGGGCAGCACCGCTCCTGTTGCGAATCGCTTCGATCATCCTGTTGCTAGGTTTCTGGCAACTTGGCTCCAGCCTATGGAACAACAGCCTGCTGCCCTCCCCAATCGAGGTGCTGGCAGTTGCCCGGGCCGAGTGGGCAGCGGGTGCTTTGAGCCAGCATCTGGGAGCGACGCTCAGACGAGTCATCGTCTCGTTCACGGTAGCCATGCTAATCGGCGGCGCGATCGGCCTGCTCATGGGGCGATCGAAGACGGCGGATCAACTGCTGGACCCCTGGTTGATCTTCTTTCTGAATATCCCGGCGCTGGTGATCATCATCCTCTTTTATGTCTGGTTCGGGCTCGGAGAGATCACCGCTGTCCTTGCCATCGCGGTCAACAAGATCCCAAACGTCATCGTGACGCTCCGCGAGGGGGCACGCACACTGAACCGAGACTACACAGAGATGGCCCGCAGCTTCGATCTCAGCAGTCGCAAGATGTTGCTTCACATCATCCTGCCCCAGCTCTTGCCGTTTTTCATGGTCGCGGCCCGTTCCGGCATCTCACTGATCTGGAAGATCGTGCTGGTCGTCGAGTTGCTGGGACGCGGCGATGGAGTGGGATTTCAGCTGCATCTCTACTTCCAACTGTTTGACGTGTCGGGAATTCTGGCCTACAGCATCTCGTTTATCTTGGTTATGTTAGCTATCGAGTACGCCGTTTTACAGCCCTTGGAACAACGCACCAATCGCTGGCGCCAATGATGGAACCGTTGCGTATCCTGATCGACGCAAAGTACTTCAGCGACCCGGAGGGAGGGCCACAACGGCGGATACTCGCGCCTATCGAGTTGCAGTTGAATCCCGGTGAATTCGTCGTGCTTGTAGGGCCGTCTGGCTGCGGCAAGAGCACCTTGCTGCACATCGTTGCCGGATTGGACCGCGCGTTCCGCGGAAAAATCCTGTGGCCAACCGCCCGACGGGGGTCTTCGAGATTGGGGTATGTATTTCAAAACCCTCGCCTCCTTCCCTGGCTACGGGTACGCGACAACATCGAATTGATCCTGGAAAAACCTTCCACCAAACAGTCGCGGGTTGATGCCCTGCTGCACGCGACAGGTTTGGACGAGTTCGGTCACTTTTACCCTGATCAACTTTCCCTCGGCATGCAACGTCGGGTGGCGCTGGCCAGGGCATTCGCGGTTGAGCCCTATCTACTGCTCATGGACGAGCCCTTCGTATCGCTCGATCAACCCACGGCGAATCAGTTACGAGAGCTACTGATCCGGGTATGGAGCACCCATCGCAGCACCGTGCTGTTCGTAACCCACGATCTGCTCGAAGCCGTTACACTCGCCGATCGCATCGTCTTTTTGTCCGCCTCCCCAGCCCGTGTCATTGGGGATGCCGAGGTCGATATTCCCCGCTCCCAGAGGGGGCGCACGGAACTGATCGAGGCATGCTACTCTCGGTTGAAGAGACGGTTCGATCAATTCTATGGGGACGAATGAGCTGCCGCGCCCGGACCCCGTGTGGTGGCATGAGCAGCGAACCGGTTGGCTGGTCTTCGGGTAATTGTGCATCGCTTACCTGGTATCATGGCACAGTAATTGCCGTATCGGGATAGGATGCTATTGTTACGACGACTTCCCCGGAGCACAGGATGCACTGGCGACTCGATTCACCGATCCAACGAAAAAGATAGGGAGAGACACCTTGCCTTCCCAGCTTCAACCACAACGCAAGAAAGGCCGCGGCCAAGCTAAGGGTAGACCCATAGATTCGACCGCCCTCGCCGAGATCCAGGAACTGCTGGGCAATACACCGAGACGCCGGGACTTACTGATCGAGCACCTACACCGGATTCAAGACTGTCACGGACATATTCCCGCACCCCTGCTCACCGCCCTAGCCGGGGAGATGGGACTCACCGTCGCCGAAGTCTACGAAGTGGCCAGCTTCTATCACCATTTCGACCTAACCAAAGAGGGCGAGCCGGTTCCACCGCCGTTGACCGTCAGGGTCTGCGACTCCATATCCTGTGCCCTGGCCGGGGCGGAACCGCTGATACGTCAACTACAAGACGCGCTGGGAGAGGGTATCCGCGTGCAAAGAGTGCCCTGTGTCGGCCGTTGCCAAGAGGCTCCGGTGGCAGTGGTTGGCAAGAATCCGGTACCCCGGGCGGATCTCACCAAGATCAGCGCCGCGGTGGAGAACCGCCAGGTCTCCCCAACCCTGCCCGAATGCCTCGATTACGAGCAATATTGCGCCACCGGAGGGTACCTGCTGCTGACCCAGATCGATAGCGGCTCACTGGTGATCGGCGAACAGGAGGTGGATGCGGCGGACTATGCCCTGGATGTTCTCGATGAGGCTGGTTTACGGGGGCTCGGTGGTGCCGGATTTCCCGCGGGCCGCAAGTGGAGGATCCTCAGAGACCAGCCGGAACCCCGATTGATGGCCGTCAATATCGACGAAGGCGAACCTGGGACCTTCAAAGACCGTCACTTCCTGGAGCGGGATCCCCACCGCTTCCTGGAAGGCATGTTGATCGCCGCGAACGTGGTGGGAATTCACGAGATCTATGTCTATATCCGCGATGAATACGCCGGGATCCGGGAGATGCTGGCCAGAGAGCTGGATGCGCTGCGGTCCGATCCCCCCTGTCCGCTGCCTGAAATCCACCTGCGCCGGGGGGCGGGAGCCTACATCTGCGGCGAGGAATCGGCGATGATCGAGTCAATCGAGGGCAAGCGGGGCATGCCCAGGCTCCGCCCGCCCTACGTGGCTGAAGTCGGGCTGTTCGGCCGCCCTACGCTAGAGCACAACATGGAGACCCTCTATTGGGTCAGGGATCTGCTAGAACAGGGGGCAGCCTGGTTCAAGGATCAAGGCCGGCATGGTCGATCGGGGTTTCGCGCCTTCTCGGTCAGCGGGCGGATCAGTAGACCGGGTGTCCATATCGCCCCCGCTGGGATCACCCTGCGGGAATTGATCGACGAGTATTGCGGCGGGATGGCCGCCGGCCACGAGCTTCACGCCTATCTGCCGGGCGGTGCGTCCGGCGGAATACTGCCCGCCTCGCTGGCCGACGTGCCGCTGGATTTCGACACCCTGCAGCCCCACGGTTGTTTCATCGGTTCGGCTGCCATCATTGTGCTCTCTCAGCACGACAGCATCCGGGAGGTAGCGCTCAATGCGATGCGTTTCTTTGCCCACGAATCCTGCGGTCAGTGCACACCCTGTAGAGTCGGTTGCGCAAAAGCAGTGACACTGATGTCCCAACCGGTGTGGGATGAAGAATTGCTGAAGGAATTGGCCCAAGTGATGGCCGACGCCTCGATCTGCGGCCTCGGCCAAGCAGCGCCCAATCCCCTGCTGTCGGCGCTGCGATACTTTCCCGACGAGCTAGAAACATGACCACAATTTCCACCGACAACGACTCCGCTATCGAATTTATCCTCGATGGCAAAACCGTGGACGCACGACCCGGAGAGACCCTGCTCCAGACCGCCAGTCGGCACGGGGTAGAGATCCCTCATCTGTGCTACAAGCCGGGCCTGCGGGCCGATGGCAACTGCCGGGCCTGCATGGTAGAGATCCAAGGCGAGCGCGCCCTGGCTCCCTCGTGCTGCAGGTTGCCAACCGCAGGCATGGTGGTCGATACCCGGGGGGAGCGTCCGCGCCGCGCCCAAAAGCTGATACTGGAACTGCTGGGATCGGACATGGCCACACACTCGCCTGCCGAGCTCGGTGAACTGGCCGATTGGTCCCGGAAGCTCGGAGTGGACAGTCTTCGTTTTCCCGGACGCCAGCCTCCCGCCCCCGACCGCTCCCACCCTGCTATCGCCGTCAATCTATCGGCCTGTATCCAATGTACTCGCTGCCTGAGGGCCTGCCGAGAGGTGCAGGTTAACGGCGTGATCGGCTACGCCCGGCGCGGTGCCGAGGCAGAGATTGTGTTCGACATGGGCGATCCGCTGGGTGCGAGCAGTTGTGTTGCCTGTGGAGAGTGTGTGCAGGCTTGTCCTACCGGCGCGCTAATGCCGGCCGGAGTGACCCATCACGATCATTTGGAGAAAACCGTCGACTCCGTCTGCCCCTATTGCGGGGTGGGTTGTCAGCTTACCTACCATGTGCTCAACAACCGAATCCACCAAGTCTCTGGCCGAGACGGTCCCGCAAACCATGGGCGGTTGTGCGTGAAGGGGCGTTATGGATTCGATTACGCGCACCATCGAGAACGGCTTAAGGTACCGCTGATCAGGCGGCCGGACGCTCCCAAACAGGCCGCGCTGTCATCGGAACCCGAGACACAGTTTAGGGAGGCCAGCTGGGAGGAGGCTCTCGAACTGGCAGCCGACGGATTCAGGAGGATAAGGGACCGCTCAGGCCCCCGGGGGCTAGCCGGATTTGGTTCGGCAAAGGGTTCAAACGAAGAGGCCTACCTGTTTCAGAAACTGGTGCGCACGGGGTTCGGCAGCAATAACGTGGATCACTGCACCCGCCTGTGTCACGCTTCGTCGGTAGTGGCTCTGCTGGAGATGATAGGCTCGGGAGCGGTCTCCAACCCAATGGAAGATATGCGCCACGCAGAGGTGATTATCGTCATCGGATCCAATACCACCGAGAACCACCCGGTGGCGGCCACTTTTCTCAAGAATGAAGCGAGAAAAGGCAAAACGCTGATCGTCATGGATCCCCGGCGGACTCCGATCGCCGATCATGCCACCCATTTTCTGCAGTTCAAACCGGACACCGATGTCGCCCTGCTCAATGCCATCATGCACGCGGTGATCGACCAGGGGCTGGTGGACAAAGAATTTGTTTCCAGTCGCACCACAGGCTACCCGGAGCTGGAGTCGCACCTGAAACCGTTCACTCCGGAGGCGATGGCGCCCATCTGTGGAATCGACGCCACCCTGATTCGAGAGGTGGCTCGGCGGTATGCCTCTGCTGGCAATGCCATGATTTTTTGGGGGATGGGTGTTTCTCAACATGTGCATGGGACCGACAACGCCCGGGCCTTGATCTCTCTCGCGCTAATGGCCGGGCAGATCGGCCGCACCGGCACCGGCCTGCACCCGCTACGAGGCCAGAACAATGTGCAGGGTGCCTCGGATGTGGGGCTTATTCCCATGGTTTACCCGGATTATCAGCGTGTCGACGACCCCGCGGTACGCCAAAAGTTTGAATCCCTTTGGGGGCAATCGCTGGATCCCAACCCGGGACTGACGGTGGTGGAGATCATGCATGCCGTGAACCGAGGAGAGATCCTCGGCCTCTACGTGATGGGGGAAAATCCGGCAATGTCGGATCCCAACCTCAACCAAACCCGCCGGGCACTGGCCAGCTTGGAACACCTGGTAGTGCAGGACATCTTCATGACGGAGACTGCCAGTTACGCGGATGTGATATTGCCCGCCTCGGCGTTTCCGGAAAAGACCGGCAGCTTCACGAATACCGACCGGCGGGTTCAACTAGGACGCCGGGCGCTCGACCCACCCGGCCAGGCACGGCAGGATCTGGAAATCATTCAATCACTAGCGCAACGCCTGGGACTGCAGTGGGACTACCACCATCCTCGGGATGTATTCGCCGAGATGCGGCAAGCCATGCCAAGCATCGCTGGCATCTCCTGGGAGCGTCTCGAGGAAAAAGGCGCTGTCACCTACCCGTGCCTGGACGAAGACGACCCGGGACAGCCCGTCATATTCATGCAAGAATTTCCCACACTAACCGGTAGGGCGCGTTTCACCCCTTCCCCGTTCACCAACGCGGACGAGCTGCCGGACCAGGACTATCCTTGGGTTCTAATCACCGGCCGCCAGCTCGAACACTGGCATACCGGCGCCATGACTAGGCGCTCCAAGGTGCTCGATAGCATCGAGCCCTTGCCCGTGGCAAACCTGCACCCGGACGAACTGCGCAAGCTGGGAATGGCGCCGGGTGATCCGGTGCGGCTGCGCTCAAGGCGCGGCCTGGTCACCGCCTACGCCAGGGCCGATCAGGGACTGCAACCGGGGCAGGTATTCCTGCCATTCTGCTACCGAGAAGCAGCGGCCAACCTATTGACCAACGAGGCACTGGATCCTGCCGCTAAGATTCCGGAATTCAAATTCTGCGCGGTGCAGGTAGAACCCGGCGGAGACGCAGCACGATGAATCCACGGCAAACCGCATTGGAAGACGTGCAAAGCCAAAGCGATGCCCGTCAGATTTTAATAGACCGGGTGGGAGTGAAGAATATCCTTCACCCGGCGGTAGTAAAGGACCGCAGTGGAGGAGAACAGCAGACGGTCGCGAGGTTCAATCTGTATGTCAGTCTGCCACAACATTTCAAGGGGACACATATGTCCCGGTTTGTGGAAATTCTCAATCACTATGAAAGGGCCATTTCGGTGCGCTCTTTTCATGAAATGCTTTTTGAGATCAACGCCAAACTGGAAGCTCAAACCAGCCACGTGGAAATGAGCTTTCCCTATTTCATCGAGAAAGCCGCCCCAGTCTCCGGTGTCAACTCCCTGATGGACTATAACGTTAGCTTCATCGGCAAACTAGACGGGGACCTGTTGCAGGTGAGCGTGAAGGTTGAGGTTCCGGCAACCAGCCTGTGTCCATGCTCCAAGGAAATCTCCGACTATGGCGCCCACAACCAGCGCTCCCTGATCACCATAACCGCCCAGATCAGGCATTTTATCTGGATCGAAGAACTGGTGGAGCTTGTGGAGCAAGAGGCCTCCTGCGATCTGTACGGCATTCTTAAACGCCCCGATGAAAAGTACGTAACGGAAAAAGCTTACGACAACCCCAAGTTTGTGGAAGATATCGTGAGGGACATCGCGGGTAGGCTGAACAACGACGACCGGATAACCGCCTATACCGTGGAGTCCGAAAATTTTGAATCCATCCACAACCACTCCGCCTATGCATTGATCGAGCGGGTGAAACCGGCGGCAACCAGCACGTGAAGAATGACGCTAGCACCGTTTTCGTTCGCGCTCTGGCCATGTCGTTCGAGCGCTTGAGCAAAACCTTATTGCTCGTTGTTTTCCTGCTAGGTGGAATCGCTCTGATGGGAACGCCCACTGCCGCGGTAGCCGGCGGAGGGCGAATCGCGGTGCTCGAATTCGAACTGATCGATCTGACTCCACTGCCGGGTGGCGCCGCGGAACTTGCGCGCACCGCCTCCCTGAAACCTGGGTTGGAACAAGCCTTGGAGAATCGCTATGGTTATCAACCTGTAGCTGTCGATCCCAAACAGGTACGGGAAGCCAATGCAGGGGTTGGATACCTGTTTGATCACTCCGATATCGCCGCAACGCTTGGGGGCCGCCTGGGCGCCGACTGGATCGCCGTAGGGCGGATCCATAAACCCAGTTTTCTGTTTGCCTACCTGATGGTGCACCTGGTGGAGGTAGAGTCCGGGCGCCTTATGAAAGACATCATCGTGGAAGTCAAGGGCCCCCAGGCGCCTGTTACGGCCCGTGGCGTGGAACGGCTAGCAGAAAAGATTCATGCCGCCCTCGCCCGCGGACCGGGAACCTAGCGCGTGGCGTTGCGGATTGCCCAGGCAACGTCCGCAGCCTGGCGGTTCTCCGCAACATCGTGAACGCGAAACATATCCACCCCGGCCATAACTCCCAATGCGGTTGCGGCGCAGGTTGCGGGCAATAGTTCGGAGGGAGCGGAAACCCGGCAAAGCGAGCCCATGAACTGTTTGCGGCTCACCCCTAACAGTATGGGCTGGCCCATCGACCTGAGGCGTGACAAGGCACCCATCAACAACAGATTGTGCCGCCTGGTCTTACCGAAGCCGATACCCGGATCAAATATCAACCGCTCCCGGTCCACCCCCGCCGCCACGGCAACCGCCCGTCTTTCCGCAAAGAAACTCTCGATTTTGCCAAGGGGGTCGTCAACATCGGGATCTTCGCGCATGCAGGCGAGGCTCCCCCACATGTGCATCATAACCCAATAGACTCCGCTCTTTGCCACCAGCTCTAGCATAGCCGGATCATCGCGCCCCGCGGAAACATCATTGACCATCCTGGCCCCGCTTTCGATAGCCGCTGCAGCAACTCCGCTGAGCGTGGTATCCACACTGATCAGTATCTCCGGTGGAAGCTGATCGCGCAGTGCCGCTATCACCTCCAGTATTCGCTGGCACTGCACATCGGCACTAACCCGACACGACCCCGGGCGGGTCGATTCTCCGCCCACGTCGATGATGTCGGCTCCGTGCTCCACCATACGGAGACCCCGCTCCACTGCCCCCGCCAGGGTAGTGTAGTGGCCGCCATCGGAGAAACTATCCGGCGTCAGGTTGATAATCCCCATCAACAACGGGCGTGAAAAATCAAGTATCATCATACAATTAACTAAACTAATCGGATTCCATTAGGTTGGCTATACTTTATGATGTGTCCTATAATTCCGCCTAGATAATTATAATAATTATGAAATAAAGTCCTGGCGCTTAGCTGGAAATTATCTGATTGGAAGCCGGGTCTTTATCCAAATAATTATGACGAGGAGGATAGACAGTGGGCACAACTAGCTTGAGCCATGAGACTGCCAATCATGCCAAGTTCATTCGCATGATGCTTGATGGAGACAAGAGCTCCGGCACCACTATCGATGAGATAACCCTGGCCTCTTGGAAACGCTGTCGCGAGGATTATTATCTCGACCCCGACAAGGGACCTGAACCAACGATCATCGAGCGGCCAGACCTGGAACACCGGTTGGAAGACTACTGCCGTCTGCTTGATATCGCCCGTCCGGAAATGTCCAATTTATATCAGCAGTTGGCTGGATCTGGACATGCCATTATGTTGACCGACAGGGAGGGCGTGTTACTCAACTACATCGGTGATCCACGTTTTACCGACGCGGCGGCACGGGCTGGCATGCAGATAGGAGCCGTCTGGAGCGAGTTGGCCCAGGGCACCAATGGAATGGGAACATGCCTTGTAGAACGCAAGCCACTGGTTATTCATAAACGGTCCCATTTCTTCACGCACAATATCCGCCTTACCTGCGCCGCGGCACCCGTATTTGATCCCCATGGAGAGATCCTGGCGGTATTGGACGCCTCAAGTGAATCAAGGATGGCTCAGCAGCATACTATGGTACTATTAAATATGTCTGCGCAAGTCATTGAAAATAGGGCGTTCTTTTGCGCCATGAGAGATGTATTCGTAGTCCGCTTTCACAGCCGGGCCGAGTTTATTAGCACGCTCGGCGAAGGTGCCATCGCCTTCGATCCAGACGGCAAGGTAGTCGCAATCAATCGCAGCGCGATGTTCCAGATTGGCCTGGAGGCACCGGCGCAAATCGTGGGAAAACCTGTCGAGCAGGTTTTTAGCACATCCGTTTCCAAGCTAATGAATCACGCTCTCGAACAAGGTTTTCGCCCCTTTCCCATACGTGATAGCGAACACGGCAGGCGGTTTTTCGCCAGCGTCCAACCCCCCCATAACGCCAGTCCGGTATTGCCGGCGCGCCTGATTCGCCGCCAGCCCCCCTGCATTGATGACAACTACCTGAGGAACATCGATTCCCTGAACGCGTTGCACTTCGGTGATGCGCGCATGAAGCGCAATATCGATACCGTGAGCAAGTTGCTGGAACGGGATATCCCTTGCATGCTCTTTGGAGAAACCGGCACCGGTAAGGAGATGTTTGCACGGGCCATCCACCGGGCCAGCTCGCGCCGCGACAAACCCTTTATCGCGATAAACTGCGCATCCCTTCCGGAGTCACTCATCGAGAGTGAGCTGTTTGGCTACCGTCCGGGTGCGTTCACCGGGGCCAGCCGCGACGGCAGCCGGGGCAAGATCGTCCAGGCAGACGGAGGAACCCTGTTTCTTGACGAGATTGGCGACATGCCGATCCATCTCCAGGCCAGGCTGTTGCGGGTACTGGAAGAGCGTGAGGTCAGTCCCCTGGGTGGTGAAAAGCCGATCAAAGTCTCGCTGAGATTGATTAGCGCCACTCACCACAATATCCAGAAATTGGTCGAGAAGGGCGAATTTCGTGAGGACCTTTTTTACCGGTTACATGGGATCTCGCTTACCATGCCACCGCTACGGGAACGTAACGACAAGTTGGCACTGATTCGCAAGATTGCCCTCTTGGAGTCGGAAGCGTGCCAAGAGCCGGAGTGGGACAGCGAAGCGCTAAAGGTGCTCGAGGACTATTCCTGGCCGGGAAACATTCGTCAATTACGCAATGTGCTGCGGGCGGTAACCGCGCTCTGCGAGGGTAATAAGATATCCCTTTATGATCTTCCGGACGATATCCGCAATGCCTCCAGCCAGTTGAAAACGGATGGTTCCGGGCAAGCATTCAACGCGCTTGCCGTGGCGGAACGGGACGCGTTGTTGCATGAACTCGAGGAAACCCATTGGAACATCAGCCGTGTGGCCAAGAAACTGGGATTGAGCAGGAACACCCTGTACCGGCGGATGAAGCGCTACGAAATCAATCCGCCCAGATAACAGCCGGGGCCACCCGTCCATCGGCAGAAGATGCCCGGCTCGGTTTCCCATGCCGTCGCTCGACTATCCCGATTGATCGACAGCGATCCCATGTGTAGGGGAGAGGTGTATTCAAAACTCCGTCACCTTGCCGGCGTCTTGCGGCGGCTGGCAATATCCTAGATATCGTCAGGAGCATGAGCCGTTGCCAAACCTAGATCAATACTTCGCCGTGAGTGTGCATCCTGGCGAGCTACATTTTAATGCCGCGCATTTCATTACCTTCAATCAAACCTGTGAAAATCTCCACGGCCATAATTTCCACGTTCGTATCTCCGCCTCGGGTGAAAACAACAGTGATGCCTACGTCATTGATTTTGTGCTACTGACCCGGCTGGCTGCAAAAATCTGCGCGAGCCTGACGAATAGAATCCTACTGCCTGGAGAAAGCCGTGAAGTCACGCTTCGCACCAACGGCGATCAACTTGAGGTATCGAGTTACGGCAGGTACTTCTCCCTGCCGGCGGAGAACTGTGTCGTGCTCCCGGTTTCCAACACCACGGCCGAGATGCTGGCTTGGTACATTGCCGAATCGCTGATTCCAGAACTGGTGAACCACGCTTGCCTGTCCGCGATCGAGCAGCTCGAGGTGGCGGTGGAAGAAGCCGACCAACAGTGGGGTATCTGCAAACGTAGTTTCACCCGGGTATCCAAGGCGTGAAACGGCGTCCAAAACCACGTACGGCATGGGCAATCACCGGCTCGGGACACTACCTTCGAGAGTGCCTCCAGTTGCTACAACATTGCGCCGATGTCGACCTGTTCCTGAGCAAGGCCGCGGCGGAGGTGCTATCAATGTATGACATCGACATTAGGTCGATGGGAGAGCGGATCACATGCTTTCGCGATACCACCGCAAGCGCGTCACCGGTTGGCCTGTTCTACCACGGGCACTACGACCGGCTGGTCGTTGCCCCCGCCACGTCTAATACCGTGGCTAAGATGGTCTGGGGGATCGCCGACACGCTGGTCACCAACATCTACGCCCAGGCAGGCAAGTGTAAAATTCCCAGCATTGTATTTGCCTGTGATACGGAGCCTGTCATGGAAACCGAGGCCCCTGGCGGCATGGTGATGGTCTACCCCAGACAGATCGATCTCGACAACGTGGAGCGATTACGTCGCTTTGAGCTCACCCGGGTGGCAACCTCGCTGGGTGAGCTTGAAGACGCTCTGGAACTTTCGGATAGATGACCGAAAAAATCCTGTTTCTGACCGGAAAACTGGCCGAGAGGCAACTGCGCCGGGTGCTGGCCGAGATGCCCGCACTGGAATTCGACTGGGAGGTTCGCCAACTTGGCGTGACGGTCGCGGCACTGATGACCGCGGATATGATTAAACGCCGTCTAACTGATCTGGGGGGTGCTTCCAGCATTTTGATCCCCGGGCGTTGCCAGGGAGATCTAGCTCAACTATCGGCCCACTTTGCCGTTCCCGTCCAACGCGGCCCCGATGAACTGATCGATCTTCCCCGCTATTTCGGAAAGGAGGGCAAGATACCCGATCTCAGCAACTATGACGTACGCATCTTTGCCGAGATCGTCGACGCCCCCCGGCTCAACATAACTCAAATAGTGGAACGGGCCGGGCGCTGTGCCGCGGACGGCGCTGACGTTATCGACTTGGGGTGCCTCCCCGATACCCCCTTTCCTCACCTTGAAGAAGCTGTCAAGACCCTAAAAGAACAGGGTTATCGCGTCAGCGTGGATTCAATGGTCCCAACCGATCTCTTGAAAGGCAGCCTAGCCGGAGCGGACTATCTGCTGAGTCTTCATGAAGAGAGTCTGTGGGTCCTAGACAAGGTAACCTCCATCCCTGTTTTGGTGCCCTCCAAACCCGGGGATCTGGAATCGCTGATGCGCGCCATGAAACAGTTGGATAGCCTGGGCCGCGCCTATATTGCCGATCCGATTCTGGATCCAATCCATTTCGGCTTCACCGAATCCCTCCTGCGCTACCATCATTTGAGAAGGTCATTTCCCGCCGCGGAAATCATGATGGGGGTTGGCAACCTCACCGAACTGACGGAAGCGGATACCATGGGTATCAATGCCTTGATCATGGGGCTGGTATCCGAAATGGGTATTACCAACATTCTGACCACCCAGGTAAGCCCTCACTGCCGCAGCGCCATTCGAGAGGCTGATATTGCCAGGCGCATCATGTATTGGGCACGCCAGGAAAACAGTCTGCCGAAAATGATACATTCCGGTCTCACCGGACTCCATGAAATGCGGCCTTTCACCCATAGCGATCACCAGATACGGGAGCTTGCGAAGGCGGTGAAAGACCCCAGCTTCCGCATTCAAGTTGGCCGCGAGGGAATACACCTGTATAACCGGGATGGTATCCAGACCCATGACGATCCCTTCGACTTCTTGCCGGGGTTGAATGTGGAGGGAGACACAGGCCACGCCTTCTATCTTGGAGTTGAACTGGCGCGCGCCGAAATCGCCAGGCAGTTGGGAAAACGTTACACTCAGGATCAACCGTTGAGCTGGGGTTGCGCCACCCCCGGCAACGCGTCACGGACAACCGCCTACCAGCCTGTTGATACCACGCTCGAGTCAAAAAAGGAGGCGACTTGATCCACGAGGTCATAGTTACAACCCGAAACAGTGCCGGCCAGGTCCATATCGCGCCGATGGGCATTCACTGGCGCGATAACCGGGTAGTGATATCTCCGTTCAAGCCCTCCACAACCCTAGAAAATTTACTTAAGCGCCGAGACGCGGTGATCAACTACTGCGATGATGTGAGGGTATTCGCCGGCTGCCTTACCGGACACTATGAATGGCCCGTGCAGCAGGCGTTGAAGGTAGATGTTCCCCGCCTCCAAGACGCGCTAGCCCACAGTGAAGTACGACTGGAGTCGATTGAAGAAGACGAACTAAGGCCCAGGCTACTGTGCAGTGTGGTGCACGATGCCAACCACCGTCCGTTTCGCGGATTCAACCGCGCCCAAGCCGCCGTGTTGGAGCTGGCGATTTTGGTTAGCCGCCTGGAGCGACTACCACGATCCAAGATTCAACGGGAACTGGCCTATCTGCGTATTGCAATCGACAAGACCGCCGGCACCAGGGAGCATGAGGCCTGGGGCTGGTTGATGGACAGAATCGATGGCCACCTAGGGCAGATGGAGGCAGGCCAGTGACCGGCATGCTCGCCAGCGTAATGAATGAAGCGGAAGCGGCGGCGGCGCTGGCGGCTGGGGTCGATATCATCGATATGAAAAACCCTTGGGAAGGTGCATTGGGTGCCTTGCCCAGTACACTGATCACCACCATCATGAGCTCGCTTGATGGCCGTGTCACCACCAGCGCCACCGTCGGTGATCTACCCCCTGAACCTGGGATTTTGACGGAGGCTATTCGGACGACGGCCGCCACCGGCGTGGGGTTCGTCAAGGTGGGATTCTTCTCCTCCCAAAATCTGGATCCCTGTATCTCTGCCATCGGCAGACTCACGCCCGCTATCGCCGTCATTGCCGTCTTGTTCGCCGACTTGTGCCCTGACCCGGCGCTCATCAAGGGGTTCGCCAAGGCCGGATTTTCTGGAATCATGCTGGACACCATGCGCAAAGATGGCCCCAGCCTGCTGGAATCAACCACACCGACGCAACTACGCGAATTTGTCCTGGAATGCCGGCACTGGGGTTTACTTTGTGGTCTGGCGGGATCTCTGAAACACCGGGATATTCCCCGGCTGTTGCCGCTTGAGCCCGATTATCTTGGGTTTCGGGGCGCCCTCTGCAGCGCATCCCAACGGGGTCTAGACATCGACCCCGAGCGCTTGTCCCAGGTACGCCAGGCCATTCCTCGAGAGAAGAAACGATCGCGCCCGGAAACGGCGCACATTCCACCCGCCGGGACAGCACCGGAAGACCCCCCGATAGTGCCCTAGCGCTCCACCCACCGTCCCGGAGGTAGCTCAGGGATTCACTTTCTAAAGAACTTCGATCGGTTGGTGGGATACGCCGGCCGGTCGGGCCGAGGCAACCAACGCCCCTCAAGATACTTTCAACAAGGGCCCGGGCTTAGTCTGTACATCACCCCGGTGGCATACCCCGTGTACCCGACTCCACCAAAATGCGTCAGCACCAACGATATCATTTGAAAGTAGATTTGAAACCGAATTTCTTACCTTTTATTTTCAAATGAAAATATTTTACACGCGTTAGAATATTTTGTGCCATGATATTATTATCATCGACGACCGGTAGCGGGTTAATGGAGCTGTCAAAACGCCAGGTTCAAATAACCGAATGGGTACGGAAGGACGGGTTTCTCACCGTGGAAGCGCTGGCCGAGAAGTACAATGTGACCACCCAAACCATACGCCGCGACCTGACTACACTCTGCGACTTCGGATTGGCCCGCCGCCGCCATGGGGGGATTGAACGGCCCGCTGAAGTGAGCAATCTCGCCTACGGATCACGGCAAATCCTTGCCCGTGGCGCCAAGCAGGCCATCGCCCGCGAAGTCGCCAAGCATATTCCCGACAATGCTTCGGTGGCTTTCAGCATCGGAACGACACCCGAGGTAGTCGCCGCCGCGTTACTGCAGCACAACCGGCTACGCATCTTCACCAATAATCTCAATATCGCCATGCTCGCCTGCGCTAACCCGACATTTGAGGTAAACATCGCCGGGGGCCGCGTTCGCAACAGCGATAACGACATCCTCGGGCCTGGCATGGAGGCTTTCTTATCATCGTATGTGTTCGACTTCGGGATATACGGTGTTGCCGGGGTCGGCGAACATGGGACGCTACTGGATTTCTATGAAGAGGAAGTCCGTGCGCGGCGACTGATCCATGAAAACAGCCGGGCGACCATTCTAGTCCTGGACCACACGAAGTTTGGGCGTACCGCCCACGTACGAGGTGGGCAAATCGGTGAAGCGACAAAGGTATTTTGTGATACCCGGCCACCGAAAAAAATCATGGAGGCCCTGGAGCAATCGGGTAGTCAACTGGTGATTTGCGACGAGAACAAAACAAGATGACCGGAATCGAGATCACCCACCTGGTAAAACAATGGGGTGAGTTGCGAGCCGTGGACGATGTTTCGTTCACCGTGGACGAAGGCACCTTGACAGTGCTACTTGGACCCTCCGGATGCGGTAAATCCACCATCCTACGCATGATTGCCGGCTTAGAGACGGTTGATGGGGGTGAAGTCCACATCGGCGGCCGGAATGTCACCCGCCAGGACCCGGCGGAGCGCGGAGTATCCATGGTATTTCAATCCTACGCTCTGTTTCCCCATCTCAACGTCCGGGAGAACATTTTGTTTGGCTTGAAAGTACGCCGCGTTGAGCCAAAAGAGCGGGAATCCCGATTGACTAACGCGGTCCGTATGGTTGGTCTGGAAGCGTTACTCGATCGCAAGCCGGCCCAGCTATCCGGCGGCCAGCGCCAACGAGTCGCTTTGGCGCGAACTGTTGTCGCCAACCAACCGGTATGCCTGATGGACGAACCCCTTTCCAACCTGGACGCCAAGCTGCGCGCCGAGATGCGTGACGAGATTCACCGGCTGCAACGGAGCCTGAACCTTACCATGGTATACGTTACCCACGATCAGACCGAAGCCATGTCGATGGCCGACCAAGTAGTCCTGCTTAAGGACGGGCAGATCGTGCAGATCGGTTCTCCGGGAGAACTCTACGAGCAGCCAGCAACGGATTTTGCTGCCCAGTTCCTAGGCACTCCGCCAATGAACGTACTTCCTATCGCTGAACTCGAAACCCAGGATTTCACCTCAGATGGGAGCTGTTTTCTGGGTATTCGGCCAGAGAAAATTCGCCTGGCCGACTCTGGCTTAGCGGTTGAGGTGTCTGCGGTCGACTACATGGGTGCTGAAACCGTCTTGCGCCTACGACACCACGACAATACCTTGATGGCCCGGATCGACGGCCGCACCGATGCCGTTCCCGGGGACCACCTGCACATCGTTTGGAGTCGAGAAGACGTACATCTATTCAGCAAAGAAGGAATTCGCCTGGGCGACCGATAGCCCGCCGCGTCACCCGGCCGGTGCAGCCCACCCGGGCCGGTAACAAGAATGTACCGGGAATACTCCGGTTCTTTTGTCCAAAGCCCTTTAGGGAGGAAATAAAAAGTGCTCACCTTGATAAGAAAGACATTAACCCGCGTCGCCATGGCGGCATGTATCGGCACCGTCCCGGTCGCGGCACAAGCCGATACCGAACTGACAATGTATTATCCCATTGCGGTTGGTGGCCCGTTGACCCAGGTGGTTGACGGCATTGTTGCCGACTTCATGAAGGAGAATCCGGATATCAAGGTCAATGCGATCTATGCGGGCAACTATAATGACGCTCGTATCAAGGCCCTTGCGGCATTGAGAAGTGGCGAACCCGCGCAACTGTCGGTGATGTTTTCCATCGACATCTACGAACTCATCGAACAAGACGCCATTGTCGCCTTTGACGATATTGTCACCAGCCCTGAAGACAAGGCATGGCTAGATTCCTTTTATCCAACGTTGATGGAGAACGGCCGCACCGGCGGAAAAACCTGGGGTATACCGTTTCAGCGCTCCACCATCGTGATGTACTACAACAAGGATGCCTTCCGGGCGGCGGGCCTTGATCCCGAAAAAGCACCGGCGACCTGGGATGAGCTGGTTGTGGCGGGTAAAAAGCTGACAAAGGCCGATGGCTCTCAATGGGGAGTCATGATTCCTTCGACTGGCTATCCTTACTGGATGTTTGGTGCGCTAACCATGCAGAACGATCAGGTACTAATGAATAGCGCGGGCGATACAACCTACTTTGACGCACCCAGTACTATCAGTGCCCTGGAATTCTGGAAGGACCTCGGTACCGAATACAAGGTGATGCCGGAAGGCACTATTGAATGGGGTACCCTCCGCCAGAACTTCCTCGAAGGAAAAACCGCCATTATGTGGCATTCCACCGGCAATCTGACGACCGTCAAGCAGAATGCCAAATTCGATTTTGGCGTCGCCATGTTACCTGCCAACAAACGCCGCGGAACACCAACCGGCGGTGGTAATTTCTATATCTTCAAGAAGACCAGCCCCGAAGAAAGAGTAGCTGCCATGAAGCTGATTAAATTCATGACCAGCCCGGAACGGTCGGCGGAGTGGTCCATGAAGACCGGTTACATGGGTGTCAGCCCCGCAGCCTACAACACCCGGAAATTGCAGGACTATGTCAAGGACTTCCCCTACGCCGCAGTAGCCCGGGACCAGTTGGAATTTGCTACCGCCGAACTCTCCACCTATCAAACCGGCCGGGTTCGCAAAGCACTGGACGATGCCATTCAGGCCGCGCTGGCGGGTACCAAGACTCCCGCAGCGGCTCTACGGGAGGCACAAACCACAGCGGACCGTCTGCTAAAGGCATACCGCTAATCTAGTATCCGGTGGCGGTGCGGGTAAATTCCGCCGCCACCGGGCTAAATCCGGGATGAGGGAAAACCATGCATCCAGCGTATAACCTCATGCGACATGTCTACGGATGGCTGCTACTAACCCCGGCGGCAATCCTGTTGATTGCCTTCACCCACTACCCAACGGTAGCAACGTTTTATGAGAGCCTGTTCTCAAAGGGAACGGCCATCCGCCCCTCCCGTTTCGTGGGCAGTGCGAACTACCAGGCGATGATCGAAGATCCTATTTTCTGGAAGGTTCTGGTCAACAATCTCTGGTTCGCCGCTGGCACCATACCGGTTTCAGTGGCCCTCGCTATCACCATGGCGATGTTGGTCAACCGATCGCTGCCGGGACGATCCTTTCTACGAATGGCCTACTTCACCCCGACCATCCTGCCGATGATCGCGGTAGCCAACATCTGGTTGTTCTTTTACTCACCGGACATTGGTTTGATCGACCAGATTCTCGGCTGGTTTGGACTTCCCGGTCATAACTGGCTGGGTGACCCCGCTACGGTGCTACCCGCCATCATCGTCATGACTATCTGGAAAGAAGCCGGGTTTTTCATGATCTTCTACCTCGCTGCATTGCAAAACCTTCCACCGGAGTTGGAAGAGGCTGCAAAATTGGAGGGCGCTTCACGCTGGTACTATTTCCGTCGTGTCGTCTTCCCATTATTGATGCCGACCACGCTGTTCGTGCTGGTCAATGCGATATTGAACTCATTCAAGCTGGTCGATCATCTGTTTGTCTTGACCAAAGGCGGACCAGACAACGCCAGTAACCTGCTGTTGTACTACATCTACGAAAACGCCTTCTCCTACTTTGATACCAATTACGCCGCCACGCTAACGGTAGTACTGCTAACCATGTTGGCAATCATGGCATTGGCGCAATTTTTCTTCCTTGATCGGCGAATTCACTATCGATGAGTCAAACTCCGATGCAACGCCAATACCGAGCCGTTTCCACCGCGTTTGAAACCTTCGCTGCCTGGTTTATTGCCATCCTCTGGATCTCTCCCTTGTTGTACGCTTTCTGGGCAGCCTTTCATGCCAACGAATACGCCATCCATTTCGAACTGTTGGCACCCCTAACCTTGGACAACTTTCGCGAAGCCTTGTCTCAGGCGCCATTTCTGCGTTACGGATTTAATACCTTTGTCCTGGTGACCATGCTGTTGACCTCGCAATTGGTGATCTGCACACTCGCCGCATACGCTTTCGCACGCTACGATTTTGTCGGCAGTAACATTGCCTTCGCACTAGTTCTGGTGCAGTTGATGATCACACCCGAAATCCTGATCGTCGAAAACTACAGCACCCTGGCGGAGCTGGGCCTGGTCGACACTATCACCGGAATCGGCCTTCCCTATATGGCCAGCGCCTTCGGTATTTTCCTGCTACGTCAGACATTCAAATCGACACCGAAAGAGTTAGAAGATGCGGCGCGTCTGGAAGGGTGCGGAACACTCGGCATCCTGTGGCGGGTTTACGTTCCTCTGGCCCGGCCTACCTATTTGGCTTATGGTTTGGTATCCATCAGCCACCACTGGAACAACTTCTTGTGGCCATTGGTTGTTACCAACTCGGTGGAGACCCGCCCGTTAACCGTTGGGCTTGGCATCTTCGGCGCACCGGAATCGGGGGTCGACTGGTCGATTGTATCCGCGGCCACATTGCTATCGGTTGCCCCGCTGCTAGTCGCCTTCCTGCTGTTCCAGCGGCAATTCATCCAGTCGTTTATGCATTCGGGTATCAAATGACCAGCATCCTGTCGTGGAATATCCAAAATGGTAAGGGCAATGATGGCGAGATTTCTTTGCGGCGTATGGCCGATGTTATCGCGATGCAACCTATGCCTGATGTTATCTGTCTGCAGGAGATTTCACGGGGCTTGATCTTGTCTGACGCTGTAGGTGCCCCCGACCAAATCGACGAGCTTTCTAAACTGTTTCCCAGATATGAAGTTATTTTTGGAGTTGCCGTTGACGCATATTGCGCTAGCACCGGTGGGCGCTGGCAATTTGGTAATCTGGTGTTGACGCGGCTGCCATTACTTTCGGTCCTGTCTCACCCGTTGCCAAGGCCGGGGGCGGGTAACAAACGTCATATGACGCGCCAGGCTACCGAGGTCGTGGTTGCAGGTACCGGTGGACCACTGCGCATCGTTAATCTGCACTTGGAGTTTCACAGCGAACTCCACAGGCTCGCCCAAGTGGATAGGCTGAGGGACTTACACCAAGAAGCCCTGGAAGAACGAAGCCAGCCTCCCAGCACCAGTCCGGTTGGTCCCTACCAGTCGGTTCCCCGGCCGGTTGATAGTGTGTATTGTGGCGACTTCAACATGGTGGTCGGTTCAAGGGAATACCGGCGTATGCTGGCGCCGTTGGCCGAAGAAACAACTCCCTTCCTTGATGCCTGGAACATCGCTCATCCCGACCAACCTCACGACCCAACCTGCGGTGTTTACGATCAAGCGCAATGGCCCGAGGGCCCTCACTGCCGAGATTTTTTCTTTGTTTCCAGCAACTGCTCCCAGGCGGTGCGTGACGTACGGGTCGATGGTACTACGGATGCGTCTGATCACCAGCCATTGATGCTCGAGCTATCCGGCCGGTAACTCAAGAACCCTCGACAGGCATTTGCTCGAAGCGCTCCACCCCGAGCTGGTACACGGGCCACTAAGGAGGTATCAAACAACTTATCCAAACGGACAGATCCAAGGCAATGGCCCGTTCTGTACACCGCTTGCACCTGAACTGACAGGCACCTTAAAAATGGCATCTATCAGATCGGATCACAACTCCTGCAATCAAATCCTCGCAAAGCATCGCTTGACCAGCCTTTTACAATCGTATCGATGAGATCACCGGTACTGAGTCACAACCTGTCAGAATTGCTACGACAAGTGACTTACAAATTAGTATCGAGACAGGTTCAAATCACGCCCCTACCGCGCCGGTCACGCGTTACCCATTTATTGTATCGCTTCCTCTACGCAATTTATGAATATTGATATTTGTCACCATTGGCAACCCCGATAGTAGGCATCGAAATATTTCGTTAGCAGAATAACCATACGGTTTTTATACTTTCTGCCAATCTCTCAGTCAGGCTCAAGCCATCTGCACTGGCGGCAAATCTCTACGCATTACAACCTGAGAGCGACTGCGTTTCCTGTTAAGTCAGCTTTGTTTAAACGCAATGTTTAAGTCGCATGGGTGTTCATGAACCAACACCGTATCGACAACTACGTAAAATCATAGAGGGATAAAAAATGCGGAGATTCACCATCTTTTTTTCATTGGTCATCGCAACTCATCTCGGCCTGGCACAGGCTGCGGGTGACCCAGATCGGGGAAAACAACGTGCATCGGTATGCTTTGGCTGCCACGGACCGGATGGCCAAAGCCTGAACCCTGAGTATCCTAACCTCGCCGGGCAGATGGAGCTGTACCTGATCAAGCAGATTTCAGCCTTCAGGTCTGGGGAGCGCAAGAATCCGTTGATGACACCAATGGCGGCTCAACTGAACGACCAAGACGTCCTTGATGTCGCAGCGTATTTCAGCTCGCAGAAAGCGATTAAGTCCGGAGCCACGAAAAAGACGCTGGCTGAAACCGAAACCCGTTACGAAGGTGCTCCCTCCGGAATCGATGCGGATTTTGTAACCTTACCTGGAGTGGATCCAGCAACCGCTCTCACCAAGGAGGAGATGGAGCAGTCAAAGAAGATATTCTTCGAACGTTGTGCCGGGTGTCATGGCGTGTTGCGTAAAGGTGCGACAGGTAAGCCGCTGACGACGGACATCACACGCAAACGCGGCACTGCCTACCTGAAGAACTTCATTACCT
>JAGRGP010000068.1 GCA_020445415.1 Gammaproteobacteria bacterium | reverse complement strand
AGCCGATGTGGGGTACCTGGTGGGTCTGGGATGCCCGCCTCACTTCGGAACTCATCCTATTCTTCCTTTATATAGGCTTTATCGCCTTGCAAGGGGCTATTGACGATCCCCGGCGCGCAGACCGGGCTGGGGCTATCCTGGCCTTGGTAGGCGTGGTTAACATTCCCATTATTTACTACTCGGTAAAATGGTGGAATACCCTGCATCAGGGGGCCTCGGTGAGTATTTCCAAGGGATCGAGCATGGGAGAAACGATGTTGATCACAATGCTTATCATGGCATTGGGATTTTGGGCTTATTCGATCGCTGTTGCCTTGGCCAGGGTAAGATCGATTATCCTCGAACGGGAGCGTGAGACCACCTGGGTAAGTGAATTGCCGGAGGTGCAGGGGTGACTTTCCCGGAGTTTCTCGATATGGGGGGGTATGGGCTCTATGTTTGGGGCTCTTTTGGGGTAACGGCACTGGCGATGGTGGCGGAGCCTATCCTGGTGAGAAATCGGCGGCGTGCCCAGTTGCTTCGAGTAACGCGCCTGAGACGGGTGAAGAGAGGGCAGAAATGAAGGCTAGACACAAACGGTTCGTGTTTCTGTTTATCGGCATGGCGGGACTGGGATTAGCGGTTTGGTTATTGCTCAATGCGCTCGATAGCAATCTTTCCTACTTTTTTTCCCCTACCGAAGTAGCCGAGCAAAAGGCGCCGACCGATCATGTATACCGGTTGGGGGGGTTGGTGGAGTCGGGTAGTGTGCAGCGTGGCGAAGAGTTGACGGTGCGATTTGTGGTCACCGATATGGCTCACCGGGTAAACGTGGAGTATACCGGCATCCTGCCCGATTTGTTCCAGGAGGGGCAGGGGGTTATCGCGCAAGGCCGAATGGGGGCGGACGGCGTATTTGTCGCAGAGGAGGTATTGGCAAAGCATGACGAAAACTATATGCCACCTGAGGTTGCCAGTGCGCTGGAAAAGGCTCACAACAAGGGTGTGAGCGGGATGCAAAAACTATGATCCCCGAAATTGGTCACGTCGCGTTAATCCTGGCCTTGGCTTTAGCCGTGGTGCAGGCGGTTTTTCCGGTGGTTGGCGCGCACCGCCGAAACTATCGGTGGGTGGCCTTGGCCCGCCCGGCGGCCTGGGGCCAGCTGTTGTTCATCCTCATCGCTTACGCCTGTCTGACCTATGCATTCCTGGTTAACGATTTTTCCGTGGCGTACGTAGCCAGTAATTCCAACACCAAGTTACCGGATATGTACCGCATATCCGGTGTTTGGGGTGCCCACGAGGGCTCATTGCTACTTTGGGCGGTGATTCTGGCAATCTGGACCGGCGCGGTAACGTTGTTCAGCCGCAGTGTCCCCGAACTGATGCTGGCACGGGTGGTTGGTGTGATGGGAATGGTCAGTGTGGGTTTTCTACTCTTTATGTTGCTGACCTCCAACCCCTTTGACCGGCTCGTCAATGCACCGGCGGAAGGCCGCGATCTAAACCCCCTGCTGCAAGATCCGGGATTGATCATCCATCCTCCCATGCTTTACATGGGCTACGTCGGATTTTCCGTGGCCTTTGCCTTTGCCATCGCCGCCATGCTGGGAGGGCGGCTGGATGCGGCCTGGGCGCGCTGGTCCCGTCCGTGGACTAGCGTCGCTTGGGTGTTTCTCACTTTGGGCATCACGTTGGGTAGTTGGTGGGCATATTATGAGCTGGGTTGGGGAGGATGGTGGTTTTGGGATCCCGTGGAAAACGCCTCGTTCATGCCCTGGTTGGTCGGCACTGCGCTGATGCACTCTCTGGCGGTCACCGAGAAACGGGGTGCCTTCAAGGCCTGGACCGTATTATTGGCGATCTTTGCCTTCTCACTCAGTTTGCTGGGTACTTTTCTGGTGCGGTCCGGTGTGCTCACCTCGGTGCACGCCTTTGCGACGGATCCGGCTCGTGGCGTCTTTATACTGATGTTCCTTGGCGTGGTGATCGGAGGGTCGCTGCTGCTCTATTCCTGGCGTGCATCTCAGATCCGAAGCACCGTGAAGTTCGCGCTGTTTTCCCGGGAGACTGGATTACTGCTAAACAATGTCTTTCTGGTGGTTACCGCGGCAAGCATCCTGCTGGGTACTCTCTACCCGCTACTGATCGACGCTCTGGGCTTGGGAAAGATTTCGGTGGGTCCTCCCTATTTTAATAGCGTATTCGTGCCGTTGACCGTTCCCCTGGCGATGCTCATCGGTGTTGGCATGTTGGTCCGCTGGAAGGATGACAAGGCAGGACGGTTGGTGAGCAAGCTGGTTGTTCCCCTGGTAGCAAGCATAGGTGCAGGTTTTGGATTGCCGCTGTTGCTGGCACCGCAGTTCACCTGGGGAGCGGTGCTCGGACTGACGCTTGCGGTTTGGATCGTCCTGACTACCGGGCTTTGGTTGGTTGATCGGGCGGGGGGAGGACGCGGTCTCTGGAAGACGCTTGTCTCGACGCCCCGGGGCGGATGGGGAATGATGCTGGGGCACCTCGGTGTGGGTGTATTCATCGTTGGGGTCACGTTGACTTCCATCTACAGCACCGAAAAGGATCTGCGGCTCGAGCAGGGCCAGAGCTACGATCTGGCGGGCTACGACTTTCTCTTCAAGGGGGTCGAAAATTTTGAAGGTCCTAATTTCAGTGCGGCACGAGGTCAGGTGGAGGTTAGCCAAGATGGCGTGCTGGTAGCCCGGTTGGCTCCCGAGAAACGCAACTACCGCAGTGGTATGCCAATGACGGAAGCCGGAATCGATGCCGGTTTGACGCGGGATCTGTTCGTCGCGCTCGGCGAACCTCTGGGGAGTATGGGGGCTTGGAGCGTGCGTGTTTACCACAAGCCTTTTGTGCGCTGGATATGGCTGGGCGGCCTGTTCATGGCACTCGGCGGGATATTGGCGGCCAGTGACCGCCGCTACTTTCAGCTTGCTCGCAAGGCCCGTGTGCTGGAAGGCGATAAGGCGGTGTTGGGGGCGGTATGAAGGCCCGGTACCTGATTCCCTTAGTCATCTTTGTCGGGCTGGTGGCATTGCTCGGGGTTGGGTTGACGCTCAACCCCCGGGATGTTCCCTCGGTATTGATCGATAAGCCGGTCAGTGATTTTTCACTGCCCGATCTGCTGGAACCCGGCCGCATGGTCGAGTCAAAGTCCATGCGTGGCAAGGTTTGGTTAATCAATGTTTGGGGAACCTGGTGCCCGGAATGCTGGCGCGAGCACGATTTCCTGCTCTATCTCGCCAGGCGTGAACAGGTGCCGATAATCGGTATCGATTGGCGGGACGATCCCGATGAGGCCAGGCAGTTTTTAGCGGAAAAGGGCAATCCATTCATCGCGGTAGGCGTGGATCCGGAGAGCACGGCGATCATGGATCTTGGGGTCTATGGTGCCCCCGAGACCTTTCTCATCGACCAGCAGGGTGTGATCAGAAAGAAACACAAGGGTGCTATGAATCCCGATGTTTGGCAGAGCGAATTCAAGCCCTTGATAGCGAGTTTGGAGAAAGGCGAATGAGAGCCTTAGGTATGTTTTTGCTGTTTCTCGTTCCCCTTGTTGTGAACGCGCGGGTAGATGTCTATCCTTTCCAAAACCCAGCCCAGGAAGCACGCTACAAGAAGTTGATCGAGGAACTACGGTGTCTGGTCTGTCAAAATCAGAATCTGGCGGACTCCAATGCGGAATTGGCTCAAGACATGCGGCGTGTCACCTACGAGATGGTCTCGCGAGGAGAATCCGACGAACAGATTATTGCCTATATGGTGCAGCGTTATGGGGATTTCGTGCTGTACCGCCCCCCCTTTCAGGCGACAACGGCATTGCTGTGGATTGGCCCCTTCATAATCCTGGCAATTGCAGTGCTGGTGTTGCTGATGTTTATTCGTCAGCGAGGACGGGCCCAGGTTCTGTCACTGGACCAAGATGCCCGTGAGCGCGCTAGACGCCTGCTCGAAGACAAAGAGACATGATGGTTTTCTGGATCGTTACGGCGGCCATGATTTTGGCCGCGTTGGTGCTGCTCGTTTCCGCATTGTTGCGCAAGCGTTCCCCTCTCTCCACCGATCGGGGCCGCCAAAATGTGGTGATAGCCAGGGAACGGCTGGCCGAACTCAAACAGGAGCAGGCGCAGGGGGTGCTTTCCGAAGCACAATACCAGCAGTCCAAGAACGAGCTGGAGCAGTCCTTGCTAATGGATCTGGAGGAGCCGCTTCTTGAGGAGGGTTCCCGCCGTGATAGCCAGGAACCAAGCTGGCTGACGATTGGCGTGATGGTGGTCATGGTGCCTGCCATTACTCTGGGATTATACGGCTACTTAGGCTCTCCTCAGTTGATTGAGCCACAGCCTCAGCAAGTTGGGCACGGCGATGCCGGATCCGGCGAGCTGCCTTCTGTAGAGGCGATGGTGGGTGCTCTGGAGGAAAGACTCAATCAGGATCCCAACGACCCTGACGGCTGGTATTTGCTGGGCCGCACCTACATGGCCATGAAAGACTATCCCAAGGCGGTAGAGGCATATCAGCGGCTGCATGGCCTGGTCGGAGACGAGCCGGCGGTGTTGCTCTCATGGGCTGATGCGGCGGCGATGCAGCAGCAGGGGGATCTCAGCGGCACGCCGGCGGAACTGGTGCGTAAAGCACTGGCTCTAGATCCTGAAAACTCCACGGCACTGTGGCTGGGCGGTATGGTGGAGCTGCAGTCGGGTAATCCGGGATTGGCGATAACCTACTGGGAACGGCTTGAACCGAAGATTCAGGATGATCCCCGTGCCAGCCAGAGGATTGCCTCACTGTTGACACAGGCTCGGGAGCGGGCTGGACTGCCGGTCGACCGGACGGGGGAAGCAACCAAACCGCCGATTAAGTCAGTACCCTCAGCGGGTGGGATAACCGTCCGTATAACACTGTCGCCTGCATTGCAGGACAATGTTGCACCAGAGGCTCGGTTGTTTGTCTTCGCTCGCGCGTTGCAAGGCCCAAAAATGCCACTGGCAGCGGCCCGTTTTCAGGCCAAGGATCTACCGCTCGAGGTAACCTTGGATGATTCCAGCGCGATGATGCCAAGCATGAAACTCTCCAGTTTCAACCAGGTAGTAGTCGGGGCGAGGATTTCTCGGTCAGGGGATCCGATTGCTCGCAGCGGGGATCTCACTGGAGAGGTTTCTCCAGTTTCCGTCGGTGACCCCGCTACCGTGGTGGTGGTGATAGATACCCTGGTGCCTTGACCGATTAATTTGGTGGATTGTCGGATCGTAGTCGGGGTGACGGTGGCCGCACCTGGGTTATACTCTCGACCACTCGATTCCCGGTTACGGAACAACACGAAAAAGGGGGTGGCGATGTCGGGTCGGCTTGGAGTGGTGGTTGTCGTGGCTATCTTTATTGTTCCCGGCACGATTGACGCCGGATGGCAGGATCTCATTGAATCTGTCACTGGTGTGGCCGAAAGTGGTCGAGACCGTTCGCTAGACTCGCTTTCGGAACCGGAGATGGTGGCGGGACTCAAAGAGGCGCTAAGTGTCGGTTCGCAACGGGCCATCAAACTATTGGGGACCAAGGGTGGGTTTCTTAACGACCACAGTGTAAGGATCCCCCTGCCCAATGCATTGCAACAGGTGGAAAAAGGGCTCCGGGTCATCGGGCAGGGGGCGGTAGCGGATGAGTTTATTGCCACTATGAATCATGCGGCGGAGCGGGCGGTACCGGCTACCGCGTCGATTTTTGGAAACACCATAAAAAAAATGACGCTAAAGGACGCTCAAGGAATTATCAGGGGGGCGGACGATGCCGCTACCCGTTACTTCCGCAACCAGAGTGGGGAGCAGTTAACCCAGGCTATTTTGCCGATCGTCAAGCAGGCCACCGAGAAAGTGGGTGTTACATCCGCCTATAAAAACATGGTAAACAAGGCCGGATTTCTGGGTGGACTGGTCGACGGCCAAAACCTGGATCTGGATAGCTATATCACGGAAAAGACGCTGGACGGGCTGTTCTTAAAGCTCGCCAACGAAGAAAAACTGATTCGCCAAAACCCTATGGCGCGCAGCACCGAACTGCTACAAAAGGTCTTTGCTACGGCAGACCGGTAACGCGAAGGAGTGGGTAGCCATTAGGTACCTTCGCCATCCAGTGCTTCCCGCTGTTTCATCATGATTTCGCGAATGCCTTTTTCGGCCAGAGCTAACATGGCGTGCAGTTCATGGCCCGTGAAGGGATGTCCCTCCGCGGTACCTTGGATTTCAATGAACGCTCCGTGTCCGTTCATCACCACGTTCATATCGGTCTCGGCTTGAGAGTCCTCGGCGTAATCCAGGTCAAGTACGGGAGCGCCCGCGACTATTCCCACCGAAACCGAGGCAAGTGGTCCGAGTACCGGTGATTTTTCCAGGCTATTTTCTTCCACCAATCGGTGCAAAGCGTCGCACAGGGCTACGTAAGCACCGGAGATGGAAGCGGTGCGGGTACCGCCGTCCGCCTGAATGACATCGCAATCGAGGGTAATGGTGCGTTCTCCCAGGGCGTTGAGATCTACCGCCGCACGCAGTGAGCGGCCGATTAACCGCTGAATCTCCAGGGTTCGTCCTCCTTGTTTGCCTCTGCCCGCTTCCCGGGCCATGCGGCTTTCCGTGGAGCGGGGCAGCATCCCGTATTCCGCGGTTATCCACCCTTGACCGCTCCCCTTGAGGAAACTTGGGACCCGCTCCTCCACAGTCGCGTTACAGATGACACGGGTGTTGCCACAAGCGATGAGTACCGAACCCTCGGCGTGCATGGTGTAACCGCGGATGATCTCGATGGGTCGTAGCTGGTCGGCAGCGCGGCCACTTGGTCTCATATCAATTGTTTCCTCTGGTGGTAATCAGCAGGCCGACAGGGCCTGGCTGTGTCATTAATCTCTACTCCGGATCTGCTTCCGGGTCTTCCAGCGCACCAACCGCCTGGGCCAGTGCCGCTACCGTATCACTGAGGTTGCCGTCGAGTGATGACTTCTCGACCGGCCGGCGCGCCTGGTTCGGCCGCGGCGACTTACTACCGGGTACTCGCCCCGCCACCACGGTCACGTTGTCGCTCCCGGGAAAGGCCACCGCTACAGCCTCTTCCACTAACAACCGGAGGGCGAAGCCGATGTCAGCTTCGTTGAATAGCACACCACACATGAACTCTTCGTTTACGCTTTGCCACAATCCGTCACTGCACAGCAGGATGATATCACCCTCTTGAATCGGCTGTTGACCGGTATCCGGCTCTGCGGGCGCCCCGTTGCCGCCCAGGCAACGGGTAACATAGTTGCGTTGGGGATGCAGGTCGAGTTGCCCAGCGTCTATCAAACCCCGCTGTCTGAGGCGTTCTACATAGGAATGATCTGAACTGCGAAATAGGAGATTTCCCTGGCGAAAAAGGTAGATTCGGCTGTCGCCGGTATGGGCCCAATAACAGATCCCCTCCTGTATCAACGCGAGTACGGCAGTGGTGCGTGGCTGAACCGGCGGTAGCTGCTGGGCTCCGAATTGCTGGATTTCTCGGTGTGCCGCTGCCAATACCCAAGGTAGAAAGTCCATTGGCGCGCCAATCGGACGGGGTATCCGGTAGATTTCACGTTCACATACATCAACGAAGATCTGGGCTGCGAGATCACCCATGGGGTGTCCGCCCATGCCGTCACCCAGTGCCAACAGACAGACGTCGCCGGAGTGGACTACCAGACACCGGTCCTGGTTGTCGTGACGGTCTCCCACGAGGGTATGCTGTGCGGTCTCCAAGCTAGGAGAATGGTTGATCGGGCTGCTCATTCTAGTCGTTTCCAACCGGCTCCGCTGCGGTGGTCACGCGGCCGGATTCTTCCAGCAGCGCCCGCTGCAACGTCTTGGCATTTTGTGGTCGTAACAATGGATCGACCTCCATGGCCCAGTCTATCGATTCGAGTAAGTGCATTGGGTAGCGTCTTTTGAACTGCCGGACCGCCGGCCGCATGTCGTCCTTCGCGTGGCGCGTTATCGCCGAGGGTGGGGGACGCCCTTCGATGCAGGCACGCATCGTGGCACCGATGGCATAGATATCGCTCCAGGGACCCACATAGCCCGATGCATAGTACTGTTCGACCGGTGAGAAACCCGCGGTGATGACCTGATTGGCCAAATGGCGCCGACTGGTCGCAAAATGATGAATAGCGCCAAAATCGAGCAGTAAAGGGTCACCACCCGAGCGCAGATGGATGTTGCTGGGTTTGATATCGAGATGCAATTTGCCCTGTGCGTGGATGAGATTCAGCGCATCGAGGATCGCGGGAAAAACCTTAAGCATCAGGTTGGCGCTCAGACGTCCCTTGTATTTTTTGATATAGCTACCGAGATTTCTGCCGTTTTCGTAATCCATTACCAGGTAGGCGGTATTGTTAGCCAAAAAAAAGGTCCTGACGTGCACGATGTTGGGGTGGCGCAGGGTCGCGAGGGCCTTTGCTTCCTGAAAAAATAGCCGTCTGCCGTTATTGAACTGATCTGGATTCGCATGCTCCGCGACCTCGACACGGCGGCCGTTGCGTCTGGCCAGTTTCCTGGGGAGAAACTCTTTGATCACCACTGGATCCCGGGTATCTTCGTCCTCAGCAAGATAGATTAAGCTGAATCCACCGCTACCGATGCGTTTGATTATCGAATAGCAGTCAACGACAGTGCCGGGAGGCAGGCATTCTCGGGTCGTTTCGGGCATGAATCGGTATCTTTGTCTCTGGGTGCAAGCTGGCGTCTACCGCATTATGATACAGGCCCGGGGGTTCGGCTATCCCGTTGAGCCCATCAACTGCTAGAGTACTCGATCCATGATTTGCAGCATGACAGCCTTTGCGCGTATTCAGGACAGTGGCCCCGAAGGGGAATTGATTTGGGAAATCCGCTCGGTAAACCACCGGTTTCTGGAACCCGTGATTCGGTTGCCCGAAGAGTTGCGCGTGGTGGAGCCGCTGGCTCGGGAGCAAATTTCCGGTAAGCTGGCCCGGGGCAAGGTCGACTGTGTTCTAAGGTACAAACCGGCCACTGATGCGGTGACTGAAATCCGCGTGAACACCCGGTTGGCCCGCCAGATAATCGACGCCATAGGTGAGGTCGGGAAGCTGCTGCACGATTCGACTTCTTTGGCCGCTATGGACGTGTTGCGTTGGCCCGGGGTCGTGGAGCAGCGAGAACGGGATATGACCCCGCTTCAGCAGCGTGCGTCCGACTCGTTGGGGGCAGCCGTCGATGCCTTGATTCTGGCTCGCCAGCGAGAGGGGGAGCGACTCGCCGAGACGATCACAGCTCGATGCACCGCGCTTCGGCTGGAGGTGGAAAAGGTCAGTGCCCGGATGCCAGAGGTATTGCAATCGATACGGGAGCGGCTGAAAGCGCGGCTTGCCGAGGTCAGCGATGAGCTGGATGAGAACCGCTTGGAGCAGGAGATGGTCTTGCTGTGTCAGCGCCTGGACGTTGACGAGGAGATGGACCGGTTACGCGCCCATATCAACGAAGTAGAGGCTGTGTTGAAGCGCCGTGGACCGGTCGGCAGGCGACTGGACTTTCTGATGCAGGAGCTCAACCGTGAAGCCAATACGCTAACCTCGAAATCCAGTGATGTGGAGACCACGCGCATTGGGGTCGAGATGAAGGTGCTAATCGAGCAGATGCGTGAGCAGGTGCAGAATATCGAATAAGGCGCTTTGGTCAGGGGTGGTCGCGGATGGCAGGCCGCTACTCAAAAGTTCTCAGATAGTCGATGATCGAGATCATGATTACTAGTAGCGTGAGCATGGCCACTAGTACCACAACACCGTAGGCCAGAACAATGATGGTTTCCGGGCCACTCTCTGTTCTTTCGATGAAGATCAGGAGCCGGTAAACCAGACCCGCTAATACGATGGGTAGCAGGCTCAGCAGTGCCTTGCTGCTGGTGCGCATTTCAAGGCGGCCGCCAGCGGTCTTCTTGAACCACAGTCGGGAAATCCAGGAACTCATGGCGCTAGCATTGCTTCCGCATGGGGTGGTGAAAAGCCATCCTTAGGGCAAGTTCATGCTGTGACAAGCGGGGCAGTCTGTCAATAGGGAGCGGTGGCCGGTGTCTGTTTGGATGCCCTGATAAACTAAACTCCAGGCGTCGTATTCAATGCCGTACTCCCCGAGGTCCTGCCGCACCCTGTCTTGCCATACGAGCTATTTATGGGCCTCAAGTTTGTACTAATTACACCGATATACCCCGTACGTTGACCCGAAAACTGGCTATTGTGATGACAACGACCAACCCGCGTATCACCCTGAAGGCAGCTGTGGTGCTTAGTCTGCTCACCGGTTGCGCCCTGACTGGAGCCACCCTCTACCTCGCGAATATTCCACCGCACGCGTTTACGCCGTTGCTGATTGCCTCACTGGCCGGGGTCGGGGTCACTCTGGCATTGGTGTACTGGGCCCGGGTCAAGCCGGTGGATGAAAGGGTTGGTCTGATTCATGACAGTATGCGGACACACCAAGCCCAACCGGAGAAGGGCCAGGGGGGAGCTGTAACACACTCCTCCGCAACGACGTTCGACCAGCTCGCGGAAATTGGTGAATGGGTGAAACGGCAGTTGGGCAGCGGGAGTAGCGCGGTAAATAATTGTGGAGATATAGCAATTGCCGGCGCAGAGGTTTCATACGCCGCCGATATGTTGAAGAAGCGCATAGAGGCCCAGGTCGCCAGCATTCAGGGAATTGCCGAATCCACCCAATCCATCTCGCAGAATATCGAAGATGCGGTGGTCAACTCAGATAATCTGAAAGAGCTCTCCAGATTGACCCGCAAGGCGAGCCATATTGGCCAGGAAGACATTACCGAGGTTAGTTCACAGATGCAGGAAACTGGCCTGCATGCCCAGCAGGCCGCTAATTTGATTGTCAATTTGGAGAGCAGAGCCGGACAGATTTCCGAAATAACCAAGGTTATCAGCGAGATTGCCGACCAGACCAACCTATTGGCCTTAAATGCCGCTATTGAAGCGGCTCGCGCGGGTGAGCAAGGGAGAGGTTTTGCCGTGGTAGCGGAAGAGGTAAGGAGTCTTGCCACGCGGACCGCCTCGTCGACCTCCGAAATCGGTAACATGGTCAAGCAAATCAATGATGAGACCGGGAAAGCGGCGGAGGCGATGCGTCTGCTGGTCGAGGACGTGAGTGTAAGCCAAAGTAAGACTGACAAGGTTAACGGTCAGCTTGAAGAGATCTTGCGGCATGCCCGGGATGTTGAGCAGCGGGTCAATGCTTCTGCGGAACGTTCGCTGCAGAACCGAAGCCACCAAGTCAGGATATCAGGTGCCGTTGAGATGCTGGGAGAGAGCCTGGCGGAGTCGACTCGGGAAGTGGAGTCAGTTTCCAGCCAATCATTTCATCTCTCTGACATGACGGAATCCATCTATGAGATATTCGGTGAGGCGGGACTGCATGGCGATCACCGGGTTGTATTCGGTGAGGCCAGGCAGGCGGTAGCGGCGGTGGAAAACTGTTTATCCGAAGCGCTGAAGCGAGGGGAGTTATCCGAGGCGGATCTTTTTGATACCGATTATCAGCAAATAGCGGGCTCCAACCCACCAAAGTATCACTCCAAATTCGACGGCTTTACGGACCAAAACTTCCCAGCCATTCAAGAGCCGGTCCTCACCAACAACAGTTTTATCGCCTATGCGGGGTCAGTAGACAGAAACGGGTATTTCCCCACGCACAACAAGCGTTACTCCCAGGTATTAACGGGAGACTATGAGACGGACCTTGTAAACAACCGAACCAAGCGAATCTTCAATGACCGAACCGGTGCCCGTTGCGGCGCCAACACCAAGCCGTTTTTACTCCAAACCTACAAACGGGATACCGGGGAGGTAATGCACGACCTATCGATGCCGATCCATGTCAACGGTCGGCACTGGGGTAGCTTTCGGATCGGTTACAAGTCGAGGCAGAGTGCACTTGAGATTGCCTGATACAGTGGCCACCGCTCTGGCCGTCTCTTGGGTGGCCGCGGGTTAAATGAGGTGGCCTTGGTGAGCTTGCCACCGGCGGGTATATCAAAAACAGCCGCCTAGGTAACTGATTTTGGGGTTTCGCCGCCTCTCGGAATCGGTTACTTTGTTACGCCATTTTCCACTTAACGGTAGGTATGGGCTGGGGTATCGGCAGCAACCTCGGTTGCACCCTATCGGTGATCTTGTCGATTGCTATTGCCGAAACGCGGATCGATACCAGTGATCGGGGACGGGGAGAACCATGACAACCGGCACCTTATTCATTGTTTCGGCGCCCTCAGGGGCCGGAAAGACCAGCCTTTTGAGACGCCTGCTAGAAAACGATCCCGATTTGCAGGCCTCGGTCTCGCACACTACCCGCCCCATGCGCCCTGGTGAGATCGACGGGGTGGACTATTGGTTTGTATCCAAGGAGGCGTTCCGGCACTTGGTGGAGGCGGAGCTGTTCCTGGAACACGCCCAGGTGTTTGAAAATGACTACGGAACTTCGGAGTCGGAGGTAAAGCGGGTACTGGATAGCGGTCGGGATGTGGTGCTTGAGATTGATTGGCAGGGGGCGCGCCAAGTGCGACAGCGTTTCCCCCAGGCGGTTTCTGTATTCATTTTGCCACCGGGCCTGGAGGTTCTTAGAAGTCGCTTAGTACACCGGGGGCAGGATACCGACGATGTAATCGATTTGAGGATGGCTAAGGCCCGCAACGAGATGAAACATTACGTTGAGTATGATTATCTGGTATTCAACGACGATTTCGAATTGGCGTTAAACGAATTGAGAGCAGTGATCCAGAGTCAACGTTTGAGGCAACCTGTGCAATCCGAGCGGTACAAGGCGCGTATCCGGTCACTGCTGGCCCCCTGATGGGAGGTGCCGAGACGGCCACGCTTGCCGCGCAGGCAAGATTACTGTCTCCGTCTAGCACCCTGGGACGGATTGGTTTATATTCAATAGTCCGCCTGTTAGGCGGACAGTAGTTCGAAATCCTTGGATATTTTCACGATTTTTAGACATCTTGCCCCGCGACTGAGCGGGTGTTTCGGAGTTTAGTCGATGGCCCGTGTTACCGTAGAAGACTGCCTGGTTCATATCAATAACCGTTTCGATCTTGTGCTGCTTGCCTCCAAACGGGCACGCCAGTTGGTCAACGGCATGGAACCCCTGTTGAAATGGGAAAACGATAAGCCCACGGTAGTCGCCTTGCGGGAAATTGCCGCCGGGTTAGTGGACAACGAGACTGTCAATCCTCCAAGGGAGTCTGACCTGGATATCATGATGGAGGAGGTTTTGCCACAAACCGCGGGAGAGGATGACAATCTCTATCCACCCGACCTCTAAATACAGGGGGGCGTGGCTCCCCCAGCTCGGGGCGACGCCCGGCAACCCACCCTCGTTTCTAGGCCAGGTTCTGTTGGCCAGGGGTATGGGGCGGGGATTTCAGCAGGTGCCCGAGATATGACCCGGACAGCCGCCGAAGTCTTGAAAATGGATGTCAACATAGGAAAGCCCCGGTTTCTAATCAGCGATCTCTGCATCCTACTCGAGTCTTATCTGCCTCCTGAGCAGATCAGAGAGGTCTATCGGGCTTACGTATTTAGCGCCGAAGCCCACGAGGGGCAGCGGCGGGTGTCCGGTGAACCCTATGTCTACCATCCCTTGGCCGTCGCCCGAATACTCGCCGACATCCAAATGGACCATAAGTGTCTGATGGCGGCTATGCTCCATGATGTCATAGAAGACACGTCCGTTGATAAGGCACAGATTGCGGAGACGTTCGATGAGGAAATTGCTGATCTGGTAGACGGAGTCAGCAAGTTAACCCAAATCGATTTTCGCTCCCGGGCCGAGGCGCAGGCCGCTAGTTTTCGAAAAATGCTGTTGGCCATGACCCGGGATATTAGGGTTATTTTGATCAAGCTAGCCGATCGTCTCCATAACATGAGAACCCTGGGCGTTATGCCACCGGAGAAATGCCGCCGCGTTGCTCGGGAGACTCTCGAAATCTATGTCCCGATTGCCAACCGGTTGGGCATCAACAGCGTCAGGACCGAGCTTGAGGAGCTATCGTTTGCCGCCTACTGGCCAATGCGCTATCGCGTGGTCAGAAACGCCGTCAAGGATGCCCGGGGCAACCGCAAGGCGGTATTGGCGACTATCGAGGCGGCCATAAGGAGTAGGCTCGAAGAAGCGGGAATCAGTGCGTCGGTGGAGGGGAGGGAAAAACACAGCTTCAGCATTTATAAAAAGATGCGAGACAAAAAGCTGTCGTTTTCGGAGGTGGCCGATGTCTACGCTTGTCGGGTAATCGTCGACAGTCGGGATACCTGCTACCGGGTTCTGGGAGTGATTCACCACTTATATAAGCCGGTGCCCGGACGCTTCAAGGATTATATTGCCATACCCAAAGCCAACGGATATCAGTCGTTGCATACGGTATTGTTTGGTCCCCACGGAATCCCCATCGAAATCCAGATTCGCACGAGCAAGATGCATCAACTGTCGGAGTCGGGCATCGCCGCTCACTGGCTCTACAAGGCGGTTAAAGATAACGAGAATCCCGCCGAGGCCGGGGCTGCGGAGTGGTTGAAGCATTTATTGGAACTGCAAAAGGGCTCGGAGGAACCCCTGGAATTTTTAGAGCACGTCAAGGTCGACCTCTTTCCCGACGAGGTTTATGTGTTTACCCCGCGGGGAAAGATTTTGGCCCTGGCAAAAGGTGCCACGGTGGTGGATTTTGCCTATGCCGTGCATACGGATGTTGGAAATAGCTGTGTGGCGGCCCGCATCGACCGGCGACTGGTGCCCTTGCG
>JAGRGP010000067.1 GCA_020445415.1 Gammaproteobacteria bacterium | reverse complement strand
GTCTTGCCTATTCGTTGTTCTGCGAGGCAGGAAGTGTGCCAAGCAGGGGAGATGACAAAAGCACGGGTGAATCCAACAGGTTTTCGGCCGCCGGCCCACGGGCCAGGAGGTACACGCGCCATTGTCCCCTATTAAGGGCAGCCCCAGTGACACATTGAGTCAAGCGAGGTGCACCACTGTTCCCGGGGCTGGATAGGGGGTTGATTCGCGATCGTGGTCACCACCCGGGCACACTAATTGCATTCATATGCTTAGTATTTTACTGTGACGTTTTGCTCCTGTTCAAACCTTGATGTGGGTTGAAAAAAGGCTCGAAGATGTCTAGCGCCGATTCCATTCATGTGTGTGTAGAAGCGCCCGCCCGCCTACACTTGGGTTTTCTCGATATGCATGGCGGATTGGGCAGGCTGTATGGCAGCATCGGCCTGACGATCGATTCCCTGGCAACCCGGTTGCGGGCGCGCCGCGCGAGTGATTTTGTGGCCCGAGGCCCCGGTGCCGATCGCGCCCTGGAGTATGCTCGGGCATTTGCCGAGGCGAGGGAACTGCCCGGTGGGGTGGATATCCGGATCGAACAGGCCATTCCGGACCATGTCGGTTTGGGCTCCGGTACCCAGCTCTCCCTTGCGGTGGGTACCGCGTTGGAGCGGCTCTACGGAAGCGAGAGCAGCAGCCGCGCCATCGCGCATCTGCTGCATCGTGGTGCTCGCTCGGGTATCGGGATTGGTGCCTTCGAGGCGGGGGGGTTCATTATCGACGCCGGGCGTGGCGATGTTGGAGAGGTGCCTCCGGTCGCCGTTCGTTTCGCGTTTCCCACCCAGTGGCGGGTGCTGTTGCTGTTGGATTCCCGAGGCAAGGGGCTTCATGGGAACCAAGAGCTCGCGGCCTTTGCTCAACTAACGAAGTTCTCGGAAGCATCCGCGGGCTACCTGTGCCGACTGGTAATGATGAAGGTGCTCCCGGGGCTGGTAGAGCGCCGGCTGGAGTTGGTGGCAGAGGCCATCGGTGAAATTCAGCGGGTGATGGGGGATCATTTTGCCCCCGTTCAGGGAGGTCGATTCACCAGCCCCGCGGTTTCCCAAGCTTTGGCTTGGATTACATCTCAAGGTTATTCGGGGGTAGGGCAGAGTTCCTGGGGGCCTACTGGTTTCGTGCTGCTTCCGGACGAGAGTTCCGCCATTGCCTTGGAACGGGGGCTGAAACAACGATTCGGCGAGTTGTCTCCCCTAAAGTACCTGAGAGTTGCCGCCAGAAACAGAGGGGCAACCTTGGAAACCATTCCGGCTCCTGTGTCGCTGATCAATAAAAGACAGAAAAAATAATGGAAAGAAAATACCTGCTGCACATGATGACGGCGGCTAAAAACCTTAGCCCCTTCGACGTAAACATGGCTTATGACGCCGGCTGGGAGGGATGCACGCCATACACCGATGTGGAGCTGGCCGAGGTCAAAGATCTGGTTCAGGATGCGATTTTTTCCCGGGGGCCCAAAGGGGTGAAACGAACGGGCATCTTTATCGGCGGGCGGGATGCCTTTCTGGCGATCGACATGCTGGAGCTAGCCCGTAAGTCCATGGTACCTCCCTTTGAACTCTCCCTATTCGCCGATCCCAGCGGGGCGTTTACCACGGCGGCGGCGATGGTGGCTTGTGTGGACAAGCAGCTCAAGGAATCCCCTGGCAGCGGTTTAAGGGGGCAGACGGTAGCCGTGTTCGGTGGCACGGGACCGGTGGGCTCGGTGGCCGCCATACTGGCGGCGCAAGCCGGCGCCAAAGTGGTTATTGTCAGTCACCATAGCAGGGAAAAGGCCGATGCAGTGGCGCGGTTGTGTGGTGAACGCTACGCGGTGGAATTGACCGGCGCCGACGGTAGCTCCGGCACGGCGGTGGAGGCGTTGGTCGAGCAAGCCGATGTGATCTTCAACGCCGCCAAGGCCGGCGTGCGGGTAGTTGATGCCAAGCAACTGGCAATGGCGCGGCGGCTGAAGGTTGCTTGTGATGTCAATGCGGTGCCTCCGGAGGGTATCGAGGGATTGGGGGTGATGGATGACGCCCGTCCGCTTGCCGGTGCGCCGGGCGCGGCCTTGGGTATTGGCGCCTTGGTGGTCGGTAATGTTAAGTATCAGACCCAACACCTGTTGCTGAAACAGATGCGCGAGTCAGATACCCCGCAGTATCTCGATTTTCAGCAAGCCTTTCAGGTTGCCCGCACCCATGTTGGCTGATCCCGTTAATCTGCTGGTGGTGGCTAATTCTGGCCGGAGCATCGCGGCGTCCGCGGTGCGCGGAGGTTTCCGGGTATCCGTGTTCGATGGATTCGGTGATCAGGATACTCAAGATCTGGCTTGCCACTGGCGCCGGATTTCCATGGACGAGTTCGGCCTGAATCAAGTCGAATTGTACCGCGAGCTGGCAACCTCGGATGCCGGTCACCTGGAGACCGGGGTAGTTTATGGTGCGGGACTGGAGAATCACTCCGGTACCTTACGCTGGGTGTCGGAGCGGTTTAGGTTACTGGGTAACGAGCCCTCGGTATTCGATCTGGTGTCGAACCCCAGGCAGTTCTTTGCCCGGCTTGCGCGCTTGGAGATTCCGTTCCCGGAGATCCGGTTTCAGCCACCCACTGGCCACCGCGCAGGGTGGCTGCGAAAACGTCCCGGGAGTGGTGGGCAGGGCGTGAGATTTTTCAACCGGGAACAACAACCGGAGCTGGGAGCCGACGCCGGTAACTGCTATTACCAGCGTTACCTGAGAGGGGCAGTCATGTCGGTGCTGTTCATCGCCAACGGAGCTTCCAGCCGGCTGATTGGATACAACAGCCTGAAGCAGGCAAGGGGTGTGGCTAACCAGCCATTCCTCTATGCCGGAGCGGTGAGTATGGCGGGACTTGATCCACGCACCGCCGAACTCCTCGGGTCATTCGTGGATCGACTCGTGGTAGAGCTGGGATTGCGGGGCATAAATAGCTTGGATTGCATCGTATCGCAGGGACGGGCCTACGTCATCGAGCTCAACCCCAGGCCCTCCGCAACCCTGGAGCTGTACGAAGAGTGGGTGCCCGAGGGATGGATCAAGCACCATGTTCAGTCGTGTCACGGCCTTTTGCCTGAATTACCGCCTACCAGGGCTCCGGCCCTGATACACGGTCAACGGATCGTCTACCTGCCGGAGTCCGTGCGGGTGCCCGAGGCAATGGATTGGCCTGCCTGGTGCAAAGACCGACCAGCCCCTGGGACTCTCTTGGCCAAGGGGGCGGCGCTGTGTAGCTTACAGGTGAAAGGCGACACTGTTGCTCAGGTGGAACGGTGTCTGCAACAGCGTCAGCGAGAAATCCTAACAGCGATTGGTTGCAGACCGAGGCAGGAACATGCTCGCCACTGAGATGGGGACGTTTAGCGTCAACAATCTGAGCAATCCGCTGGTAGCGGAACTCATAGCCGACGCTACGCGCCTACGGATTGGTTTGCTCACCTTGGCAAACGGTTGTCAGGTAGTCGATGGGGGGATCGATTATCCTGGGGGCTTGGAAGCCGGCCGACGGATATCCGAGATCTGCTTGGGGGGGTTGGGTAATGTTGGGCTGACGGCTTGTGGGCCGGTTTCGGGTTGGCCCACCTCGGTACAGGTTCATTCTTCGGATCCGGTGTTGGCCTGCTTGGGTTGCCAATATGCTGGCTGGAATCTTTCCCACAAATGGGAGGAGGGCGCCTTTCAAGCCCTGGGTTCCGGGCCCGGGCGGTGTCTTGCGCAGAAAGAGCCCTTGTTCGCCGAGCTGGGTTACCAGGATCAGGCCGAGAGCACCTGTCTGGTACTGGAGGTGGACACTATTCCTCCGGTGGCACTGGTGGATCGGATTGCTGCTGACTGTGGTGTGCGTGCGGATAGGCTCACGCTTATCCTCACGCCCACTGGTAGCCTGGCCGGCTGCGTGCAGATCGTTGCCAGGGTGCTGGAGGTGGCGATGCATAAGGCCCATGAACTCGGCTTTCCCCTGTCTGACATTATCGATGGAAGCGGGAGTGCGCCACTGCCGCCGCCGGCGCCGGATTTCCTTACCGCCATGGGGCGAACTAACGACGCGATCTTATTAGCAGGCCAGGTGCAGTTATTTGTGCGGGGCGATGACCAGGCGGCTCGGCAACTTGCCCGGGATCTGCCAAGTAGTGCCTCGCGGGACTACGGTCGACCGTTCGCGGAGGTCTTCAAAGCCTACAATTATGACTTCTTCCAGATCGATCCAATGCTCTTCAGCCCCGCGCGGGTAGTGGTCAGCGTACTCGACAGTGGTCACAGTTTCAGTTCGGGCAGCTTGGATCTGAAACTGCTGGAATCCTCTTTCGGAGTCGCGTTGTGATCGCCCGTGTCGCAATCCTGACCGATGATCCCGGTTGGCATGGCGCGCGCTTGCGCGAGGCATTGGCGAACCGAGGGGTAAGTAGCGAATGGGTATCGCTTCGACAGTGCCGGCTGGAATTGGCGATGGGCGCGGCGGGGGTGGTGATGCCAGGGTTCGAGGAGCTTCCCGACGGGGTTTTTGTGCGGGGTGTACCCGGGGGAACCCTGGAACAGGTAGTCTTCTACCTGAATATTCTGCATGGATTGCAGAAATTGGGAGTTTGCGTCTACAACGACGGACGTGCCATCGAGCGTAGTGTTGACAAGGGAATGACCAGCTTTTTGCTGTATTGCTCGGGGATACCGACACCTGCTTCCTGGGTGCTGGAGGAAGGGGAGGCATTGCAATCGTTGCTCGGGCGGGAGCTAAAGGACGGGCAGGAGTTGGTGTTGAAGCCTCTGTTTGGCTCCCAGGGCAAGGGATTGTTGCGTATCAGTGACCCTTCAGGGTTGCCGGCCGCGGACCATTACAACGGGGTCTATTACCTGCAGCGCTTCATTGACACCGGTGATAGCCCGCACGACTGGCGGGTGTTTGTAGTTGGGGGTCGGGCACGGGTAGCGATGCGTCGCAGTGGCACTGGCTGGATAAGCAATCGGGCTCAGGGTGGCTGTTGCTATCCGGCTGTTTTGGACGCTGAACTGAGGGAGCTGGCAGAGCGGTCGGCTGCCATTCTGGGATTGAACTACGCTGGCGTGGATATCCTGCGTGATCGAAGCGGGCAGGCTTACGTCATAGAGGTTAACAGTATTCCCGCCTGGAAAGGACTGCAAGCTGTCTCACCGATCGACGTAGCGGCGATGCTGGTCGACGATTTTCTGGATCACTGCCCGTCACGCGGGGCAATCGAGGCGGTCGGCTAATGATCAGCTTACGCGAGCCTTCCGTGAGCGCCCGGCTTGGCGAAGCCTACTACGATGCCTGCGTGCAGGAGCTTAACGCGCTCAAGCCAGGCAATGTCCATCGGTACGCCCCCGGACACGGCATGACTCTGGACGACTTTGTAAAGAGTGCGGAGGCAAGCAAAGGTCCAGTGTCTGATCTGGGTTTGGGGCTGGGCGAGCGTATCTACCGGGGTGTGGCGGCCACCCGGGAGGTAGTGGGGTGTAACACCAATCTCGGAATTCTCTTGATGTGTGCACCGTTGATACAAGCGGTGTTGGCGATTGGGGTACGAGGATCGCTTCGGCAGCGGTTGCTGCAATCGTTCCACCTTACGGGCAGTACGGACACGAGTTGGCTGTTCAAGGCGATTTCCTTGGCCGAACCGGGCGGACTGGGTGAATCTCCGCGCTACGACGTCAGGGGCTCGAGCCACGCGCCGCTCATGGAAGTCATGTCTTATGCTTACCGTTGGGACCGTATCGCAGCATTGTATGTCAGCGGCTACGCCGATCTGTTCGACTACGCCAAGCCGCTGTTTGTTGGCTTGCAAAACAAATGGGGCGACGCTAATGGGTGGGCGGTGAGCGCTCTGTATCTGCGGCTGCTGCATCGCCATCCTGACACCCATATCAGCCGCAAGCATGGCGTCGATAGAGCGCACGGAGTTAGTGCCGTTGTGGCCGATCTGGCGGACCGACTGGCGGCGAGCGATGACCCTGAACAATACCAAGAGCCTCTGCTGGAGCTAGATCATGAATTCAAAAAAGAAGGTATCAATCCCGGTACGACAGCGGATATCACCGTGGCGGTGCTGTTGCTGATCCGGCTGGAAAAGATACTTTCCGAGTTTGAGCCTAAGACGGGATTTCCCCGCACACCGGGCTATCGGCAACGCAGCGCCGGCGGCCCGAATATCGACCGACAATAACGCCAAAGGAGAAATGAGATGCCTGTAATCGATAGAACAATGGTAGGTGAATCACTGGTGGGTGATGGTAACGAGGTTGCCCATATTGATCTGCTGATCGGTCCCCGTGGGTCAGCAGCGGAAACGGCGTTTTGCACAGGGCTGGTTAACAATAAAGACGGCTTCACCGCTTTGCTCGCCGTGGTCGCTCCCAATCTACCATGCAAGCCCAGCACCATGATGTTCAACAAGGTCACGATCAAGGGTGCTAAACAGGCGGTGCAGATGTTTGGCCCCGCCCAGCGGGGTGTGGCCATGGCGGTTGCCGATTGTGTGGAAGACGGCACGATCCCCGCGGACGAGGCAGACGATGTCTTCATTTGCGTGGGTGTATTCATTCACTGGGAGGCTGAGGACGATACCAAGATTCAGGACTACAACTATCAAGCCACCAAGGAATCGATCAAACGCGCGATAGCGGGTGAGCCAAAGGCCAGGGATGTGGTCGCTCAGAAGGGATCCTCCGAGCATCCGTTTGCCGCGCATAAGTAATCTTTGCGGTATGCCGGCACAAGGATCGTGCCGGCGGTAACCTGCAGCCAAACCAGTAACGGCGGAGGGTGTGCGGTGCAATGTCTCGAATGTGACGAATCTTTGGACTGCCTGGATAATCGGCATTTACTGAGGTGTTGTGGGCTTACGCTGCAGGAGTATGCGCTCAGACATCAACTGCCGCTGGATGTGGTGGTGCACGGCGATTTGTTAGGGCACCCTGATCCGATTGCGGGCTACTCGCCTCCGTTACGCCATCTTTCGGAAACGGCCCGTGCGGTGCTTAGAGCGGTAAATTGGGCCGGTCTGCTGCAGCGGGACGATGGATTTGTCCTCCTTCCCGGCGAGGTGAAACGCCTAGACCTGTTGTTCTGGGACCTGCAATGGCTACGGGAGTATGGCTTTAAGTTCAGGCAGGAATACCGGTACTCGGAGAGTTCCCACAGAGTGGTGGCCCGCAACCTGTTGAAGGCGCCTGCCATTCACCTCGAACCGTCCCTGGAGAGCCGGTTGTCTCCGGTTCCTCCGCCCGACTTCGTATTTTGTTTGGCGGTAATCGTGGCACATATCGGAGAACTGCAAGCTGGCTATTTATTTATGCAGTTTTCGAGAAGATCGGACGGTCAGACACTTGCCCTGGAGTTGGCGCGGCGGGGTATCGAGGTCGAGGAACTTGATGCCGCCGATCATCCCCAGGGTATATTGTTGCGTACCGCGACACGGCCGGATACTCAACGTCTGATGGCGCTGATCGACAGTTATCTCAAGGAGATGCCGGGAGCCCTGGAACGCTTTCAACAGCAGACCCCCGAGGTTACTGTGTCAAAAGAACTGGTGTTCGATTCCGCCCATTTCATTACCGATCATCCGGCAAAGTGCGCTAATCTTCACGGCGGCCGTTACCTCCTGCACGTCAAGGTGCGGGGACGAATCGACCCGGTGACCGGATGCGTGGTGGACTACGGTTATCTGAAGCGGGTGGCCAACCGTCAGATAGTGGAGCGGTTTGACCACCACAATCTCAATTACGCCGCGTCCGAACTCTCCTGGCGGTCCAGCACTGAGATGTTGTGTGTCTATATCTGGGAGCGGCTTATAGGGTATTTGCCGGGCTTGGTAGAACTGGAACTGTACGAAACCCCACAGTCTTGGTGTACGTATCGTGGTCCGGATTTGGAGCGGTTTCAGGCATCGGGTAGTGATTCCCTGTTAACGCATTTTACCGATAAGTCACTAGGGCGTTCGCCATTGCGATCCCTCGTTACCGAGACGCCGGCCATGCTGAGGGAGGTAGTCAAGGCTTAGTGCCGGTGGTTCCGGGATCCGGTGAGCGGGGGGTGAGGAGGCCATTGAGCGCAGCACTGTCGATATCGCCCCGGTGTAGCGCGCTGGCGAGCAGACAGCCGGAGATCCCCATCCGGTTGAGGTTATGGAGGTCGTTGCGGTTGCGGATGCCGCCTGCCGCATACAGGCTTGAAGCTGGCTTCCGTGCCGACAGCTCGGTCAGCAAGGTGAGATCGGGTCCACGGTCGCTGCCAATGCGTGACAGGGTCATGGCGATTATTGCTTCAGGCCAGAGCCTTGGGTTTGCGAGCAAGGCGGGTGGGCCCCGAAATTCCCGTTCATGAAAGTCCAAGGAAAGCAAGGCGGAAGGATGGGCGGATCTGAGGCGGGTATAGTCGGATAGGCCGCCTAATGATTCGCTGCCGATCACGGGGCGGGCAATAGCGGAGAGCTGTTTCAATTCGACACCGCCATTATCCACCCAGAGCGTTATATGCGGATAGTGGCGGTGCAGCGCTCGGAGGCTGTCGAAATTGCTTCCAGCACCGCTAATCGCATCCAGATCGGCAATATACAGGGTATCGAACGGGAAGCGTGTCAGCAGTGCCGTCGCCACTTGCAGAGGGGCGCTGGATCGGCACAGCGGCGTGTTGAGTGGTGCGTAGCTCTCTCGCTGCCCCAGGTGTGCGGCTACCACATGACCTTCTTTCAGATCGATGACAGGAACGATTTTCAAACGGACTCCAGGTAATTGAGATGCGGATTTTTGTCTTCGAGTATATTACCGGCGGCGGCATGCTGGACAGGGAGTTGCCCGGTTCACTTGCGGAGGAGGGCGACATGATGCTGCATGCGCTGGCCTCGGACCTGGCGGAGGTTGGCGGTGTGGAGCTGTTGGTCACCCGGGATGCCCGTCTGGGCAGGCCCGAGTTGCCCGCCGAGTTTCTCCTGCTCACAGAATTTGATGACCTGTCTCGGGTGTGGGAGGACTGTTTGGATGCCGTGGACGGAGTGTGGCCAATAGCGCCTGAATCCGACGGGACTCTCGAGGCGGTCTGTGCGGCGGTTGAAGCGTCGGGAAAACTGTTGCTGAGCAGCCCCGCTACGGCGGTGGCGCGGACTGCCAGCAAAAGGGCGACCATTCAACGGCTGGCCGAGGCGGGTGTGGCGGTGGTTCCCACCTATCGGATCGACGACGAGATACCGGAATGTAGCGGGCAGTGGGTGCTCAAGCCGGATTTGGGTGCAGGTTGTCTGGGGTCCCGGATTTTCGCAACCAGGAAAGCGTTGTTTGACGAGATCGATTCCCTACCCGAGGATCAACCGGGGTATATCGTCCAGCCGTTTATCCCGGGAACGGCCGCCAGCATCAGCATGATCGCACGGGGGGGCGAGGTTGCAGTGCTCAGTACCAATCTGCAGCGGATCGTGGTCATGAATAATTCCTTCGTGTTGTTGGGTTGTGAGGTCAATGGTGTGCAGGGTGACACCCGCGCCTACCGGGAGCTTGGCCAAGCGGTTGGTAAGGCGCTCAGCGATCTCTGGGGATTTGTCGGGATCGATTTGATCGATACCGGTAACGGGCTCAAGGTGCTCGAGGTCAATCCCCGCCTGACCACCTCTTACGTGGGGTTGAAGGCATCCATCGGCATCAATCCCGCGGCGCTGGTGCTCGATTTGCTGCAGAGCGATCGCCCAATGCCGCATGTATCGGGGATGGGAACCCGCGTGGATGTGAATCTGGAGTATGCCAGTGCGGTTTGAAACCACGATCGGCTGGGATCTTGGCGGCGCGCACATTAAGGCCGCTTACCTCGATGACCGGGGGCGTATTAAGAACGTGGTGCAACTGCCTTGCCCCTTGTGGCAAGGGTTGCTCCATTTGGAGTATGCGATTGACGGAGTTTTGGCGGAGCTGACGAGACCTGCTAGGGTACACGCGGTCACTATGACCGGGGAGCTGGTCGATCTATTCGACGACCGGCGCCAAGGGGTTAGCACCCTGGTGGATTTGATGGGTCGACGCTTCGCCCACTCCGAGCTGAAGTTTTTTGGGGGAGAGGCCGGTTTTGTGGCGGGTTGCGAGGCATCGAGGATGTATGGGCAGGTGGCATCTTCCAATTGGTTCGCATCCGCCTTGCTGGCAGCTCAACGCCTGCCGTATGGTTTGCTGGTGGACATCGGTAGTACCACCAGTGATTTCATCCCGTTTCACGCCGGCGCGTTGGCGACAATGTCAAGGGACGATCACGGCCGCCTGCTTCGGCAGGAGCTGGTTTACACCGGTGTGGTGCGGACTCCCTTAATGACGGTCGCGAAGCGAGTACCCTTCGCAGGGGAGTGGGTGCCGTTAATGGCGGAGCACTTTGCCAGTACCGCCGATATCTATCGTTTGACCAGCGATCTTCCCGAGGACGCGGATCAGTTTCCGGCAGCTGATCAAGGTGAAAAGGATGCCATGGGTAGTGCGCGCCGGCTGGCCCGGATGGTCGGCCTGGACCTGGACGCCGCCGACCTCCGGGTGTGGCGGAGTCTCGCTAGGTTTGTTGCCGAACAACAGATGCGGCAGTTGGCCGATGCTTGTGAATGCGTATTGTCCCGAGGGTTGCTTCCAGATCAGGCGCCTCTGATTGGCGCGGGCGTTGGCGCCTTCCTCGTTGAGCGGCTCGCGGCGCGTCTGGAAAGGCCTTTTCTCCGGTTCGACGGCCTGTTGGTGGATATCGACGATACCGACAGCGGGCGGATTGGGGATTGTGCTCCGGCCGTGGCGGTGGCGCTCTTGGCCCAGGGGAGGTCTAGTCTATGAAACAGGCCGTCGTCAAGTTTCCTTATGCCGCGGACAGTACCGTGATATTTGACGGTCTGGCTCACCGGCCCTGGTCGGTGTTTCTGGATAGCGGCAGACCATACAGCGAACAAGGGCGTTACGATATCCTGACTGCGGATCCTCGCATTACCCTGGTCACCCGTGGCCGCAAGACCCAGATTCAAGAAGCAGGCTTGTCCCGCTATTCATTGGCGGATCCCTTTGCGTTGGTTCAAGACGCCCTGGGGGAGCCGATCGTATCCCGGGAGGGGATTCCGTTTGGAGGCGGTGCCATCGGGTATTTTGGTTATGACCTGGGCCGGCGCTTGGAGCGGTTGCCCAATCTGGCGCAGGCTGATGAGCGAATCCCGGAGATGGCGGTGGCTATCTACGACTGGGCGCTGGTGGTGGATCATCGGGAACGACGTAGCCGTTTAGTGGGGCCGCCTCATCGGTTGCAAGCGATTCGTGAACTGCTCTCGCGGGGTACGAGCGGCGAGGTATTCAGGTGGCCGCCATTCCGGGTGCTTGGCCCGGTTACTCCCAATATGACACGCCACCGTTATCTTGAAAGCGTTCGCCGCATCAAGCGTTATATTCGTGACGGCGATTGCTATCAGGTCAATTTTGCACAACGGTTTGCAGCGCCCGCGGAAGGAAGTCCTTGGGATGGATACAAGGGGTTGCGTCGGCTCAATTTCGCCCCGTTTGGTGCCTATCTCAATTCCCCGTATTGCCAGGTGATGAGTTCCTCGCCGGAGCGCTTTCTGCAGTGTCGGGAGGGGATGGTTGAGACGCGGCCCATCAAGGGCACCTGCCCGAGAGGTAAGGATCCTATCGAAGATCTGATGCGGCGCGAAGCGTTGCAGGCCAGTACCAAGGATCGCGCCGAAAATCTGATGATTGTTGATCTGTTGCGTAATGACCTGGGTAGAGTCTGCGCGATCGGCAGTATTGAGGTACCGGAATTGTTCAAGCTCGAAAGCTTCAGCCGAGTACACCATTTGGTCAGTACTGTAACCGGTCGCCTGGGGGAGGGTGAGACCGCGACGAGTTTGCTGCGGGCCTGCTTTCCCGGCGGTTCCATTACGGGCGCCCCAAAGATCCGCGCCATGGAAGTGATCGAAGCATTGGAGCCCCAGCGGCGCGGGGTCTATTGTGGGGCCATCGGTTATCTGGGATTTGACGGCGCGATGGACACCAATATCGCGATACGCACCTTGGTATATGCGGATGGAATGGTGCGGTTCTGGGCGGGAGGAGGCATTGTTGATGACTCAGATCCCGAACTGGAGTATCAGGAGACCTATCACAAGGCAGCGCCATTGCTGGAGCTATTGGCGCAAAAGAGTAAAGAACGATGTGGGTAGCCAAACTGGGTGGCAGCCTGGCTTATTCGGCCCGCTTACCGGATTGGTTGGGGGCTTTGCTAGGTTTGCCCGTAGTACTGGTGCCTGGCGGTGGCCCCTTTGCCGATCAGGTGCGTGCGGCGCAACGGCGCTGGAAGTTTGCCGATGCGGTAGCTCATCGGATGGCGCTGATGGCGATGGAGCAGTATGGCGAGATGATTTGCGCCCTCCAGGCTGGTCTTGAGCCGGCCTCCAGCCAGGCCGCCATCGAGTCTATCTTGGAGCGCGGCGATATACCGGTGTGGATGGCGCTGGACATGGTTTCGGCAGCTCCCGGCATTGGGAGAAGCTGGGACATCACCTCGGATTCATTGGCCGCCTGGTTGGCGGAATTATTGGGGGCGGAGGGATTACTGCTAATCAAGTCGGCCCCCATCGAGCCCGGACCCGTCAGCGTGGACCGGCTGATGGAAACCGGCCTGGTCGACAAGGGATTCGGTCGTTGCGCTCCGACTGGGGGCGTAGTGTGGATTCTTTCGGATAGTACTGCGGCGGCGGGATCGGGGGGCCGTCTGTTGAGGGAGATTGTGGGTGGCGCCGAGCCACCGCGGCATGCCGCGTGTTGGGTTGCTACCTAGTTGGCAACGCCAGTCGTGTGGGCGCGGTGACTGATCGGTACATGGTCGGGTATATTCAAGGCAATAATCTCTGTCTGGCATTCTATTCATGGTTTTTGACTCGTTAACGAGGAGGGCTCCATCATGTCACTGCTTTATTCCAAAACCGCCCTTGGCGGCCTGACGTTGGAGAACCGCCTGGTCATGGCGCCGATGACCCGCTGCCGAGCCACCAACAACATCCCTAGTGCGTTGATGACGGAATATTACGTTCAGCGCGGTTCCGCGGGGCTCATCATCACGGAAGGTACTTCGCCGTCACCGAACGGTTTAGGTTACGCCCGTATTCCGGGAATATTCTCTCAGTCACAGATAGATGGCTGGAAGGAAATCACCCAGGGAGTCCATCACGTGGGGAGTAAGATCTTCGTGCAACTGATGCATTGCGGGCGCATTGCCCATCCGCTCAATCTACCTTCCGGGGCACGGATTTTGGCGCCCTCGGCAGTGGTGGCCGCGGGTGAAATGTACACTGATGCCGAGGGCATGAGGCCCCATCCTTCCCCACAAGCGATGACTCTGCAGGACATTGAGAGTACCGTCGTTGAGTTTGTCCAGGGGGCGTCTAATGCCCTGTCCGCTGGGTTTGATGGTATCGAATTGCACGCCGCGAACGGCTATCTGCTGGAGCAGTTCATCCGCCCTAATACGAATCACCGTACCGATGCTTATGGCGGCCCGATCGAGAATCGCGCCCGTTTCGTATTGGATGTGGTTGACGCGGTGATTGGCGCTATCGGCATGGATAAGGTAGGGATCCGGCTTTCACCGTTCGGCGTGTTTAATGATATGCCGCTTTACGATGCGATGGAGGCTGACTACGTTTTTCTGGCCAAGGAACTGAACTCCCGAGGGCTGGGTTATATTCACCTGGTCGACCACTCCAGCATGGGTGCACCACCGGTACCGGATAGTATCAAGGCGGCCTTCCGAGCGCACTTCAGTCGTACTCTGATACTTTCCGGCGGTTACGATCGAGAGCGCGCTGAACAGGATTTGAGCGAGGGGAAGTGTGACTTGATCGCGGTGGGACGCCCCTTCTTGGCGAATCCTGATCTTGTGCGCCGGTGGCAGCGCGGCGCACGGTTAAATGTTGCGGATATGGAAACCTTCTACACTCCGGGAGCCAAAGGTTATACGGACTATCCGGTAATCGGTGGTACTTGACTCTGATGTCGCGGCGGTGGAACAGAGAAGGTATCTCTTTATAAAAGCAGACCGGCAACCGCGTTTGGTGATGGTTATGCGGTTCCCAGTTCGCCGTTAAAATACTTTGGTTAGGGCGAATCCAGCCAGAATCAGAAAAAAGATGCCGCTGATCTGATGTAGACGGTAGATTGGAATCTTCCTCAATAACTTGCGTCCGGCGACCACGCCCAATGCCGACGTGGTGATCAACGCCAGGTTAGCCCCGATCCAGACCGGAATGACGGGCAAGGTGCTGGCCATGCCGGCAACGGCAATCTGTGTCTTGTCCCCCATTTCCGCCAGAAAAATCATCAGAAATGTCGTTACGAAAATACCGTGACCACTTTGCTCCGTAATGGCCTCGTCACCGTCCGCTTGTTTGGTTCTTAGCGACAAGATACCGAAAATGGCGAACAGAACAGCCACGGCCGCCGCCAATATCCGTTCCGGTATCCACTGAGATAGTCCGGCACCAAACACCACCGCCAAGGTATTGAGAATCAGAAATGCAACCGTGGCGCCGAGCAATACCGGCCAATGGCGGTGGCGGGCAGCCAGCGTCATGCACACCAATTGGCTTTTGTCGCCCAGCTCCGCGAGAAACACTAACCCGAAGGGGGTTGTGACCGCGGTAACCCAACCCAGAAACGAGAGTGAAGCGTTTTCCATCAGCTTCTCTCCCAGATGAAATGAGTCTGCTCGCCAGCCAGTGGGAGTATAGGGGACGCACCGATTTGCCACGCCACCTGATAGCCCACAGAGCTGGGGATTTGTGGGAAGGCAGAGCCGGGGCGTTGGTGGCTTTTTACCAGGAATGGGTTTTGGGACATGGGAATTCTGTGGGAGGGGCCAGGCAGGTTGGCTTGGACAGGGAGGAACATGCCCAGCCCCTCAGCCAGACGCTCCTTCATATCCAAGGTCTCGTCATGCTAACAGCCGCGCGCGCCATGGTGATTGGCCAAGTATGTTGACGCGTGCCCCTTCCGGTAAGGAAGGCCGACTACTCCCCTCAAGACAAAGGGACGCTAGCTTAACGCCGGCCAGATGTCAATAGAGTGCCCTGGGGCGCCGGTGCTTCATGATAAAGGCCCTGGTGTCATCAGCGCTTTGGGGACAGGTGGCGAGGCAATCCCATCGGGAGTCCCGGGTAAAGCAGGCATGATGACCGGGGTCATGGTTAGATCGCGACGCAGGGTGATTCATGCATACTCTGGCCGGAACTGGCGCCTCATCAATCCGATAAGTAGTACTCTACCGTGGATACCACTCGCACTCTCTTGATATGAGGGTTGTTCTTGTCTCTGTCTTCAATGCTGAATTGACCCTGGGACGCCTTTTTGATCTTCCCCAATGTGCTCCTCGAATCCGCGGAAAATTTGTTTGCTACTTCACGCGCGTTACGCGTAGCATCTTCAACCATTTCCGGCTTGACTTCATTTAGCCTGGTGAATAGATATTCCGTTTGCGATTGATAGTCGCCTCCGGTGAAAACAATCCCTTTTTTGCCCAATTCAGGCAAGAAACTCATTACCTTTCGTACTGCTTCGATATTCCGAGAGTACACGGTTACCGTTTGAATCCCCGTATACCGGAATTCTGCTCTGTCTGTATTTCCATATTGCTGCGCTGATTTGTCGGTAATAGCTGGTGTGGAAAGCGAGATCTCCTCGGATCTGACGCCGTTGGCTTCAAGAAAATCTCTGATCTTGAAAGCACTGCTCTCTATTGAACTGTATAGCTCACCCAGGCTATTGCTCGCTTCCGAGAACTGAATTGGCCAAATGACGATATCCGCAGCGTACTCGCGCTCGGCAAGTCCCTTCACGATGACACTGCGTTCGTATTCTTTAAATCTTATGACCGAGTCACCCAGCAGGTAGCCCATAGACAACAAGCCAACAAAAATAAAAAGACCGAGAATAGCCGCACTGGCGTTACTTGTGTTGGGCATGCAGGGGTCCTCGCTATTGGATGTTCTAATCCACTGATGGCCACTTGTCCGAAGATCGGTTTGTGACATCTTTAGCCACTATTTTTACACAGATATTCAAGAATACTACACATCAGTGTATTCACCTTGCGGTAGCGTTCTTGTGGTGCGGACAGGATATCTTCCTCGGTCTGGATATATTTCCCGGGTACTAGTTCATCACGGCAATTGGCTACGATTTCCCGGGCTGTGTCTGGTGTTGTTTCAAGGTGGAACTGAAGGGCAATAACGTTATCTCCCAGCTGGAAGGCCTGATTTCTACAGCCATCACTCTCGGCAAGAAGCACGGCCTTTGTTGGCAGGCTAAATGTTTCACCATGCCAGTGAAAAACCTCGATATGTTCTGGAAAACTGAAAGACGAACTCTTGGCGGACCGGGTTGCGCGGATAGGATACCAACCGATTTCTTTTACCGCGTTGGGAAACACATTTGCCCCCAATGCGCTTGCGATAAGCTGCGCTCCTAGGCAAATCCCCAAAGTGGGCTTACCCGATTTTATAACCTTTCTTATGTATTGTTTTTCTGTGGTAAGCCAAGGATATTCACCGATATCGTTGACGCTCATCGGACCACCCAAGACAACAAGTAGATCTATGTCGTCTAGCGGGGGTAACTCCGTAGACGCATAGAAATGAGTACCTGTGATCGTATGATCCTCGGTTTGCAGGTAATCTTGTATGCAGCCAAGACCTTCAAAGGGTACATGTTGTAAGTAGTGTACGCGCATCTGTTGTTATTCCAATCCAAAAACTGAGTGTGAATCTAGGCAGGTAACGAACCCGAGTCCGTGTCATCCATGCTCGGTTGGGGTGTGATCCTACTACTGGTAGGGGACCGCTTCACGTTTGTGAAATCAACTATAAAATGGGTGTGTGGATTTTCGTGTCGCATTTAATGACACGGCTAGGCTCCCCTGGGGCTAGCCGATGCTGTTTCCTTTTCTTTAACACGGGTCGGAACCTTTCCCTGGTGATTGGGGAGATGTAATAAACGACTTGAGTACATGTAAGTGAGGATATTTTTTCGAAATCCGACCGGTAAACGATAACCAATCGAACGGCATTGGTTGCTAAGTGTCATCCAAGCAATGCGATTTGTGACCGCTCAGCCAGGTCGAGGAATACACTCTATTCGCCTTCTGACACCCTTGCTTTTGTTACCCCCAGTAATCTTAATGATATTATTGGCGGCACAGCGGCCATCGTTTTCCACATAAACGATTTGGCCCGATTTCAGTGTGTGGCTTTCGGGCATTTTCTTTAGGATCTTTACCCCGCTTGGATTGTCAACGGCGAGCGATACAGCACTCCACGCAGCAATAATCATTAGTAGATACCACTTCATACTATTCCCTCAGGTGTCTCATTCCATGGTGTAAGCGGTATTCCGCTTGCTCCGGATCTGAACTTGAAAATTCCGGGGAAACCCCTATTAGCGCGTGTAGTGCAGTAAAACCTCACCAAGATGCTTGGAATGCAACAGGAATGGATTCCGGGTGTTTCCAAAAACTTGCAAATGGATTTTCGGAATCATTTTCATCCCTATACGGCGCCCGCCGAGAAATTGCCAAGCGCTCATAGAATGCCTCTGCGTTCCATAATTCAACCGGTAAACCTCTGGCGGTTGCATCTAGCGCTTCTTGAATCGCGCCCTTTTGGAAGTCGGATGTGGTTACGAATATTCCCTTGGTCATCCGTTGAATAAACAGCGCTCCCACGAACTCTCTGATCTGTTGTGCCTTTATGGTCCTTTTGTAACGTTTTACTTGAACCCCAGTTATCTTTTCATTTTCATCACTCAGTACAATGATGTCTATTCCTCGATCTCCCGAATAGGATGTAACTTTCGCTGAGTACCCAAATTCTCCAAAAACACCCGCAACAATGGATTCGTATTTTTTAGGAGAAATATCGAACCTATCACCGTAGCGGGCAATCAGATACCGGCTAAATTCATCCACCGGGTTTTTTATGTCGAGTTCATCTAAGTTAATTAAACTTCCGCAGCATCGGCGGATTTGTACCGACCCCGCGTTTACTCCCTGGGCGAAACCTGTCAACTGGGTGAGTACCCACCAGCCGCAGTGATCGCATACGCGCAGCTCTTTGCCATAATCGTCATCCCATCGCCCATCTCCCAAGTGGGCCGCTGCATTCCCAATAAACTCGATTCCGCCCAGATGTCTGAGGTTCGATGCGCAGTAGGGACACTGACCAATGTAACACTGATCACCGTAGGATCTAGGCAATATCCCGGTGTTACTATCTTGATAATTCCATATACTCATAGTCGGAAGCCTGTTGGTGAATTCAGCCGATAGAGTACAAGTGATCGTAACCGAGGGTTAACTCAACAGTGTGGATTCAGGGCCGCTTAAATTTCGCTTTTGCTCGTTCAACTCGGTCTCTGATTATGCATTCCTCACTGTGATCATTGACTAATCCCATTGCTTGCAAAAAAGCATAAACTGTTGTTGGCCCGATGAACTTCCATCCCATTTTCTTCAGGGCTTTTGATAGGGAAACCGACTCAGCTGATGTGGACGCAGTTTGTGGTTTCACCGGGTTTTCCGGCTTTGGTTCATAGCGCCAAAAAAAGGTTGCTAAAGAACCCGCCTGCGCGACAAGTTCTTGCGCTCGCTTTGCGTTATTAATCACCGCTTCGATTTTTCCACGGTGGCGGATAATGCCCTTATCCTTCAACAGGCGCTCGATATCCGAGTCGGTGAAGTGGGCAACTTTGTTAAAATCAAAGTTATGAAATGCGGCACGGAAGTTTTCACGTTTTGCGAGTATGGTGCGCCAGCTCAAGCCCGACTGAAAACCTTCGAGGCACAGTTTTTCGAATAGTCGCTGGTCGTCATCAACAGGATATCCCCACTCATTATCATGGTAGCCAAGATATTCAGGTGTGCTTCCACACCAATGGCAGCGCGGTTTTCCATCTGGACCTATGTAGACGGTTGACATAACCTTCCTCCCTCTGGTTATTGCCTATTGATCAAGCTCACTGACCCGACTAAGGGGGCTGAATTCTGTAGAGGGATTTCCTCCGGTTATTCCTGGCCCTCCATTTCTTGCCAGATTCGATCCATCTCCAGATAGTGTTTTGGGTACTGGGGGGAATATTGGAGATAGGTAGGAATAGGGTAGCGCACGCCTCCTTTATGGGTGCCCTCCAAGCCGGCCACAATGTTTTCACTCCAACTCCAGGGAAAACTAAAGGCCATTTCGTGATCCTGGGTCTGAGCGAATATCCGGTCGCCATTACAAGGTAAGATCACCTCCGGTTTACCGCTTTGTAACGGGATGATGATCTCATCCACGCAGTCGAGGCGCCCGGCAAAGGTGGACTCAAGACGTCCTCCCGATTTCCAGAGTGCGGCGTTGAGCAGTCGCATAACCTGGGCGCTGTTTCCGTACACCAAGACTACGTCGGGTTCGAAGGCGCAGCGCTGCAGCGGCGCAGTCAAGATGAAGTCGATCTCACCATGTTCCAGTTTGGCGCCTGCCGCTTCGGTATTCGCACCTGCCTCCAGGCTGGCGTTATACATCTGATTACAAAGGTTGCCCTCCACCATGTAGGGTAGCATGGGGCGGAAACCAAATACCGCTGCCGCAGGTTGGCAAGACATATCTTCCGCTGCGGTGGCCATCACCCAGCCATAGCGCCGGCTCATGGCGATGGCTTGGCAAATGGTTATCTTGAGCCCCATCTGCGAGGGTCGTTTCACGCGATCCGGCAATGCCCCACCGGGCTTGACCAGCTGAATTGCCACCGGATATGTATCGGTACGGAGATATTCTGAGAGTGCCGAGTCAAGCGTTTCTACATTCATATTCTGTCCTCGATTTCTGAGTCAGCCGAGATCCACAGGTTGGAAACAGGAAATTGTTCGAGTGGATTCGGTACGCGTTGCCCACATTACACCAGAAACGCCCTTTTCCCAACTGGCGGGCGGTTGGGCAGGGAAGCAGGTTGTTGCTAGGCCAGAGCCGGAGCGGGGCCGCTCCGTACAGATTACATGGTCGAGAATCGGTAGCCGGTGCCACGCACCGTTTGCACCAGCCCGTCGCAACGGTAGGGAAGCAGGGCCTTGCGCAAGCGGCGAATATGCACATCGACGGTACGCTCTTCCAGGTAAGCATCCTGGCCCCAGATGCGATCCATTAGCTGGCGGCGGGTATAGACCCGCTCCGCATGGGTCATGAAGAAGTGTAGGGTGCGGTACTCCATCGGGCCCAGCAATACTTCCCGGCCAGTGGCAAAAACCCGGTGAGAGGCTTCGTCTATGACCAGTCCGCCCAACTCGATACGCGTCCCCTCCGACTCCGGTTGAGCGCGGCGCAGCACGGCTTTGATGCGCAAGCGTAGTTCGCGTACCGAGAAGGGCTTGGTCACATAGTCGTCGACGCCTGCCTCGAGCCCCCTAACCCGGCTATGCTCTTCGCTTCGCGCGGTGAGCATGATGATCGGTACATGGCGGGTCGGTTCGTCGTCTCTGAGCTCCTTTGCGAGTTGCAAGCCGCTGGTACCGGGTAGCATCCAGTCCAGCAGAATCAGGTCTGGGGTATGGTCCCGTATGATCGTTTGCGCTTCGCTGGCGTCAGCCGCTTCGCGAAGCAAGAAACCGTCACTTTTCAGCGCCACGCCAACCATCTCGCGGATGGCTGGTTCATCCTCGACAATGAGTACTTCCTTCTGCATGGTTGTCCTTCCTGGAATTACCTGTGACGCCTATTCAACCACCGGATTGTTTCGCTGCCATGACATCAAATTGACACATCTAATCGCTATTATTTTTTTAACACTGACAACCTGGACCAAAGCAGGAGGCTATGTGGATCATGACAAGTGTAAGTCTCAAACCGATCCTGGTGGCGGTTGATTTTTCCGATGTTTGCAAACAGTCGCTGCATTACGCCAGCCAACTTGCGGACCGTCTTGGCGAGCAGTTGCTGATTTTGCACGTAGTTCATGAAACTGCCCAGCAGTCTGGGTACTATCGCCGCCGGGATATGAGCGGACAGGCTTTGCCTCTCGACTATGTTGCGGAGCGCTTACTTGACGATTTTGTTGAAGAAGTGCGGAGCATGAATGATGTGGGCAACTCCCTGGAGGAAGTCGAAACCCGGGTTGTAACCGGTATTCCCGGGCACCGAATCCTCGAAATAGCAAAACTCTACGATGCCAGTATGATTCTCTTGGGTAGCGTCGATCGGGTGGGCGAAACAGGCGCGACGCGCCGGCTATGGACCGGGGTGGGAAGCACTTCCCGTTACCTGCTGCGCCATTGTAAGATTCCCCTGTTAACTCCCGAGGGCGAAGTTGGCGGTGAGCAACGGCGATTGACAGCATGGCAAACCGGGGTGGCGACTCACTTGTGAGATCGAGGCGGTGCGCTGGTAATGCAGGGAACGATTTGATAGAGATAGAGCTTCCATCCGGGTTTCCCGTGATGGGGATGTCTTTGCCGGTTCCTAAGATAAAAAACGTACGCGGTGATTTCTTCGCAGCAGCGCCGATACGTTTGGCAGTGGGGCCGGTTTGGCGATATAACTACCTTCTTCGGTATCGAGTTCACTGGTTACCGATCGGTAAGTTCACTAAGGATCCCATCTTCGATTGTCTCGTTCGCGCTAAACCTGACGATTCAGTACGATAGTCCGTCTGGGCCATTTCCCGTCCCAGTCTCAACCAAATCGCCCCGAGATATAGGCCTCCGTGAGGGGGTGAAGCGGATCGGAGAATATTTGATTCGTCGCCCCCACTTCTATTAAATCGCCCAGATGAAAATAGGCAGTGCGTTGGGATACGCGGGCCGCCTGTTGCATGGAGTGAGTAACGATAGCGATACTGTAGTGCTCGCGCAGCTCATCGATCAATTGCTCGATTTTAGCAGTAGAGATGGGATCCAGGGCGGAGCAGGGTTCGTCCATTAAGATTACTTCGGGGTTGATGGAGATAGCGCGGGCGATGCACAGCCGTTGTTGCTGACCACCGGACAGGCTGGTTCCTGGTTGTTCCAGTATATCCTTCACTTCATCCCAAAGGGCAGCTTTTCTCAGGCTGCTTTCTACGATATCCCACAGCGTGCCGATGTCGCGCGTCATGCCGTGCAGCCGGGGGCCATAGGCTACGTTTTCGAATATAGATTTAGGAAAGGGATTGGGTTTTTGGAATACCATTCCTACCCGTGCCCGTAGCAATACTTCATCGATGTTCTGGTGATAGATGTTCTCACCGTCCAGATGTATTTTACCGCTTACCCGGCATTCTGCGATGGTATCGTTCATACGATTAAGGCAGCGCAGGAAAGTGGATTTGCCGCATCCCGATGGGCCAATCATTGCCAGCACTTCATAATTACCCAGGTCCAGATTCACGCCGCAGATGGCCTGCTTGGTCCCATAGAACACATTCACATCCCGGGCGGTTATCTTCGGATCGAAAACAGTATAGTCGCCCACCGTATCGCGGTTTGTCTCCGCTACCTCGGCTGCGTCAAGATCCTCTGTAGAAATACTCAAGCCGATTCGTCGGGATATCAGTAAGTCTTCGCTCAAGGTATTCATTGGCCCACACTCCCATTGTGTTTGCATTGTCCGAAGGCCGACCAGGTCCACGGTGAATAACGCGATTTTTTCACCAACGCCGCTCAAAACGTCTGCGAAGAACAACCGCGAGCCCATTCATGGTAATCAGGAATCCAAGCAGTACCATAATGGCGGCCGACGTACGTTCCACAAAGGCTCGCTCGGGGCTGTCCGCCCACAGGTAGATCTGCACCGGTAATACTGTCGATGGATCTGACAAGTTCTGGGGAATGTCCGCGACAAAGGCCACCATACCTATCATCAACAGAGGCGCTGATTCGCCCATGGCCTGCGCCATGCCAATGATGGATCCGGTAAGCATGCCTGGCATGGCCAATGGCAAGCTGTGGTGAAACATTGCCTGCATGGGCGATGCACCGATGGCAAGTGCGGCCTCTCTGATGGACGGAGGTACTGATTTTAGGGCAGCACGGCTTGCGATGATGATGGTTGGCAGTGTCATTAGGGTGAGCACCAGCCCACCCACCAGAGGTGAGGATCTGGGCATGCCGAAGAAGTTAATGAATACTGCTAGGCCCAGCAGCCCGAACACGATTGAAGGTACTGCCGCTAGGTTATTGATATTTACCTCGATAAGATCGGTCCAACGGTTCTGTGGAGCGAATGCCTCTAGGTAGATGGCTGCCGCGACACCGATGGGAAAGGAGAGCGCAAGCGTAATGCCGAGGGTGAATAGGGAACCCATGGCTGCGCCCCGGATCCCGGCTAACTCCGGATCCCGGGAGTCACCATGGACGAAGAACGCACCATTGAAGCGTTTCTTCAGGGCCCCTTCCGAGATTAGTTGATCGATCCACGCTAACTGATGGTCGGTGAGGCGGCGTTCATCCTCTCGCACATCCCGGCGTATGTGCCCTTTGATCAGCATGTCGACGTCATCATCTGCCGGCACCCAGAGCACCTTCGACGATCCCACCAGGTCCGGGCGTTCCATGAGCATGTCCCGGATCAGGTATGCGGCACCGGGGCTGATCAGGGCGTACAAATCTCGCTTCTCCCTGGGTTTACCGATACCAGGAAAGCGGGTGCGCAGAGACTGCTTGATCAATCCCTGATAGTCGCCCGTTATCAGCACCCTTGGGATATCGGCAGCTGGGTCAGAATCCGGGGTGGAAATAAGCGCGGGGTCGAAGTATATGGTTAGTCTGATGTAGGTCTGCTGAAACGCACTGTAGCCGTTGCTAATGATGCTCGCGAACAGCAGGGTAACGACGCTCGCGGCGGCCAGCACAGCAGACAGCGCCCAGCGGCGAAAATGGCGTTCCTGCCGGTAACGCCGAGCCAGGGAGCGACGAATGGTTTCTGTGGCTACCGAGTGTGAGTTGTCGGATGGACTGTCAGTCATACTGTTCACGGTACTTTCTCACAACATACAAGGCGATTACGTTTAAGGTTAGGGTGAGCAAAAACAGTACTAGGCCAAGCGCGAAGGCTGCCAGAGTTTTTGGGCTGTCAAATTCCTGATCGCCAACTAACAAGGTGACGATCTGCACGGTGACCGTGGTCACGGCCGCAAACGGGTTGGCAGTTAGATTGGCGCTTAGACCGGCCGCCATTACCACAATCATGGTCTCACCGATCGCTCGGGATACCGCCAGCAGGATGCTTCCCACGATGCCAGGTAGGGCAGCCGGAATTATCACCCGCAGAATGGTCTCCGAGTGGGTAGCACCCATGGCGTAGGAACCGTCTCGCATGGCCTGGGGCACTGCGGTGATTACGTCGTCCGAAAGGGATGATACGAAAGGAATAATCATGATGCCCATGACCAGTCCTGCAGCCAGGGCGCTCTCAGATGCGGCTTCGATACCCGCAGCTTCACTGATCTGACGGACCAAAGGGGCAAGGGTTAGGGCCGCGAAGAATCCGTAGACCACGGTGGGTATTCCCGCCAGGATTTCGAGTAGCGGCTTGGCGATGGAGCGTAGCCGCCTGCTGGCGTATTCGGCGAGGTAGATCGCAGATAACAGCCCGATAGGTACCGCCACCATCATGGCGATAGCGGAGATCAGAAAGGTACCGGCGAATAAGGGTACTGCTCCAAAGGCACCTGAGGACCCAATCTGGTCATCGCGAAGTGCGGTTTGCGGACTCCATTCCAGCCCGAACAAAAAACTTGTCACTGGTACTGTTTGGAAAAAGCGCATGGCTTCAAACAATACCGACAGCAGAATACCTATGGTGGTAAGAATGGCTAGCGCCGCGCAACTGATGAGGAATAAGTTCACTATCCGTTCTGTGTGCACTCGGGCTCGGAGGTGGGGAGAGATGAGTCGCCAGCCTATTGCCAGTCCGGCGGTGGCTGCCAATAGCATGACCACAGATTTAGCAAAGCGGTTGATCTGGAGCAATTGCTGATAGTGGCCGGTTGCCGCCTGTATGGTCGGATCATCAGCATGGGCAGCGATATTTCCTTGGGCGAGATTGCGAATGTCGTTGACCACCAGTTCGAGATGGGCCATGGGCAGCATCTGGAATTCGGCTGGCAGGTCTTGAACCAGTAAGCCGGTGATTACATGGGTATCCACGACCGACCAGACCGTAAACACCAGCATCGGGGGGAACAGGCACCAGAGCATGGTAAGTACTGCATAGTGCGAAGGGCGCGAGTGCAGCCTGGTGCGGCCGCCGTTTACGTTGTCCAGGGCCAAGGCGCGCCGGCGGCCAAGTTGGTAGGCGATAGCACTTAGTGCTAGTAGGATTGCCACAAGCAGTAGCTGGGACATCGGATACTCCAGTTTGCCGTTGCCGCCGTTAGGGGCGGCAGCGGCACGAGGTGGCTAGCGCCTTGATTACTATTGGGAGAGGGGTATCAGGTTGCGAGCGTACTCCGCAAACTTCCGGCGCTCACCCTCCGGCATGGGAATCAAACCTTTTCCCGATAGGTACCCATCATCTCCCCAGGCCTTTTCACTGGTAAATTCCTGCAAATATTCGGCGATTCCCGGTACTTTCCCGACATGAGCCTTCTTGACGTAGAAGAACAATGGACGGGAGATGGGATAGCTCCCATCGGCGATCGCCTCGAAAGTTGGCTCCACGCCGTTTATGCTAGAGCCCTGGATCCGGTCGCTGTTTTGGTCGAGGAAGCTGAATCCAAATATCCCCAGCGCCCTGGGATTCTTCTCCAGTTTCTGCACGATCAGGTTATCGTTTTCGCCTGCTTCGACGAAGGCACCATCTTCCCGCAGTGTGTGGCACGTGGACTTATAGCGCTTGCCGTCGATGTCTTTCATGGCCTTAATCCAGGGGTAGCTCTTGCATCCCCCTTCCATTGCCAGCTCGACGAAGGCATCCCGAGTGCCGGAGGTGGGTGGTGGTCCGAGGACCTCGATCCGGCTATCCGGGAGGGCGTCATTAATCTCTCGCCACGACCGGTATGGGTTGGCCACCAACGTTTGGCTTCCCTGAGGATCTGGGACTTGTTTGGCGAGCGCTAGAAAAATTTCTCGAAGCGTAAGTCGTATCTGCGATCGCTGTTTCGAGTTGGCTATGACGATGCCGTCATAGCCGATCTTAATCTCTACGATATCGTCCACGCCCCGAGCTCGGCAGTTGTCGATTTCCGAAGTCTTGATTTGTCGAGACGCATTGGCGATGTCCGGGTACTGTACACCGATCCCGGCACAGAATAATTTGAAGCCCCCCCCCGACCCGGTGGATTCAATCTTTGGGGTCTTGAACGGCGTGGTTCGGCCGAATTGTTCGGCGACCACTGTAGCGAACGGATAAACTGTCGATGATCCAACAATATCGATATAGTCGCGTGCCGATGCTGGGTAGGAGAGGCTGGCGGCAAACATCAGGGAAAGAGTGGTTTGGTACCGCGTCATGAGAAGCTCCTTGGTTGGGGTTGTTACTGCCCACCACGTTAGAGCCGTTATCTGACAGGGTGTTTAACTTACCGTGACCTACTGTTGAATTTCCAGTGACCTTTGTTTGACGAAGTCGTTAACCTTTGGTGACAGGTATCACAGGAGGGTTGCCGAGAGAAATCAGAACAGTCCTGTTTCCAATCCGGCTGCTATTGTCATTCCCAATTCTTCGCACTGGGTTAAAAAATTTTCCCGCCAGGGACCACGGCAGATTAACGGTGATTGTACCCAGTTCCAGCGCAGTCCGATGCATATCGATTCCACTGCGCGCCGGGTCCCCGTACCGTCATGGCCGGCTCGCACATAGAGGGCGCAGGGAAGCCCTTGGGTGTGTTCGAGGCACGGGTAGTAAATGCGATCGAAGAAATCCTTGAGCGCACCGCTCATGTAACCCAGATTCTCGGGAGTCCCAAGGATAATCCCGTGACAACTGCGGACATCTTCGGGTTGTGCGTCGAGCGGGGGCAGCCACTGGCACTCCACGCCCTCGATATCCGGGTGCCGTGCTCCCCGCACCACGCTTTCCGCCAGTTGCCGGGTATTCACTGACGGTGCATGAGCGACCACCAACAGTTTCTTCATTACTCGGTGTCCTCCGTGAATCGAAATACCGCTAACTTGCATCTTGGCACAGCCGTACGTTCCTGTGACAGTATACGGCTCTACCGGCTGCCTGGATCCGTCCCTCATGATTCAACAGATTTTTGGTATTGTTTTCCCGCTATTCGCTCTCGTTTTGGTAGGATTTTTTTACGGCCGGTACCGTACGCCGGACATGGCTGCCGCCAATCAGATGAATATGGATCTATTTATCCCCGCCTTGATCTTTCATGTCATGTCGAATAAGGAATTCGAACTTGCTCAGTACGGTGATCTGGCTGTTGCCGCTATGGTCGTGGTACTGGGATCTGGGTTGATAGCCTGGCCAATAGCACGCTTGTTTGGTTACCCGGTAAGAACCTTCATTCCACCGATGATGTTTTCCAACTCGGGGAATATGGGGTTGCCACTGGCTTTGTTCGCTTTTGGAGAGCAGGCGCTCCCCGCGGCCGTGGTCTTGTTCATCGTTGAGAATACGCTGCACTTTACACTGGGTATGAGAATGATGGATCCGCGAGCTTCGTTGCTGGCGATCTTCAGGGTTCCCATGTTATTGGCAACACTGGCGGGATTGCTGGTCGGTCTGTTGAAGATTCCCTTGCCGCAGGTGTTGTTGGTTCCAATCGAGATGGCGGGCCAGGTAGCCATTCCGCTGATGTTGTTCTCGCTTGGGGTAAGGTTGACCGCGGTAGACCTCAAGGATGGGCGAATTGGTCTAGTGGGTGCGTTGGTGTGTCCGGGTAGCGGCCTGCTGATCGCGGTTTTGTTGCAACCGGTATTGCAACTTGCACCTGATCAATTTGGTATGTTGCTGGTATTCAGCGTATTGCCTCCCGCGGTTCTCAATTTCATGATCGCCGAACGCTTCGGACAAGAACCACACAGAGTGGCGTCAATCGTCATGCTGGGAAATCTCTCCAGTATCGTGATTATTCCATTGATGTTGGCAGTTGTTCTCTCTCGGTCTGGATAAAAGTGTTTATGGTAACCCTTCAAGGTGGATGTCCATAGGAATATCAATGTATTATTAGCGATTGGCAGGCCGCTTTTTCCCAAGGAAGAACTGTCCCGCCGGTTCAGTCATACGGATACTCACACTGGGGCATACCATGTCAGAAATTACTATCGAGAATTATGTCAAAGAAGATAAACGTACCATCTATTTAAAGAGAAAGGCGCTCGACGAGGCGGCGTTTATCGGCCTTCAGGACCCTGCTATACCCTTGCATCTGCGGATGGACCATATCGAGCCAGGAAACTGGACGGCTGTTAGGGGACGGCACATTACCCATAATGATGTATTGCTTTATGCCTCCTGCGGCGATCGCAACAAGGCTCATCTCAGTGACGAATTTGCCGCTGAATCTCCATTCGGAGAGATTATCGCCCACGGTATGATCGCCGTGTTTAAACAGCGTTTGCTCGGCCGCAGGGTACTGCCCGGCATGGGATTTATCTTGACCGAACAGGAGAAAACGTTCACCGCTCCAGTATATGTTTCGAGTTCCGTCATGGATTATTACGAGATTGTCATTGACGTGGATCGAAAGAAGCACAAGGTGACTACCCTGGGACTGTCAGTTCTCAATAACGAATATGACAAGATTGTGCTAAAGACCATCAGTACCTACGTGCCTACTGCCATCTTCGGCAGCCATTCCGAGTCTGAAAAGAAGATTCTCGCGGACATCGGCACATTGGACCCCAGCAAGCGCGTTGTGTTTGACGCCGAAGGCGTGCCCAATCATTTCTCGCACACCTTTTTCAAGAAGGGGCTATGGGCCATGTTGACCCCGGATGTGCAGATGAATTATGTGTATGCCCTTGCGGGCATCGGTCATATGAAAGACAAACTCCATCTCTCCGATGAATTAACCGGAAACATGGAGTTTTTATTGCCATGCGTCGATGATGCCTTCCGCTCCGCGGTGCTCGGCACGCTGCTGCCCGCCATGGGCTCGATCTATCAGAGCGAGACCACCAAGTTCCGGCACCCGCTCAAATTGGGTCGCCTGGAATCGCGGGTGGTGATGGATGCTATTGAGGAAAATCCCCGGGCGTTGGCCATGGATCTGAGCGCCTATTCCGTTCAGAAAGGAGTGCTGATCTCATCTTCGAAGACCAAGATTTACTTTCCAAAGCCGATGGAAGAATCGTCTTGATACATCGATAGCGCTCAAGCCTGGACACCAGGAAACCTCCCCGGGTGAAAAGACCGGGGAGGTTTTTTTAGTTCCTGTTATTTGTCGGTAACGATGAGCTTACGCACCACATCAGTCATCGATATGACCCCGATGGGTACATTGCGATTCTCCTGCTTCTCAGTTACCACCAGGCGGTGAATACGCATCCGGGTCATTGCCGTCACCGCATCGGAAAGCGGGGTTTCCAGATCGCAGGTGGCACAACCCTCGCTCATGATATCCCGAGCCTTGATCTGGCGCGCCGCCTCGGCGGTTTTGCCTTGCCGGGCCAGCACGATGTCGGTCTGCGAAATGACGCCGATAGCCTCATCCTTATCCTTTACCACCACAGCATGCACATGGTTCCCGATCATCAGTCGGGTAACGGTCTCCACATTGTCTTCGGGTTTGCAGGCAACCAATCCCAAAAACATCAGATCCTTGACCTTGGTGCCATCATCCACCATCACGGGTTCCGTACCATCCAAAGGATCGGCGGAGATCCCGGGCAGTGGAACCGAGGACGGGTAAGGGCTCGGAAACGGGTGAGGAGAGGTCACGGGCACGGCACTGGCCGGCAGGCTGATGGGGATCGGCGGAGCTTCCGTGGCGCCGAGATCAAATTCCTTGGCACCGACCAGCACTGACATGTTGCCGTGGGGATGTTTGTTCTCGTACATAAGCTGATGGGCCTGGGGGAGTTGCTCGTAGGTGAAGGCTCTCGACAGGCAGGGATCCAGATGGCCTTCCAGCGCAAGGCGGTTCATGGCATACGACTGTTCATCGTTGGCAAAGTGAGAGCCCTGTAGACGTTTCTGCCGCATCCACAGATAGCGCAGATCCACCGTTGCGTTGTAGCCTGTGGTGCCCGCGCAGATCACCACCATGCCACCGGTGTCGCAACAGAAGATCGAGGTAGGAATGGTTGACTCGCCCGGATGTTCGAACACGATACTAGGGCTACGTTTCTCTCCCAGCACATCCCAAATAGCGCTGCCGAATCCACGCACGCCCTTCAGCCATTTGCCGTATCCGACATTGTCCTTCCAGTGCGGTAGCATCCCCCAATGGTCGAAATTGTTCCGGTTGATGCAGCCCTTGGCGCCCAGGCTTTGGCAGTAGTCGATCTTGTCGTCGCTGGAGATAACCGCAATCGAGGTGGCGCCTGCTGCCTTGCAAATTTGGATCGCCATGGATCCCAGCCCCCCGGCACCGCCCCAGATCAATGCGACATCGCCATGCTTGACCGAGTGCTCCTGCCAGCCGTGGAGCATTCGATAGGCGGTGGCCCCAACCAGAACATAGGCGGCGGCAGCCTCCCATGACATATGCTTTGGTTTGGGCATGCATTGGTGCGCCTGCACCTTGGTGAATTGCGCAAAGCTGCCGTAGTTGGTCTCGTAACCCCAAATCCGGAATGACGGAGAGTACATTGGGTCATTCCCCGCCGTGACCCAGGGACAGTCTCTGTCCCAGGTTCCACAGTGGACCACAACCTCGTCACCGACTTTGATATTGGTAACATCCTTGCCCACTTTGTAGACAATACCCGAGGCATCGCTGCCACCAATGTGGAATTCTTCCGGTTCTCCCTTCTTATTACGGGCCTTAATAACATTTACCGGAATACCCAGCGCTGCCCAGACATTGTTGTAGTTGACTCCGGCCGCCATGACGTAGACGAGTGCCTCGTCGTCACCGATTTCCGGAACATCGACGATTTCCTGCTGGAAAGAGTCCTTCGGTTCGCCAAAGCGCTCCTCACGGACCAGCCACGCATGCATTTTTTGGGGAACCTCGCCAACCGGCGGTGCCTCACCGATGCCGTACAATTCCTTAACCATCGTTCTACCTCTCTTAGAAAAATCTTCTCGTGAACCGATGAGATTTAAAAAATCCCGTTATTCATCCTGTACGGGTAACCGCGTCCCCCCGGGCTCGATAAGCGAGTCACCGATAGGCTCTGGTATCTCCCGCATTGTTGTTGTTGGTCTCCTCCCAGATTCGAATTGCAGCCGGCTTTCCCATCGAGGAATGCGCCTCCAGGTTGGCCGGGGTAGGGTAACAGGTACATGGTCAATACCCCACAATAACTAAGTTTTCCAATTCATCAAAAGCCGTTCCCTAAGCGCGTCATACTGGGCAAAGGGGGATTCCTGTTCGGTGGTCAGCTGGGCGAGTAGGTCTTGTTCGCCTCCCAGGGCACGGATACCGAACCACCCGAACTCCTCGTGCAGCCGCTTGATGATCCATTCGGCCTGAAACCGGTGACGGCGTGGTTTCAGCAAGCGGTTTTGTTGCAGCCAGTCGCGATGGTCGGAGAGGCTATCGGCCAATGCTTCGATGCCACTGCCGCGCGCCGCGCTGGCCGATAGGACGGGTACCTGCCAGTCCCCGGCATCTGGGTTGGAGCGGAGACTGGCGCGTAGTTCGGCCAGGGTCTTACGGGCAGCCGTTCCAACATCCTCTTTATTCACGACCAACACATGAGGAACCTCCATGATCCCGGCTTTCAGAAACTGAATACTGTCCCCCGAGGCCGGCTGGGCAACGAAACAGGTGGTGTCCGTCAATTTGGAGACATCAATCTCTTTCTGTCCCACGCCGACGGTTTCCACGAGCACGATGTCGAAGGCAGCCAGCATTACCAGGCTCATGGGCCAGACTTCGGCACTCAAACCTCCATATTCCCCCCGGCAGGCCAGAGACCGGATGAATACTTGGGAATCGGCTTGCCCGGAGAGCATGCGCAGTCGGTCTCCCAGCAGCGCGCCGCCGCTGATCGGGCTGGAAGGGTCAACGGCAAGGATGCCGACCTTGAGGTTACGCCGTCGCCAGACCGTGATGAGGGCAGCAGTCAGTGACGACTTGCCGGCTCCCGGGGGTCCGGTTAGGCCGATTAGATGGCCCTGGGTATATAACCGTTCCCTGGGCAGTGTAGCCAGCAGGCGTGCTGCCCGCTGCCTGGCCTCGGGCCGTCGATCGTCGAGCAGATTGAGCGCGCGCGCTACTGCCGATCGGTCCCGGCCCGAGACAGACTCGGCTAGGGTATCGGGATCAGGCAAGGCGCGTTGGGCTAGCATCAGGCAGCGTTTTCGAAGCGTTTCAGGCCATTGGATTCACGAATGATGTTGACCAGGTCCGCCATGATCTGGTTCATGTCGCTATCCTTTGGTGTGTATACCGCGGCTATACCCCGGGCCTTGAGGTTTTGTTCATCCTCGGGTGGAACGATTCCGCCGACGATGACCGGGATATCGGTGAGCCCCAAGCTGGAAAGCCGGGCAATGGCATCCTCGACCAATTCGAGGTGGCTGCCGGACAACACGGATAGTCCGATCAGATGGACTCCTTCCTCCTCGGCCGCCTTGACGATCTGCTCGGGGGTCAAGCGGATGCCCTCGTACACTACTTCAAAGCCCACATCCCGGGCCTTGACCGCGATCTGTTCCGCGCCATTGCTGTGCCCGTCCAGTCCGGGTTTGCCAACCAGGATCTTCAGTGGTCGTCCCAACTCCTCGCCGGTACGGCGAGTCTGTTCACGAAGTTCCGCTACCCGGTCGGCCCGACCCACTGCGGCACCGGAGATATCGATTCCGGTGGGGGCCCGATATTCACCAAATATATTCCTTAGAACGCCACTCCATTCTCCGGTAGTCACGCCAGCGTGGGCGCAGCGAATCGAGGCGGGCATGATGTTATCCCCCTGCCTGGCGGCATCTTCCAAGGCCTGCAAGGCGATGCCGACCTCCCCAGCATCGCGGGCGGCACGAAATGCCTGCAAGCGCTCGATCTGCATCCGTTCCGCGGCGGCGTCGACCTTCATGATACCGCTATCGCTACCTGCGGTTAGGGGCGACTCGGCAGTTTCGGTATAGCAGTTGACCCCGATGATCTTCAGTTCACCGTTTTCGATGGCCCGCATGCGGGCGGTGTGGCTGGCTACCAGCTGCCGTTTCACGTAGCCGGTTTCCACCGCCTGCACCATGCCGCCTTCCTCGGCCACCCGTTGCATCTCGACCTCGGCTCCCTCCATGAGAGCGCGCACCTTTGCCTCGATGATTGGGGAGCCATCCAGGATATCCCCGTACTCCAGCAGGTCGGTCTCCATTGCGAGCACCTGTTGCATGCGCAATGCCCATTGCTGATCCCAGGGACGGGGCAACCCCAGGGCCTCGTTCCAGGCGGGTAGTTGGATAGCACGCGCGCGGGCATTTCGGGAAAGTGTCACCGCCAGCATCTCCAAGACGATGCGCTGGATATTGTTTTCGGGCTGGGATTCGGTTAGGCCGAGGGAATTTACCTGCACCCCGTAGCGAAAACGCCTCAGTTTGGGGTCGTCCACACCATACCGTTCCTTGGCGATGCGTTCCCATAGCGCGACAAACGCTCGCATCTTGCAACACTCTTCGACGAAACGGATACCGGCATTGACAAAGAAAGAGGTCCGGCCCACCACATTGGCGAAGGCGGCCGCATCCAAGCGGCCCCGCTCCCGGATGGCATCGAGAACCGCGGTGGCCGTGGATAATGCATAGGCGAGTTCCTGCATCGGTGTGGCGCCGGCTTCTTGGAGATGGTAGCTACAGATATTGGTGGGATTCCATTTCGGAATATTTTCCACCGTATAGCTGATGATATCGGTGGTCAGGCGGACCGAGGGCTCAGGAGGAAAGATATAGGTGCCCCGGGAGAGGTATTCCTTGATGATGTCATTCTGAGTAGTGCCTTGCAATGCCGACTGGGAAAACCCTTGGCGTTCCGCGACAGCGATGTAAAGCGATAACAGCCAGGCCGCCGTGGCGTTGATGGTCATGGAGGTATTCATCCGGTCCAGGGGGATCTGGTCGAACAGGGCTTCCATGTCCCCGATATGGCCGATCGGCACGCCAACCTTACCCACTTCACCGTGGGACAACGGATGGTCCGCGTCATATCCGGTTTGGGTCGGCAGGTCGAAAGCGACTGATAGCCCGGTCTGCCCCTTGGCCAGATTGGTTCGGTAGAGCTGATTCGATGCCTGGGCCGAAGAGTGGCCGGAGTAAGTTCTCATCAGCCAGGGTTTGTCCCGCTTGACCTTGTTGTTGTCCGTGCTCATCATGAGAATCCTCCGTTCCGATTGTAAACTGCTGGCCTGGACCGCCGGTCAGGTGGCGTTGGCTTGCACCGAACCTTGCTTTTCGATCAACGAGCGCTCGATCAGCGAGCGGGCAATGACTTTCAGTGCCAGGATCTCCTCGACTCCCTCGAAGATGGATAGCACCCGCGCATCCAGGAAGAACCGGCTCACCGCGGTTTCCTCCGCATAGCCCATTCCTCCATGGATCTGCTGGGCCTCCCGTGTCACCCATTCCGCGGTTTTGCAGGTGAAGAATTTCACCATGCTTGCTTCCATGCCGCCCTTGCCCTCATCCATCAGGCGACCCACTGAGTAGGTAAACTGACGACTGGCCAACAGGTAGGCAGCCATGCGGCCAAGCTTTACCTGAGTCAGTTGATAGTGGCCGATGGGATTGCCAAAAACGACCCGTTCCGAGGCGTAGGAGATGGCTCGATCGAAAGCCGCCTGCATCAAGCCCACGGCTCGGGCAGCGGTTTGGATACGTCCTCCGGAAAACCCCGCCATGGTGAAGTAGAACCCCTTGCCTTCACCCTCGGGCCCGCCGAGCAGGTTATCATCCGGTACGAAATAGTTGTCGAAGAACACGTCGTAGGAGTGCATGCCCCGGTATCCGATTGTCGCGATTGCCTTACCGGTGATGACACCACCCCCCTCCTGCTCATGTTTGAACTCATGGCCGTTCGAAGAGGGTTTCTCCACCAGAAACATGGAAAGTCCCTTGTGCCCCTTGGAGAGATCGGGATCGGTCCGGGCAAGCAGCAATAAAACCCCGGCCTTGCCACCAAAGGTACACCATGTCTTGGCGCCGTTGATCAGCCAGCCTCCCTCGGTCCGGGTGGCTTTGCACCGCATGCCCGCTACGTCCGACCCGTAATTGGGCTCGGTAACCGCGACCGCGCACAAGGGGTCGGCCGCCGCCAGCCGGGGGAGCCACTTCTCTTTCTGTGCCTCGGTGCCGCCTTTCAGCAGGGCGCGGGAGAGGATCTCGGGTCGGGTGATCAGGCTTCCCGCCGCACCCAGCGAGCCCCTTGAGAGCTCCTCGGTGACCACGATCATACCCATGTTGTCCTCTCGATCATCGGGCTGAAGGCCATCATAACGTTCGGGGATGGAGAGTCCGAAGCAGCCCAGCTCGGTAAGGCCCTCCAAGATCTCATCGGGGATGATCAGATCGTGCCGGTGTATCTCTTCTGCCAACGGCATCACCACATCGGTGGCAAACTTGCGGAAGGTGTCACGCATCATTTCGTGGTCTTCATCCAACAGGTAGGCACCCGTACGCCCATCGGCCTCGGCAACCAATTTACCCAGGTCGGCGATGCGTTCCACGGCTAGCTGTTCCGTGCAAAATGCCTGCAATGCCTCACTGTCGAGGGTGTTGGCGAGCTGCTGACGGGTTAACCCGTAGTCCTGTGGGCGCAATTCCAGACGCGCGCGAATGGATTCGATGGCTTCGGCGGTGAATATCAAGGCGCAGCGTTCTTCGAGGCTCAGGGGGCCTTGGGGATCGGCGGATTGTTGCCGGGCCCGGTCCGCATAGTCGAGGACAAAGCGGGCTCCGGCCGCTTCGGCGGCGGAGAGCGCCGTATCGTAGGAGACCAGCTGGTAGTCATCGAGCCTCGTAGACGAGATCCGCCCTTCTATCACTACATGATCCCGCAAACTGGTGACCGCCGCTTCCAGGGCTTTGTCCGTTGTAGCCAGGGCGTCTCGAGCCCGTTGCATGAGCTGTGGTGCGCTAATTGATTGATCGGTCATAGGATCTCCCTAATACTGTCGGGTCGAGATGCTGCAATGCAGTAAAACCCAAGGATAGGTAATTCAATGATCTTTTTCAATCGGTTTCCGGGGGGAGCCGTTGAATCCTCCGCAGGCACTCGGTTCGGAGAGGTGAAAAAGCGGCTTGGCGCGTTCACTCAACCGGCCCGCGGTGTTCGACCAGCCGTGCTGAAGTCCGATCACGGGTGTCTAGCCAATTACGCGAACAGGGCATAAAGTGACGGTGTGAACAGGCCAGGGCATACACAGCCTCCATCCCGCTCGCCCTATATAACCCGGGCGGGCTACGCTGCCTTGCAGGCGGAGCAGCAGGCAATCTGGACGCGCCGCCGGGAGGTGGTCAAAGCCCTTGCCGCGGCGGCGGCGGAGGGAGACCGTTCGGAGAATGCGGAGTATATTTACCGGAAGAAAGAGTTGCGAGAGATTGACCGGCGTATCCGCTATCTACAACAACGAATGCCTGGACTTAAGGTGGTTTCCGTGCCTCCGGATAACCTTAGCCAGGTGTTTTTCGCGGCTTGGGTTACCTTGGAAGATGGTTCCGGGGAAGCGCGGCGCTACCGGATTGTGGGACCCGACGAGCATCACCTGAATGCGGCCTACATCAGCGTGGATTCACCGTTGGCCCGGGCGTTGATGGCGCGCCGGGTGGACGATACAGTCGAAGTCCTCACCCCGGGTGGCAGGGTTGTGTACCGGGTCATGGCGGTGGCCTATGAGCAGTAACGGGTTTGGTGTTTGGGCGATGCTCGCCTTTTGGGGAAGCGCGTTGGGAGGAATCGTCCTCGGAATCTCCTGGGCCCGGTCAAAACAGCGGCACAATCCCCTGAGTAGGGAACTATTACGCAAGTCGTTGCAACAACGGTTGGAACGGGGCGAACTTTCCCGCGAGGATTACGAGCAGCGCATCCGCGCGCTGGATGACAAGCGCCCAAACGCCTAGTCTTGATCCTAGCGAGCCGCCTCCTCAAGGGCACGGATCCGTTCTTCCAACGGCGGGTGGCTCAAAAACAGTTTCTTAAGACCCTCCCCAAATCCCCCGGAGATACCGAAAGCGGCAAATTGATCGGGCAGATCCTGTGGTTGATGCACGGCCTGCAGCCGGCGCAACGCCGCGATCATGTTACGCGACCCCGCGAGGGAGGCGCCTCCGGCGTCGGCCCGAAACTCCCGCCAGCGGGAAAACCACATGACGATGGCCGAGGCAAGCAACCCGAGAAACAGCTGGGCTACCAGCGAGGCGATGTAATACCCGGGACCGTAGCCCCGCTCATTCTTGAATACCACGCGGTCCACCAGGTGTCCCACTATCCGCGAGAAAAACACCACAAAGGTATTGATCACACCCTGAACCAGCCCCATGGTTACCATGTCTCCGTTGCTCACGTGACTGATTTCGTGTGCCAATACCGCTTCTACTTCGCTGCGGTCCATGTGCTGTAGCAGACCGCTGCTGACCGCCACCAGTGAGTTATTGCGGTTCATGCCGGTGGCAAAGGCATTGGGTTGTGGGTGGTCGAAGATGCCGATCTCGGGTGTGCCGATTCCCGCTTGCCCGGCCTGCCTGGTAACCGTATCGACCAGCCAGCGCTCGGCACTGTTGCCAGGTTGCTCGATCACTCGTACCCCCATGGAGTGCTTCGCCGACCATTTGGACATTAACAGCGAGATGAAAGACCCACTCATGCCGATGACCGCAGACATGATTAACAGTGCCTGGAGATCTAGGTCCACTCCGTTGGCCTGGAGGATGCCGTCTATTCCCAGGAGACTGAAGACGATGCTGATCAGGATCAACACCGCGGCGTTGGTGGCAAGAAACAACAGAATCTGCATAACAATCTCCCATTTCTTCCCGGATGTCCCGGTTAGCCGGCCTCGATGATAACGCTCGGCCCAGAATATAGACCACGGTCACCCATTTCCGTTCGACGGGGTATAGTTCCGGCTTTCGGCGGTGCCAGTGGTGGGCTATCGCCTTCTCAGTGGTTTTTCTGCGTTGCCCCCGATATGCGAGCCCCGAGCCCGGCAGCACAACCGCTGAGTGCCGCGTTGCCGGACCGGTGAAGATCACCCGGGCTATTTTTGAGTTTCCCAACAGTTACGTCAATGGGGCGACGATGCTCCGTCGTTCATCAGACGGTGAATGCGACGGACCTTGGTGCCCCTCCTGCGCTCGTCCCGCTAATGCAGCCCCAGCCAATCACACCATTCCCGAAAGAGCTCCGCATGCAGGGCGGCGGCGCTGGAGCGCGGTTGGATATCGAACGGCTGGCTTTCCATGCTCTCCAGGGTTTGATCCCGCCCCCCCGCTTCACGCAGTATGCTCAGGCCAGCGATATAGTCCCACAGATTGTGCTGTCCGTGTAAATAGATATGGGCGCGGCCGGCAGCCAACCAGCAGAGGTCGAGGGCCACCGCGCCAAAACTGCGCTGCGAGGCATAGGGTGGAGCCGCGACCAACCGCTGAGCCAGCTCCGTGGGCAGGCGTTTGAAATCTACCAAGGCAATTGCCCGGCGCAGCGACCGTTGGCTTGATGGTGCTATCAGGCGTCGTTCGTTCACCCAGGCGCCCTGGCCGGGCCGGGCATGAAAGCATTCCCGGCGGACGGGATCGTAGACCAGCGCGAAACTCACCCGGCCTTCTTCCATCAACGCCATGGAGACAGCGAAGTAGGGTAGTCCCGCGGCGAAATTGCTGGTGCCATCCAGTGGATCTATCACCCAAAGTCCAGGCTCGGCCGCCGCCAGCCTTTGTTGTTGAACCTCGATCGGCATCTCTTCGGACAGGACGCTGTAATCAGGAAATCGCTCTCCCAGCTCACGGATCAGCCACTGGTTCATGGCGATATCCGCATCGGTTAGCGTGGATCCATCCGCTTTGTAACGAACCTCCGCCCGGTTGAAGCGGCTCATCAATTCTTGATCTGCCCCTAGGCGGACGGCAGTCAGAAGCGAATCGAATCTGTCACCATACTTCACGTTGTCGCTTCTCCTGATTAGTAGTAACCGCGGGTCGCCTGTTCCAGGGCGCCTGACTCCCAAAGCAGCCACAGGAAAACTCCCAGCATTGCACCTCCGGCGACTACTGCGGCGGCGATCTTCCAGCCGCTATAAGGCCTCTCTCCCTTTACTTTGCCACTTTGTCCGTTGATCACAAAGCGGTAGGTTTTGCTCCGGAAACGGAATCCCGCCGACCACACCGGCAACAGGAGGTGTTTGTAACTTACCCGGTTATGCCGGGTTTCCAGGTGATGAATTCGCTGGAAATCTCCACCGATATCCCGAGCGACCTGATTGCGGATCAGTCCATTCATGATCTCCGCCGCGATATCGAACCCCTGATCCAGTCTGATCTGGTAGACCTCGCTACGGAATCCGCTCAGGTAGGCTTCGTTATATGGTACCAGTTCCGAGAGATTCCAAGGTTGCAGGGAGTCTAGAATGGTTCGCGGTAGTGAACGGCTGGCGCCCACCAAGATATCGTCGAAAGATTGAAACACGGTGCCCTGTGCCGGTATCCAACGGACCCGTGTCTCCATCCGGGTGCGTACTACCCGGCGTCCGTTTTCCACGCTGACGACCTGCCTGGGAACCTGATAGGTGTCACCCCGTTCACCACGGTAGGCCGTTGTGGTATCGCTATCGTAGGTCCAGTATGGGATGTAGACACCAGCCAGCCGAGTATCTTCCCGAACATACTTTTTCAGATCGCCGGGAGCAAACCACAGGTTCTTAATCCAGTTGCGGAAATGAGATTTAGCCTGGTCTTGTGCAATCCGGAAGGGAATCAGCGATCGAGGGGAAATGGGCCGACGTTCACCGGTTTTTGTGACGATGGGAGTGCCGCAGAACGGACATTCACCGGCATACACGTTCTCTTCGAAGGCAAACTGGGCAGCGCAGGTTTCGCATTGCGCCGAGACTACATCGTCGACCGGGGCGGTGGTTTCCAGCTCCTGCAGTGCTTCACGGAAAGGGTATTCGCGAATGTCCTCCAGGCTGGGCCTGATGGGCGTGCTGTGGCCGCAATAGTCGCAGCGGAGCTGACCGGACCCCGGTGAATAGATCTGTAGCGCCCCGCAATTGCTGCAGGGAAACTGGATTTTCTCTTTCGCCGGAGTGATGCTTTCCAAGGCGATACGGCGAAGCTACCGGAGTTTCAACCTGGGGCTCAACGCTTGGGAAGCGGAGGAGGAACATCCGCAAAGCGGTTATTCAGTTCCGCTACTTCCATGGCGGGCCGCCAGTCCGTCATGCCTTGCGTCCATACCAATGAGTCTCTGGTCAGATCGCCGGCGTGGATCCTGTTCTCCACCTCTTGTAGGCCAAAGGGACCCGTTTGATGATCGCCTACTGCGACATAAAACACTTTTTCCGAGGGTATTGGTGGTGGCTGTGCCGGGGAATCGGCACCCGAAAATGCCTCTCCCATCCGGTTTGCCATCGCGATACCGATGCCGAATCCCATCCCGGTGGCGGCGCCACCGCCTGGATTCTCTGCCGCTGAGCGCATTGACTCCGCTGCCTGATAGGCCGCATAGTCCCGCAGATTTCCGATCACCCCCATACTGGTACGCTTATCGAGGGCCTCTTCGACGGCGGGGGGCAGCGAGATGTTCTCCACCAGCAACTTAGTGATCTCGAGGCCATAGGTCTTGAATTCGGGTTGAATCCGGTTGCTGACAAAGGTGCTGAGATCGTCATAATTGGCTGCCAGGTCGAGTATCGGGATCGCCGATTCCCCGAGTATGGAGGCAAACCGGGAGACAATCAGATTACGCAGCTGATTGGTTATCTCTCCGGTGGAGAATTGACCACTGGTCCCAACCACCTCTTTGAGCAACGCCACCGGGTCGACGACACGCATCGCATAAGTGCCGAAGGCACGCAGCCGGACCGGGCCAAACTCCCGATCACGCAGCATCAGCGGATTCTTGGTGCCCCATTTGAGGTCAGTAAACCTGCGAGTATTGAAAAAATAAACCTCGGCCTTGAAGGGACTTTCGAAACCGTGCGGCCAACCCTGAAGCGAGGTGATAATCGGTAGGTTATTGGTTTCCAGCTTGTAAAGCCCCGGCGGGAACTGGTCGGCAATAACGCCTTCGTTGACGAACACGGCCTGTTGAGACTCCCGTACCGTGAGCATGGCGCCGTACTTGATCTCGTTGCCATAACGCTCAAATCGGTAGACCATGGTGTCACTGCTGTTATCGGTCCATTCGATGACATCGACGAACTCGCCGAAAATCTTGTCCCAGAAGCCCATGGATCAGCCCTTTCCGGTCGTGGTGGGAGACTTGGCGCGGGCGGTAGCCGACTCCAAGGTCTTCTTCAACTCATTTTCCATGATCTCCATCTGTTGCATCGCAGCGGCACGCCGCTGCTTGCCTTCGTCCGCGATTTGCAGGCTCTCTTCGATGGTCTCGATCAGCAGTTGGTTGGCCTTCTTTACCGATTCGATGTCAAACACACCACGTTCCAGTTGCCGGCGAGTCTCGGCATTGGCTACCTTGAGCGTTTCGGCGTTTGATTCCAGCAAGTCGTTGGTTAGGTCGGTAGCCGCCTTGACGGTCTTGGCGGCGTCTCCGGAGCGGAAGATCGCCACCGCCGTCGCTAATTGCTGGCGCCACAAAGGCACCGTGTTGGCCATTGTGGAATTGATCTTGGTGACCAGGCCTTTGTCGTTTTCCTGGACAAGGCGGATACTGGGCAGACTCTGCATGGAGACCTGGCGGGTGAGATGCAGGTCATGCACCCGGCGTTCCAGGTCATCCCGGCTGGATCGAAGATCCCGCAATGCCTGGGATTTCAGGACGTCGTTTTCCGTTTTTGCTTCGGCCTCCATGGCCGGGATTACATCCTGATCGATGCGCCGTAGCTTTTCCTCGCCCGCGGCGATATACAACTCGAGGTCATGAAAATAGTCCAGGTTAGCCTTGTAAAGCCGGTCGAGCGAGGTGATGTCGGTGAGCAGCTTGGTTTTATGGGTGTCCAGTTTGTCGGTGATACTGTCGATTTGACGCTGAACCGTTTCGTACTGCTGGAGTATTTTAGCCAGGGGTTTGGCACTGCCGAACAAGCGGGCAAAAAAACCGGGTTTCTTATTGGGATTCAGGTCATCGATGTCAAATCCCCGCAACGTCGCCACCATCTCGTTGAGTACTCCCCCAGCCACCCCCAGATCTTTGTTGCGTACCCCCTCCAGCATCTGCTCGGAGACGGTGGTCAGTTGTTCCTGTGCCTTGGTGCCAAAGAAGATGATAGAGTTGCTGTCCCCGATTTCGATCTCGTCGAGGAGGGATTCTATCTGGGATTTTTCCGCTGACGGGGCGTCTTCGTAGTGGATCAATTCATTGCGGAGTTCCGGCAGTCCGGCAGTCGCTTCGAACAGCCGGGTCGCGCTTTCTACGTCCGCGGAAACCTCCGTCTTATCGGATGGCTTTGACTCGTTGGTGGTCATGGAAATCTCCTTGGGTTCCTTTGATCTGCAGCTCGTGCCGCTAGGCGACACCCTCGTTTTTCAGCCGTGTCGAGAGTACTTCGATCTGGACATCAAGATCGAGCACATCATTGTCCAGGAGTTTCTGGTACTGCTCTCCGAACACTTCTTCGATGGTGACCAACACATTGCGGAAGTTGGATTCCAACTCCTGGGACTGAGTCTTTAAATGAGTCTGAGCGTAGCCCTCGGCGACCTTACGGGCGCCGTCGAGGTAGACATTGAGAAATTTTCGCGCCCGCCTAAGGTCCTGGGGATTCTCCTCGATAAGCGACACTACTTTCTGGGCTGAGTCGCCGATTCGCCGCAACCGGCCCCGCAACTCAAGGTTCTGCAACGCGCCTGCTGCCTTTCGAATACCGGCGATCTTTTGCTCAGCCTCCCGGATGGCCGCCAGCACCTCGTCGGTGGTGTATCCGGTACCGATATGCTGAACTCCCTTGTCGGTCATCGGGTCCAACCCATAGGTGAGCAGGAAACCGACCCAGGCGAGTAGGCTCGTGAACAGAGAAAACAGCAGCCCCTGGTAGGCTAGAAAATATCCGGTTCCCCATACCCCGGCACCGACTAGGAGGGAACCCAGAAGCTTCAATGGGATCCGCGGTGCGCTGGCTACCTTACGCCGGTGGTAGTCCTGTTCGGCCGCCAAGCCACGGCGCGTGGCTACCGCACCCGTGGTGAACAGGATGATTGCCACCAGTACCGCCAGGGACTGGGTGAAGGAACTCTTCAACATGGAAATGAATAGGGTGGGGATCAAGGGTAGCGGCAGGACATAGAGCAACCAGCCACCACCCGTCCAGTCACTGAATCTATTCACTTGAAAACGTTGTGCCATGTTCAGGGGCGTTCCTGAGAAATCGACGAAGCGGAGGGGGAATGTGCCCAGACACTTCCAATGAGTGCTTGGCAGGTAGTCAAGCCAATGGTCGAGAATAAGATCACCACGCCAAGCCCCCGCTTGACGAACCGGGAAGCCGTGGAAGGTGTGGTGGAAGTTGGATGGTCGCTTGGTGCCATATCATCTCGCGGAATACCGATGATCGGTAATCAGTTAAGCCATGAGTATACGCCATCCCCCTGTGCTAGGCGAAGCGTCACCCAAGCACGGCTGCTGCGGTCGGTGTAGAGTGATACTGCGGTTGAGCTGCGGGATTGGTCAGCGTCGTGGCTGCCGAGGAGGGAGGCGTCCTCCGGCACCCGGCAAGCGGGGCCTGTGGTGCCGGAGGAGCGTTAGTTAGTCTTCGCGGAAGTCGTCATGGCAACCGCCGCAAGTACCGGCGGTACGTTTGAATTGCTCGACGGTGGCCTGCTGATCACCACCTGCGGCAATCTCCGCAAGCTTGGCCGACTCGGTTCTGAGCGCCTCCAGTTTGTCCTCGAATTTTTTCCAGTTTTGCCATATTTCCGGCTTGGCTTCCGAGTCTTCGTCGATCGACCCTTCGGGAAATCCCGACAGTACATCGAGACTCGCGGCCTTGGCCAGTTCTTTGGCATTGTGTTGGAAACTGGCTTGATCGTATGGGATTTTTCCCTTTGCCATGCCGGCCATGGGCCCAAGGTACCATTTGAACACGGTCATGATCGACTCGCGATACTCGAACGCGGCGTGCCCGGGCCTTTCGGTCGCCCAGGTCGATGCGCTTCCGGCGCCAAGACCCGCCACTAGCAACGCGGCGGTGATGATGGAAATCCTGTTCATGTAAGTGCTTTCTCCTAAGTTGGCTGCAACCGGTTAAAGCGTAGCACCGTTTTGGTGGACTCGCGAGATCCAGCGATCTTCCGTCAAGTGCCGTTACTGTGTGTTCCCTTTCACGCTGATGAGGTTATACTTTGCCGGTCACAACAGGAGACGGGTAGCAGTTATGAAGAAGAGGTATCTCGCAGTCTGCATGGCGTTGTCGGTAGCGGCATGCAGCATGGATGAAGAATCAAAAGCAAAGCTCGAACAGGCCGCTAGCCATGCCAAGCAGGCGGCGAAAGAGGTGGGCGAGGTGGTTTCCGCCAAGACATCGGAAGTGGGCGAGAAATGGCGCGACATGAACGCCAACCGGATCGAGGAGACGCCTAAAGAAGACCCTAACCTGCCAACTCAGGAGGCGGATGTTGGCGATCTGAAGGCCAGAATCAAAGCCGCTAAGGATGCCTTTATGAAGGATCCCCAGAAGACGGAGGCAACGGCCGAGGGAACGCAGAAAGGAGGCTGAATTGCCTCGTTCGGCGTCTAGTTGGCGTCATGCGGGCAGCAGAGCGGAGTTTGGAGAGGTCCAGGCCGGGATGACCGAAACTTTCGGTCGACGTTATTTAATCAAGAGAGGACATTGCGATGGGTTTATTCGATTTTGCCGCGAATTTAGGCAGGAAGCTGTTTGGCGATGACGACGATCCGGCAGAAAAGATTCAAGAGCACATCACGGAGGACAACCCGGGTGTGGATGGTCTGGAGGTCAAGGTAGAAGACGGCGTAGCGAAGGTTTCAGGCAAGGCTAAGGATCAGTCCGCATTTGAAAAGATCGTGCTTATGGCAGGTAACGTGCTGGGTATCAAGGAGGTTCAAGCAGATGAGCTTGAGGTGGAGGAAGCGACCGCCGGGGAGGTTGAATACTACGTCATCGAGAAGGGTGACACACTCTGGGCTATCGCTAAGAAGCACTTGGGCAATGGTGCGGAGTACACCAAGATTTTCGAGGCGAACCGTGAGGTAATTAAGGACCCCGATCTGATCTTTCCGGGTCAGAAGATCCGTATTCCAAAAGGATAGCGCGTACCGTCAGGCGCGGTAGCGGGTCAATCCGATACCACAAAGGATGATGCAAAGTGCCACCAGGCTATGGGTGCTGACCGGCTCGGATAACAGCCATGCACCGGTGAAGTAGGCAACCGCCGGTATCAGGTAGTTGATGGTCGAGAGAAAGGTCGGGCCCGCCCGCGCTATCACTGTGAAGTAGATGAGGGTAGCGATCCCCGTGGGTCCGACTCCCAGCCAAACCAGCACGGCTACAGATTGGGTGGTTACGACGGTGGGCGGGAACGATTGATTCAGCCACGTGGGAACCGCAATGATGCTGGAGGCAATCAACATTCCCGCCCCGGCCGCCAGCGGGTGGTGGCGGGGGAGCAAGCGTACCAGGATTGTATTGACGGCATAGCTGCAAGCGGCTACGAACACGGCAATGGCGCTTAGCATCTCGCGGGTGCCGTCGTTCAGTACGGGCCCCAGCAACAACACGATGCCAGTCATGCCAAGCGCGAAGCCGCCCAGTTTATACCGGTTTAAGTCTTCGCCCGGGATATGGTAGTGGGCCAGCAACATGGTGATGAGGGGCATTACCGCCATGATCACCCCGGTCATTCCGGAGTCTATGGTCTGCTGGCCCCAAGTAATGAGGTAGAAAGGGAGTAGATTTCCCACCGCACCCAGCAAAAAGAACGCCGCCCATGCACCGGGTTGGAGCGGAATCCTGATGCCCTTGGCTATCGCGGCGAGGGTCAGCACCACCGCTCCAAGGGCGACCCGGACCGCCACGATACCAAGCGGGCTGAAGGTGTCCACGGCTATGGCCGTGAACATGAACGAGGTACCCCAAAGGAGCACCAGGCACATCAACAGCAGCCAGTTGATTAGCTGAGGATTCATCCGGTAAGGCGGCTAGCAACAGGTGGCCAAGCAATCTGTCTGGACTGCCGTTTAGGCATGAATCGGCTGGTAGCGAGAATGATTAGGATCCGGCTAATCGGTATCTCCACCGGCGGGCCGCTTCACCGGTCGCCGGGCACCCATCGCCACTGACCTGCCGGCCTCGGGAGGCCATTCCTGTTCAGCCTGTTGCTGATAGAGGATGCGTAGCCGGTTCATAACTTGCGGAGGAAACGGGGTGGCCCGGCGTTGTCGCAGATCGACATGCAGGATAATCTCTTCATTGCTGGACAACCGCTGTCCCTCGTCATTCTCCATGATTTGAAACAGGTGGACCCGTTTGTTATCCAGCGCCAGAATTTGCGAAGACACCACCAACAGATCTTCCGCTACCGCTTCGTGTTGGAAGGTCGTATGGGTCTCCAGAATCATCCAGGAATTGCCCGTCTCCCGGGTGTAGGCTTCGCCCATGCCGGCGGCGGTAACCCACGAATCGCCCGCTTGATCGAATACCTGCGTGTAGTAAGCCACATTCATGTGTCCGTTGTAGTCCAGCCAGTCCTGTCGTACGCGAGCGGTAAACCGATGGAGCGGGTTGGTGAGGGTTCGTTTCATAGAACTGGATTGATATCCGGAGGCTGGTCTGCGCAAATTCTACTGTAACTAGAGTCCGACGGGCCAGTATGACCGGAGGTGCCGTCCCCTCGGCAGGGGTTCTTTCCCAATTCTGCGGAGGGTCTCGCTATCCGGGTATGGCAGCTATGATGGCAGGAGTCGCGCTTGGCGAGCAGATCCTTCGCTAATCCAGGCCAGGAAACAGGGTAGCTTTTAAGCGGTGCTTTCGGGCATTATCCTGCAGCAAACAACCGATGGAGCTTGCGATGGACGAATCGACCCGAATCAAATTGGAGGCAGCCGCCTTTCGTGGCCTGGTGCAGCACCTTCGGCAGCGCAACGATGTACAAAATATCGATATTATGAACCTGGCGGGGTTTTGCCGTAATTGCCTTTCTAAGTGGTACCAGGCCGCCGCCGATGAGAATGGGGTGGAACTATCCAAGGAGCAGGCGCTAGAAGCAATCTATGGCATGCCTTACGGGGAGTGGAAGGCGCTGTATCAGCGAGAAGCAACTCCCGAGCAACTTGCCGCGTTCGAGCAAACCAAACCGCTGCACGCCAAGATAAGCGGCCACTGAAGGTTTTCGAATCTGCCGCTGTAGCGGGCAAGCGTTTCTCCGGAAGATCTCGGATTAAACAGTGCCGTTTGCCGAGACCATCCCCGATCACCGGGCCGGGAAGTCTCCCTAACTAGTGGTCGCCATCCTCCCGGGCGGCGCGCCGCGCCTGGGCTTGCTCGTGACGGCTCGACAGGTAGGCGATCTGCTCGATAATCACTTTCTCGGCGGCCTGGGCATCGCGTTGTTCCAGTGCCTCGTATAGCCGTTGGTGCTGATCGACAATAACTTGGCGTTCCTGGAAACGGCTTGCCAACATATTGGCCACGGGTTGTAGCGCTTCGATCACCGTGTGCATGATAAACGCCAGCATATGATTACCGGTGGCGTTGGCGATGGCGCGGTGAAACCGGACATCGGAAGCGCAGAAGGCCTCCGGCGAAAGCGCTGGATCCTGTTGAACTTGTAACTCTTGTCCGAGTTGTAACAGGTCTTCCCGGGTGCACTGAGTAGCTGCCAACCGGCAGCAGATCAGTTCCAATTCTTGGCGGGCCTGATTGATTTCCTGGGTCGAGAAACGCTCCATGCCAACCAGTAACGTGGTCAGCCCCGTCAGGGTGTCGCTCAGTTCCAACATGCTCGGATTGGTAATAAAGCTCCCGCCGGTCGGCCCGCGACGGGTACGGATCAGGTTCTGGGCAGCCAGCCGTTTGAGGGCTTCGCGGATGGTAGGGCGGGAGACATCAAACCGTTGGGCGAGGTCTTCTTCCGTTGGCAACCTATCGTCAGCCTTCAGTGTTCCCTCGATGATTGCCTGGCGGATTTGGTCGGCGATCTGTTTGGAAAGATCATGACGCCTGACCGGTTCAAATCCGATGTTGTTCATTTCAATTCTCCCGGGTTAGGTGCTGAGTATCCCATAGTCCGGGATAATTGTTAATTTGCTAGACAATTATAAAAAAAACGATTAGGTTTCTAATTCGGTATTTGTATGACAAATTTTCCATCACCCACCAACCCGAGGGAATAACATGTTCAAGGCATTGGTTCTGGATCAAAAAGACGGTAAAACCATTAGCGAGATAAAACAACTAGATGAGGATTCTCTGCCACCGGGTGAGGTGATCGTGGAGGTGAGCCACTCCTCGCTCAACTATAAAGACGGACTGGCAGTAACCGGCAAGGGCAAGATCGTAAGCCATTATCCCATGGTTCCTGGGATTGATTTGGCCGGCACGGTGAGGGAGTCCTCGGTACCCGAATACCGGCCGGGTGACCCGGTGATTGTTACGGGCTGGGGGGTAGGAGAAAGGCATTGGGGAGGGTTTGCCGAACTTGCCCGGGTGCAGGCAGGGTGGCTGGTGCCCATGCCCGAGGGCATGGATGCAGTGCAGGCGATGGTGATTGGCACCGCGGGCCTCACCGCCATGCTCTGCGTAATGGCGTTGGAGGACGGGCATGTCACGCCGGACAAGGGTACGGTGATCGTCACCGGTGCCTCGGGCGGTGTGGGTAGTGTCGCGGTGGCGTTGCTTGCGCGGCTTGGATACCGGGTGGCAGCGGTGACCGGGCGCGCGACAAGTGGCGATTATCTCCAGCAGCTGGGAGCGAGTGAGATCCTTAGCCGGGAGGAGATGTCGGTAAAGCCCCGACCGCTGGAGAAGCAGCGTTGGGCGGGTAGCGTGGACACGGTGGGAGGTGTAATTCTTGCCCGCGTGCTGGCGGAGACGCAGTTTGATGGGACCGTGGCGGCCTGTGGGTTGGCGGCGAGCGTTGATCTGCCAACCACGGTCATGCCCTTTATCCTGAGAAATGTCCGGCTGCAGGGCGTGGAGTCGGTTCAGTGTCCATTCGAAAGGCGTAAGATTGCCTGGCGGCGGCTGCAGCAGGAGCTTCCTGAATCCGTGTTGGGAGAAATGGAAAGCCTGATCAGCCTGGAGCAGGTTCCCGAGTATGCTGAGAAGATTACCCTTGGGCAAGTGCGGGGAAGGACCGTCATCGATCTAAAACGTTGAGGGGCGGGTGTTGCCGCCATTTCGCCAATCGGTGACTTGGGTTGGACCTCCGGGCGCCGTAATATAGGAATGGCCCACCTCTAGCGGCTGGGGCTGGTGGTTTTGCGGTCCTGAACAAGGACCGGCGGTATATGGACTGTCTTGCGAATGCGCGGGCTAGGGACGTTGACTGGGGTGGCCGAAAGCCACCGGCTAACAGCCTGGTTGTTTCTCAGACTGTTGGCGCTGATCTACTTTGCGGCCTTTCTGTCGTTGGGTGGACAGCTTGCCGGGCTGGTCGGCAGCGGTGGAATTTTGCCTGTCGCCGAGCTACTTGACCGGGCTCGGGAGGCGTTGGGTAGCAGTGCCTGGTGGCGACTCCCAACCCTGCTCTGGATCAATACCAGCGATTGGTCGTTATATCTATTGGCGGCGGCGGGCTGTGGCTTTTCGTTACTGTTGTTGTTCGCGGTGCGGCAGACCCTGGCGTTGGTGGCGCTGTTTGTCCTGTATCTCTCCCTACATACCGCGGGCCAGGTGTTCCTAAACTTTCAATGGGACTATCTGCTGTTGGAAACCGGCTTTCTGGCCATTTTCCTGGGCCGCGTTCCGTCCCGTCTGGTGTTGCTGCTATTTCATTGGTTGTTGTTTAGGTTGCGGTTTTTGTCCGGCCTTTCCAAGTTGCTTAGCGGTGACCCGTCCTGGTCCGGGTTGACGGCATTGAATTATTACTTTGAAACCCAGCCGCTCCCCCACATGGGGGCCTGGTACGCCCATCAGTTACCTGAGTGGGTGCTCCAGTCCGGGGTGGTGTTTACGCTATTTGTCGAGCTGATTGTCCCCTTTTTTATTTTTCTTCCCCGCCATTTCCGTTGGTTTGCGGCGGGGGCCACGGTGGTTATGCAGTTGTGCATTATTGCTACCAGCAACCACAACTTCATCAATCTCCTGACGATATTGCTCTGTTTGTTGCTACTGGACGATGGGGTTGTGAGCAAGGTACTGCCGGATCGGCTGTCCCCAAGGCTCACCCCTTCCGAGGGAAGCACCGGGCCGGTGGCCCGTGCGTCACTAGTGGTGGCGGCGCTTATCACCCTGTCGGTCAGCGGGCTTTCCACCTGGACCATGATAAGCGGTCAACGGCTTCCGCGATCTTTGGCGGTACCGGTCGCGCTGCTGCAACGATACGGCATCGGTCATGTCTATCATGTGTTTCCCACCATGCAGACCGAGCGGCACGAACTCGTGATAGAGGGTTCTTCAGACGGTGTAATCTGGAAACCCTACGTTTTCCGTTACAAACCGGGTTCGGTGGAACGCACGCCCCAGTTTATTGTGCCTCATCAACCCCGATTGGACTGGATGATGTGGTTTGTTCCGGCCCACATGCCGGAAAGTGCCAACTGGTTTAACCGTTTCATGACGCGACTTTGGGAGGGAGCACCGGCGGTCACCGATTTGCTGGATAGCAATCCCTTTGAGGGGAGTCGTCCACGCTATCTCAGGGCGTTGGTGTACCGGTATGCGTTTACCGACCGAAGGGAGCGGGAGCAAACCGGTAACCCATGGCGGCGACGTTATCTTGGCGTGTTTCCCGAGGTTCCTCCCAGACGTCCTTAATTTTGGTCCTGGGGTGATGATGCAATAGCCGGCTGCAAAATTCACTTGTTTATTGTATTCTTAATTTGTCGGTGATGGACCGCAACGGCGGTATGTCGCCGGAGAGGGGGTATTCTTCTGCTGAGGTGGTTTTCGGTGGAACGCGCCGAACGTAAAGTTCAGTTACCCGTTATTGGTCCACGCCTGCGCCCTGTACTCGGATTGGTGTTGGTATTGGGTGTCTTACTGAGCGCCAACTCGATCTATCTGGTCACCGTCACCGGGGTTGAGGTAGTTACCGGCAACATGTATCAGGATGACTATTACCTGATCATGTTTCTCGCGCATCTGGGGCTCGGATTGTTGTTGATCCTCCCCTTGGTGACATTTGCCATTCTGCATCTGCGCAAGGCATGGTTCCGTCCCAACCGTTATGCGGTAAGCGCCGGGGTTTCGCTGTTTATGGCGGCCTTGGTGCTATTGATCTCAGGGCTGTTGTTGACCCGCTTTGGCTTTTTCGAGATCAACGATCCATCGTGGCGGAACGGCGCCTATTGGGTTCACGTCATTGCCCCCCTGGTGGTGATCTGGCTGTTCGTGTTACATCGGCTGGCGGGACGCCCGCTACGGTGGCGGATCGGAGCCTATGTCTCTGCCGTTGCCGCCGTACCTGTCATAGGGATGCTGCTATTTCAGTTCCGGGAGAGAGCGCCTGATTTACCGGTGTCGGATGCTTATGTGCCGGCGTTGGTTACCTTACAGGATGTCGCCCGCGTCAGGCCTCAGCGGCTGCTGCAGGATGAAACCTGCGCCGAATGTCATCCACAGATCGTCCGGCAAGCAGACTGGAGCATGCATCGTTTCAGCTCTTTTAACAATCCTGCCTACCGGTTCAGTGTGGAGGAGGCACGTCAGGTACTGCTGCGGCGGGATGGAGATCTGCATGCGGCGCGCCTGTGCGCGGTGTGTCATGACCAAGTGCCGCTATTCTCGGGACGGTTCGACGATCCGGAGTACGATCCCGATCAAGATGCTGGCGGCCATGCGGGTATTACTTGCATGGGTTGTCACGGCATCATCGGCGTGAGCAGTCCCCGGGGGAACGGTGACTATATCTTAGCAGATCCTCCAAGCTATCCATTCGCCTCGAGTGATAGTAAATTCCTGACAGCCGTCAACCGCCAGTTGATCAAGGCTAAGCCCGCATTTCACAAGAAGACATTGCTTCGGCCGGTGCATCGGTCGGCGCAGTTTTGCTCGGCCTGCCACAAGGTGCACCTGCCGTACGCATTGAATCATTACCGCTGGCTGCGGGGCCAGAATCATTACGACAGTTTTTGGCAGAGCGGGATGTCAGGCCACCGGGTGGATAGCTTTTATTATCCAGAACGGGCGGTCGCCAATTGTGCGCACTGTCATATGCCGCTGACGGTGTCCGATGATCCGTCTGCAAAAGATGTTGACGGCAGCGGGCAGCGCCAGGTACGCAACCATCTTTTCGCTGCCGCGAATACAGCACTTCCCGCGCTGCTTAACAGCCCGGACGAATCGGGAAACGACAGCCGGGTAGCGATGCTGCGCGGCGCTGCCCGGGTAGATATCTTCGGTTTGAAGGAAGACGATATCAACGGCCGGCTTTATGCCCCGCTGCGGCCAGTTCTCCCAACCTTGGAGCCCGGACGCCGCTATCTGCTGGAAACTGTTGTGCGTACCCTGCGGATTGGCCACCATCTTACCCAGGGTACTAGCGACTCAAATGAGCTGTGGCTCGATGTCAGGGTTTTCGCCGATGGGCGTCTCATTGGTCACAGCGGACAGCTGGATGAGGCGGGAGAGGTAGACCCTTGGTCCTATTTTCTCAATTCTTATGTGCTCGATCGAGATGGCAACCGAATCGAGCGGCGTAATGCCCAAGATGTTTTCGTGGCGCTCTATGATCATCAGATTCCACCCGGTGCGGCGAGTGTTGTTCATTTTGCCTTCCAAGTTCCCCGGGAGATACGGGGGGCGGTGAGTGCAGAGGTAAGCCTCAAGTATCGTAAATTTGACTCACGTTTTTTGCGTCATGTTCGCAGGGGGGACTCTCCTTACAATGATCTGCCGGTCACAACACTTGCCAGCGATAGGGTAACGCTGGGCGTGGCAGGCGGTGGGGGCGATATAGCCATCCAGCAGCATGCGGTGGATCCATGGGAGCGGTGGAACGATTATGGTATCGGTCTGCTCAGGGAGGGGAAGCGTGGATCGGCACAGGGAGAACTGCGTCAAGCCGAGGACGCCTTTGCACAAACCGAGCGGTTGAATCCTGCTCATGGCGCGTTGAATTTGGCGAGGGTCTACTTGAAAGTTGGGCGGCTGGATGAAGCGGCAGACGCGTTGCGGCGAGCTGCCGAGGCCAACCCTCCCGCACCTCCCTGGACGCTGGCCTGGTACACAGCCCTGGTGGACAGTGAGTACGGCCATCTGGAACGAGCCATTGAAACCTTGGAGGCGATCGCGGAAACTCGTTTTGAAGCGGCGAGAGCGCGCGGCTTTGATTTCTCACAAGACACCCGGGTATTGAACGAGCTGGGCAGGTTGCTGTACGAACGATCCCGGCGGGAACAGGGAGTTTCCCGTGAGGGGTTGCTGGAACGGGCGGCGTTATGGTTGGGCCGGTTGTTGGAGATCGATCCCGAAGACATCGAGGGGCACTACAGCATGGCTCGGGTTCAAGCCAGTTTGGGTAACCGGCAATTGTCTCTCCGACATCTAGAATTACACGACCGGTATCGGCCAGACGATCAGGCAATAGAACAGGCCGTGAGCCGTCACCGCAGAATGAATCCACCGGCCAACCATGCCGCCGAGGCGGTAGTGATATACGAACTGCAGCAAGCGGATGGTCTTGGGAAGACCGCCACTCCTGTGGTAGCCGCATGGCAGCCGGATCGCCATTCCAAGGAGTGAGATGATCATTAACTCCGAACGCGAGCAACAGATATCCGCGGGAGAGCAAAAGATTCGACGCGCCTTGTGGAAATCGGTGGCGGTTATCACGTTGTTTTTACTGATTGGGTCGGCTGGTTTTTATTGGCTCAAGCAGGGTCCCGTCGAGTGCCCCACTGACTCACCGGTATCCGTAGTGCCCAAGTCGCCGTCGCCCTCGGGGGACAGGCTGCCGCCGCCGGTATTGTTTCACGATATTACCGATCAGGCTGGGATCTCTTTCGTGCATGTCAACGGCGCCTATGGGGAACGGCTAATGCCCGAAGCGATAGGCAGCGGAGCCGCTTTTCTGGATTACGATAACGATGGTGATCAGGATCTGTTTCTGGTCAATTCCCGTGGCTGGACGGGTCAGGAGTCAAAGGGTACGCCGCCGACCCAGGCGCTTTACCGGAACGATGGACGAGGAGGATTCACCGACGTTACCGCTGCGGCGGGGCTGGCATTGACCACCTACGGCATGGGCGTGGCAGTTGGTGATTACGACAACGACGGGTGGATCGATCTCTATCTCACTACGCTGGAGGAGAACCACCTTTTTCGAAACGAGCATGGCCGATTTCGAGAGGTAACTACACAGCTTGGGGTGGCCGGACCGGCCGGGGAATGGAGTACCAGTGCCGCGTTTGTGGACTTTGACAACGATGGTGACCTAGATATTTTTGTCGGCAATTATGTCCGGTGGAGCCGCGCGATTGATCTGGAAATTGATTTTCGCCTGACCGGCCTGGGACGAGCATACGGGGCTCCCAACCATTTTGTCGGCACCAACAGCCGACTCTATCGAAATGATGGCGCAGCTGGGTTTGCCGACGTTACCGCGCAGGCGGGTATTATCGTCAACGATCCGGTATCCGGGTTACCAGTCGGAAAGGCGCTGGGAGTGCTTGTTGTCGACTACGATCGCGATGGCTGGCAGGATGTCATCGTTGCCAACGATACCACTCGCAACTTTCTCTTCCATAATCGGGGCAACGGTACTTTCGAAGAAACGGGAGTCTTCGACGGGATAGCTTTTGACCGGGATGGTAAAGCCACCAGTGGCATGGGCATTGATGGTGCCTATTTTCGAAACGACCGGGATCTGGGTGTTGTTATCGGAAACTTCGCTAATGAGATGACTAGCCTCTATGTCACCGCGGATGGTGCCACACCTTTTGCCGATGAAGCGTTGCTTGAGGGGCTGGGGCCGTCGACGCGATTGGCGCTGACCTTCGGCGTGCTGTTTCTGGATTATGATTTGGATGGCCGGCTCGACCTGTTGCAGGCAAACGGCCATTTAGAGCACGAGATCAATCGGGTACAACCAAGCCAGCATCATGCCCAGCCACCACAGGTGTTGTGGAACTGTGGCGAGGATTGTCCCGTGCGGTTTATCGATGTAAAAAATTCCGGCGATCTCGTTAATCCGTTGGTGGGGCGGGCTGCCACCTACGCGGATATTGACGGAGATGGCGACCTGGATTTCCTTATCAGCCAGAATGGCGGAAGACCCGCGCTCTTCAGGAACGATCAACAACTGGGGCATCACTGGCTGCGTGTCAAATTGATTGGCGAGCAATCCAACCGTTCTGCGATCGGAGCCAGAATCGAACTGATCGCGGAGGGAATCCGGCAATATCGGGAGCTGTCACCCACCCGCAGCTTTTTGTCCCAAGTGGAGTTGCCGGTCACCTTTGGATTGGGCGGCACCTCACGGGTGGAGTCATTGACTGTGCACTGGCCGGGTGGCCACGTTCAAGAGGTATCGGTCGATGGGGTGGACAGGTTGTTGGTGGTTAAGCAGGCTCCGTGAAGGTTTGTTGGGAGAATCTGAGATCAAGGGAGGGATTCATATTTTACTCCCGTTGGTGCTAATGCTGTGCTGCGTTCAGGTGAGCGGAGAGGGTGAACTCGGGCATCTCCAAGGGGCGTGGCAAGATCAGTTACAGTTGCTTCCGGAGGCTGATCTTTCCGGAGCCGAGCTGGGTGTGCAAAAGGCACTCATATCCGCCCGTAATGCCCTCCGGTTACAACTTCTCAAGTCTCCGCCGGATCCAGTGGTTTTGGCGGGGGCCTATGGGGCCCTTGGAAATCTCTATCAGCTCTACGCCGTGCCCGCGCTGGCCGAGATCTGTTACCAGAATGCACGGCTACTGGAACCGGAGAATTATCGCTGGAGCTATTACGTCGCCTATCTTGACTTAGTGAGCGGGCGCACCGAACAGGCGCTTAAGGGATTGGAAATGGTGGCGAAGCTGAAACCGGATTATCCACCGCTGAGGTTGCGGCAGGGGCAAGCCTGGTTTGAGTTGAATGAACTGTCGAAGAGCCGGCGCATCTTGAATGATGCGGCAAAATTTACGGGTACGCGAGCCAGTGCACTGTATTACCTCGGGCAAATTGATCTATTGGAAAAAAAATACCAGCATGCAGCGGAGATACTGGAGGAAGCACTGAGAATCGCGCCACAGGCAAACCGCATTCACTATCCTCTCGCCGCCGCTTATCGGGGGATGGGAGATGAGCCACGGGCACGTGAGCAGTTTAGCTTGTACGGAACCAACGATCCGCAAGTCGACGACCCGTTGATTCAGGAACTGCAAGCACTGGAAAAGGGGGGAAGGCCCCTCTTTGGTCAGGCGATGGAGGCAGTGGGAAACCGTGACTATGCAAATGCAGCACGGCTGTTTCGAGCGGGGCTGGAAAGGGACTCGGATAACATCAATGCCCGCATCAGTTTAGCGCGCGCTCTTTACTTGTCCGGGGAACGGGAGCTGTCCCGAACGACACTGGAGGCTGTCCTGGGAAGCGAGCCGGATAATATCCTAGCGTTGTTTCTGCTAGGTATCTTGGAGGATGCAGCGGGAGAACCAACAGCAGCAGCCCGCTTGCAGAAGGTTCTCGAGCTCGACCAGCAGCATGCCGGAGCTAACTATTTTCTGGCGAATCAGCGATTGCGGGCTGGCAGGTTTAGGGAAGCCGTGATTCATTACGATGCGGTACTGAGTGATGTTCAAGATAATCCGTTGGCACGTGTCTATCGGTTGGTTGCGTTGTACCATGCCGGGGCATCGGACTTCGCGACCCAGACGCGGCTTCGGGAGATAATTGTCAACAGCCCAAACAACTACCTGGCCGTCTATGCGGCGGTGCGCTTGTTGGCGTTGAGTTCAGACCCTCAAGTCCTAGATCCCGGCCGGGCAAAAAGTTTGGCTGAAGAACTGGTTCGGGCGATGCCTGTTCCACCTCACCTCGAAGCCTTGGCGCTGGCTAGTGCCGCAAACGGGGATTTTGAGCACGCAATTGGTATTCTGAAGCAATTGCTAGCAAATGCTTATTGGATGGGCACCGGCCCCTTGCCTGTCGATTATCAGAATTATTTGCGGTTGTTCGAAAAGCGACAAATGCCCAAGCCACCTTGGCCGCTGTCGGATCCTTTGTTGGTTCCGCAACAAACTGATGTCGCCGCGGTGTTCACAGAATACCCTTCGCCGGTTCCGTTCTGAACGATAAATAGGGGGTGCCGCACAGCGTAAACGGCTCGGCCAGGGGCGGCTAACCTACTCGAAAAAAAAGGCGTTGACCTGCAAGCCAACGCCTCGAATCTGCGAGACTTCAGTAACTACTTTTCAGATGACTGTGGCGCGGCAGGTGGAGCCGCGTAGGGTGCACCGTACCCGTAATACGGATAACCGTAACCATATCCGTATCCATAACCTCCATAGTAGGGATAGTCCCAGCCACCCCATCCCGGATAGCCGCCGTATGGATATCCCCAGCCACCCCAGCCGGGGTAGCCGCCATAATAGGGATAGCCTCCGTACCAGGGACCACCGCCCCAGG
>JAGRGP010000066.1 GCA_020445415.1 Gammaproteobacteria bacterium | reverse complement strand
CCATGTTCCAGCAGGCTTCGCGAAAGGCCTGAGGTACCGCCTGCAAGGACTCCCGGGTCGATACAATTACTACCGGCAAGGTCATGATCGCCAAGGTTAGGCTAGCCGACAGGATGCTGGTGCCAAAGCCAAAGAAGATAACGAACGCTCCCACGCCGAACAGTGCGTGTACGATCGACGGTACGCCCGCCAAATTGATGATGGCGAGATTGATAGCGCGGGTAAACCAATTTTCCGGCGCATACTCACTGAGGTAGATCGCGGCGGCGACACCAAGCGGTACCGATACCAGCAGTGCCACCGTAACCAGCCAGACCGTGCCCAACAACGCCGGGAAGACACCGCCGGCGGTCATTCCATTGGTCGGGTAGGTGAACAGGAAGTCAATAGACAAGACGGCTGAGCCCTTGTAAATCAATGTCGCCAAGATGATCAGCACGGGGATGATCAACAATATGGTCATCAGCATGAAGAGCGTTCGAAACAGCGCCTCTGTGCGATAGTTTTTTGTGTTGAGTTTAGATTCTGCAAACATTTCCATCGGTAGTTTTCGCTCTTATTTGGGCCTTACTGCTTGCGGATTCCGCGGACGATGAGGTCGGCAGTCAGGTTAATGATAAAGGTGATCACAAACAGGAAGATCCCGATGGTGAACAGGGCCTCGTAGTGGGGGTCTCCCACCGCGGTTTCCCCCAGCTCCGCCGCGATAGTGGCAGTAAGTGCGCGCACCGAGTCAAAGACGCTGTTCGGGATATTGATGGCATGGCCGGTCGCCATCAGCACGGCCATGGTTTCGCCGAAACCACGTCCCACTCCGAGTAGCACGGCACCCAATAGTCCATTCTTGGCGGCGGGCAACACGGTTTTAAAGATGACTTGCCAACGGGTCGCCCCAAGGGCTTCCGCCGCCTCCCGATAACGATCCGGAACCGCCTTCAGGGCATCTTCCGCGATCGAGGTCATAATTGGTGCTGCCATCAGGCCCAGGATAATTCCGGCGTTTAACACGTTGAGGCCCACCGGGACGTTGAACAGCGTGATGATGAGAGGATTCATGATGGAGAGCCCGATAAATCCCCATACGACCGAGGGGATGGCGGCCAGCAGCTCTACCAGTACCTTGAGAAATTCCCGTTTCTTGCCGGTGGCAAACTCGCCGATGTAAATGGCGGCACCCAAGGAGAAGGGGATCGCGACCAGCATGGCCAGGCCGGTAACGCTGGCGGTACCCGCCATCAAGGCGAGGATGCCGTAGGTAGGCTCATCCTCATCGGTGGGCTCCCACCATGGCGAAAGAAAGAATTCCGAGAAACTGAAATCCTCGAGCAAGAAGCCAAAGCCTTCAACGGTTACGAACACGAAGATCATGACGACGAAGAAGATCGCCGAGATACCCCCGAGGAAGACCAAGAACTGGACTACCCTGTCGATGTACCAGTCTTTGTCACGCTGGTCGAAATCCGCGGGTAGCGCGGAAGCATGCGATTTTTCGGACATGTCAGGAGGCTCCTTCACCGCGCAGCAACTCCATCAACTCCTTGACATGCAATACGATCTCTCGATAGACGGCTTCCATTTCGCCATTTTCCGCATCTTCCCCGGGAGCCGGAATCTCCCATTCCAGAGCCGCCGTGTGAAAAGGCAGCGTGGGGAAGTAATCGGCTATCTTGCCTTGCAGGGAGACGATGACCGTTTGCTCCTGCAATTGCTGGTGAGACAATTCATCAATGCCTCGGGTGGCGAGATGGTTGGGTTGTCGGCCCCGTTGCTCGAGAAAACTGGCCAAGCGGGGGTCCACTTTGGGTGCCGGGTTTCGACCAGCACTTTGATAGGCTCCGCTTTCCGGGAAATTGATGCGGGCTGCCGCCTCCGCCATCTGACTGAGCAGGTTGTTTTCTTCGTCCACGAACAGGACCTTGTATACCTTTGGCGCCTTTTGGTCGCCCGTGGCCGCAAACACGGTTTCCTCGCACAAATTCTTCGCCTGGTCCGCAACCCGCTTCACCTGGGTGAAGATGACGAACATGGCAAGGGTGTCTTTGACAGTCTCCCGCTGATCGGCGGACATCATCTCCTCGTAGACGCCGTCCAAGCTGCTTTCCAGTTGGTTGGCGATCGCCATGGTGCTCTTTGCCATTTCCGCATTCAGGGTGTTGAAAGCCGTAATCGACTGCCTGAGCATCAGCAGGGTCTCTCCCGACAATCGCTCCAATTCCCGTGCCATGCGTCCACTCGGGGGATGGGCCATCTGTACGCCCTCGCGTGCGACGGTGACCGCATAATCGCCGATGCGTTCGAGCTCGATATTGACCCGGATAGCGGATGAGAGCAGACGAAGGTGGCCCGCACTTGGCAGATGTACCGCGATAAAACTGTGACAAAGCCGGTCAATCGTCCGCATGTTCCGGTTCATCTGGTGATCGTTCAGTACCGTCTCGTGCGCTAGCCGGTGGTTTCCGGTCTGCACGGACAGCACAGCGTTTTCAATCGATTTCTGCGCTAGATTGGCCTGCTTGGCTATCTGGTCGCGGATGGAATTGAGGTCTTTTTCCAGGCGTTGCTCTAAATAGGACATTTCGGCTCTCGGGATTGGGTTTCATAGTTATCGGCTAGCAACAAACACCGGGCCTGCCACGGGGACAGGCCCGGATCGTTACAATACCGCTTAGCTACAGCTAACCGCTTTTGCCGGTGCGTAGCCTTTTTTCAGCAATATGCATTGGCCTGCGTCGCTCAGGATCCAGTCCATGTATTTCTTTATCTCGCCGGTCGGTTCGCCATTGGTGTACATGAATAGCGGCCTGGCGATCGGGTAGCTCTTGTCGCTGGCGGTTTCGACGCTGGGATTGACGCAGGACCCGCCCGTCTCCTGGGCAATACACACCATCTTTAAATGGTCGGTGGCATAGGCAAGCCCACTATAGCCAATTGCGCATGGTGTCTTTTCCACCAGATCGACGACATCTTTCGAACCGTGCATATCCAAGGTTCCTTGCCGGAATGATCCTTTCGCGATCATGCCCTTATCCGCAGCGGGTTCCAGTACTGCCTCCTTGAAGTAGGCATATGTCCCGGAATTATTCTGACGACTAACCACCACGATTTCGTCGCTGTCGCAACCGGGTACCTTGAGGTCCAGATCCGACCACTTGGTGGCCTTTCCTGCCCTGCCGAAAACCTGTGCAAGCTGGTCGAGGCTTAGGGCGGTCGCCGGATTGTCCTTGTGAATGAAGACCGCCAAGGCATCGTAGCCGACCACGTTCTCCTTAGGGTTCTGACCGCTTTCCTTAGCCTTTTTGATTTCCTTGTCTTTCATTTGACGGCTGGCATTCGCGATGTCTACCGTACCGTTAATCATGGCGGCGATACCGGTACCGGAGCCGCCTCCCGAGACTGCCACGGCAACATTCGGGTCGACCTCCCGATAGGCTTCAGCCCAGGCTTGAGCGACATTTACCAGGGTGTCCGACCCCTTGTTCTGGATTACCGTGCGGTCCGCGGCCTGAACATTCAGGGCAGTGCATACCAGGGCGGCGGTAAAGGTGGTTTGCAAAAGGCGTGGGTTGATCATCGTCGCTCCTTGTTTGAGTTTTGAACTAGTTGGTAGGCCCCGACTATAGCCAGGCAATATTTCAATTTTGTTAAATGCGGAGCAGAAATTCGGGAATTTGAAAAAAATTGGTAATATGCTGGTAGATGGCCGCTGGTATGGAACAGCCCCTCGGGCTGACGGCGAGCCACCCTCGTTCCGATAGCGGTAATCTCGACCGATTCTCAGTGATGCCGATGGCGCGCGAAGGGGCTAGCTCAGACTCACGGATCCAGGTGATAAAGGGGAAGGCCAAGTCTCATTGCGCTAAGTGATTCGGACTGGCTTTACGTTTACTGATAATATATGGCGGTTGTGCCGGGTTGTTTCTGGCGAGGCGTCGTGCCAGAACTTCGAAACGAATGACGTTTGCACGGGCAGGGGCGGATTATGAGCGACTTAATACCCTTTACCTCAGAGCTGGTTATCGACCCGCAGAGTTGGGAGCTGGCCCTGCGGATTATCCTGCAGGTGTTTCTGCTCACGTCTTCGGCCATCTTCTCCGGATCGGAGACAGCGTTGTTCTCTCTGAGCCGGATCGATCTGCAGAAGCTGCGACAATCCCGTAACGTTCACTCTGAGAGCATTCACGCGATGCTCGACGAGCCACGGCGTCTGATTATCTCAATCCTATGCGGCAACGAGTTGGTCAATATCGCGTCCGCAGTCAATATGACCGGTATTCTGATTTTGCTGTTTGGCGAAGGCGATATCGGCTGGATCAACATCCTGGTCATGGTCCCGTTGCTCCTGCTATTTGGCGAGGTGACCCCCAAAACCATTGCCGTGACCTTCCCGGTCAAGTTCGCGACCGGCTTGTCGGCTAAGATCCTGCCACGCTGGATCTTGCTGATAACCCCGCTGCGAGAGGCGGTGCGTCTGGTAGCGGACAGAATCACCACATTTATCGTCGGCGATGTGGTGAACCGCCAGAATATTCTGCAGGCAGACGAACTGAAGACCTTACTGGAGGAGGGTGAAGAGACCGGTATTATCGATGCTACCGAACGGGTATTGATCGACAATGTATTGGAGGCGTCTGAGACCGAGATCTCTCGCATCATGACTGCCAGCCCCCGTATCTGCTTCCTTAACGCCAGGCTCCCGGTTGCCGAAATGGTCGAGAAGTTCCGGGAATTCCGCCACCCCAGAATTCCGGTATTCCAAGAGCATTGGGACAACGTGATCGGCTTCCTCCATTCGGAGGATATTCTCAAGCTGGTTCGGGGTGGCAAGGATCTTTCCACAGTGGCGCTGGAGGACATCATGAAGCCGGCCCATTTTGTCCCGCCGACCAAGAAGGTCGATGAAATGTTCGACTATTTTCAGTCCCATAATACCCGGGTGGCGATTATTCTTGGAGAGTTTGGGGAAGTGTTGGGCCTGGTCACCATGAAGGATGTTCTGAAGTTTATTTTCGGTGAGATTTCCGGGCGGATGGAGGGGCAGGAGTATTACCGGGAAGAGGACGAAAACAGTTACACGGTTCCCGGTGATATGCGGTTGGCCGATTTCTATAACCTCACCAATTTCGATATCGGTGATCCGGTGATGACTACGATTGGCGGTGTCGCCTTCCGGCTGTTTGATTCATTACCCAAAGTGGGAGACCAGGTGAATTACGAGGGGTATGAGTTTACCGCCAGGGAGTTGAAAGGGCTGCGAATAAGTAGGGTGCGGGTGCGCAAGATCAGTGCTGATGCTCATCAGGCTGTTTCCCCCGAGAAGCCAATCGCCCAAGAGCCGGAGACAACCGGCGGGTTGGCTGGTCTTCCTCAGGTTCAGGCCGGTGAGCAAGGTAGCGATCTATCCGCTGCCCCAGAGGCGGTGCCGCAAACCGAGGAACGCAAACAAGGGGGAGCAGACTGATGGACTGGATACTCCAACTGGTTTTGATCATTTTTTTCTTGCTTCTGAAGGGCTTTTTCTCCGGATCTGAAATCGCCATGGTGAATTCGGATAAGTTGAAATTACGGCACCAGGCTAAACAAGGTAATGGTGGCGCGGGGTTGGTTTTGAAGCTGTTCAAGACACCCGACGTGATTTTGGGTACCACCCTGGTGGGAACCAACTTAGCCACGGTTTCTGTTTCGACCATCGGTGCCCTGATATTCATTGAGCACTTCGGCACGGTAGGTGATCTCATTTCGGTTGTCGTGATGACCCCGATCTTGCTGATCTTGGGCGAGGTGGTTCCCAAAAGTGTGTTTCAGCAAAAAGCGGATACCTTGGTTACCTATCTGATTTACGGGTTGCGGTTTTTTTCCTATCTATTTTACCCGGTAATCTTCGTGTTCAGCCGGGTTGCGCGTTTCGTGGCCCGCATCGTCGGTGGTGGCAGCCTGCCTCAGAATATGTTCATTACCCGCGAAGAGCTGAGAGTATTGTTAGATTTCTCGGATTCTACTTCCGCCCGAACCAAGATCGATAAGAAGCGTATCAGCCGTATCATTCGTTTCGCCGATACGACGGTAGGTGAGGCGATGATCCCGCTGGCTGATGTCATCGGGTTCAATATCCAGCGGAATCTGAGTGAAGCTGTGCGTGTGGTTATGAAGTACGGATACAATCGCTTGCCGGTATACGAAGGTAATATCACTAATGTGAAAGGTGTGTTGACGCTCAGTACCTGGGATCTGATGGTCCCGGATATCGGCGAGCGGTCGCTCGACACCTATGTGGCACCGGCACTGTACCTGTCGCCCAAGCAGACCATCGACCGCGCCCTTCCTCAGCTGCAGGCCCGTAAGGACCACATGGCGGTAGTGGTCGATGAGTTTGGCTCCGCGGTTGGAATCCTTACCATGGAGGACGTGTTCGAGGAGGTAGTGGGTGAAATCGACGTGGGTTACGACTTTGACGAGTATCAGCCGAAACGCCGAATTTACATCGAGCACGAAAACGAGAACAGTCACATCATGAGTGGCCGGATGCCGATTTCCGAGGTGAATGATATGTTGTATGAATCCTTCCCCGTAGCGGAAGCCCATACTATCGGTGGGTTGGTGATCAGCCGGTTACGAAGAATTCCGAAAGACGGTGAGTCGATCGAGGAGCGGGGACACCGGATTACAGTTCTCGAGTCGGATGCCCGTTCGGTGATCAAGGTGCGGGTGGAGCGGCTCTGAGTCCAGGGTGTGGACGTTAGCGAATAGACAATCAGCAAAACAGGTGCAAGTCATGAGATCAGGGAAGAGCCAGGCCATGCCTTAGGCATCTGCACCTACAGCCCTATTTACCGCCGGGGAACCGGTCGTGCGCTCGCTCCAACGATTGGCATGCCCGGGAAATGCGGGTAACCCCTGCGGGAAATGGGCGGAAGTTAATTTAGGCTACCCTGTCTAATCGGTATCCGCTGGGTTGAACGGAGTTGGGGGTGTGAGTTCAGCATAGCGAGAGCAGCGCGGCCGCTAGCCATTCGGGATTATAGCGGTTGGGTGAACCAGGAGTGACCAGGTCTGTATCAATGATCTGTATTCCCAGACTTTCAGTTATCTGTCGATTGAGCGGTGATGAATAATTGCCGTGTTTACTGTCCATCAGGATAAAGTTCATGAGCCGCTGGGTGGGGCAATCTTGACCGGTGTCCTTGCGCAGCTGCTCCAATAACTTGAGTATTGTCTGATCCAAGGTCATGCCGATCTGCTCGGGGTCGGTGCCAAGGCCTGGGACATAAATCTTGGGGTTGTCGTTCGCCGCTACGGCTGCCCCGACGCCCCTGGGCAGAAACTGTGCGATCAAGCTCGAATAATAGCTTCCTGGCGGAAAACAGATCAGATCGGCTTTTTCGATTAGCCTCCGGGTTTTCTTGCGTATGGTGGGCATGCCACTGGGAGGCAGCTCACCGTTATCGTCGCACAGAAATAACCGCCGGATGGGGGATTTTAGCGGCGGAGCCTCTTTTCCGGTGAGTAAGTGCTGCCCCACGACCCTGTGCCCGTCTTCCAAGTCGGCGCCAAGATGCAGGTCGTTGTTAACCACAGCTCGCACGACTCCCTGTACGTTCACCAACTTGGAGAATAGAAAGATGATTGGATCAAGATGCTTGTGATTGTTGAGGTAGCCGCCGGTCAGGATCAGATTTCCGATACTGGCGCCCGCCAGGACAAAACCTTTCGGCATGGCTTCCTGAAAGTAACCTAGCTGCGTCCGGATAAGGCGCCGCATGGGGTTTGGAATGCGGGCAACCATCGGTTCCTTGCCCTTTACCATAGCGGCAAGCCGTTGCTGCAATTGTGGTCTTGGGCCATCCGCCGGAAACCGATAGGTGAACAATCGATACACATCAGGGTGCCCGGTGATGGTTTCGTCGGCGAGCGTCATCAATCGGCTGCGTAGGTCACCGATTGCCGGCATGCGGAAGGCATGCCGCAGCTTGGCCGAACTGCCGCCGGAGTCGAAGGGGGTTACCAGATGCACTGAATTGAAAGTGTAATTCTTCAGTATCCGGCTAACTCCTTTTAGCGCAGTCCCGCCGCTGAAGAACAGGATTGCGGGGCCCAGTTCCGGGGCTTTGCGAAAGCGGCTGATGCGAATCGGATCGGGTAGCCTAGCGGTGCGGGTGATTCGGATGGTACGCATAAATGCACTTAGTGGGTGATACGACACTACCAAGTGTAACAGTACACTAAGCGATTGTAGTCAGGCTAGCGGATTACAGTACCTGTGGCGATTTAGTCAGTAGCGATTTCACGCCGTTGGGAAGGCCTTCGCAGGGTTCGCGGTGTCAGGTTAGTTGCGCCCAACCAGATAAGTAACCGGCGTCTCGACTCACAGGCCCTTTACGTTTTTTAACTTGGCCTTCTTGAATATCGCCCCCTTGCATCTCGCCTTGGTCAGATTGGCATCAGTCAGGTTGGCACCCTTGAAATTAGCTTTTCTGAGGTCCGCCTGGCGCAGGCGGGCATTCTCCAGATTGGCGTTTTCCAGGTCGGTCCCCCGCAGATTGGTTCCGTTTAGATGGGCGTTAGCCAGATCCACCCCCTTAAGTGAGAGTCCGCCTAAATTCTTGTCGTTGAGATCGATGGCTCTTTTCCCGGTTTTCCGTCGCTGTTTCACCCACTTATTGAAGCCCGCAACGTCTCCCTGTTTGAGTAGCTTTACCGCCTGCTTGTTAGCCATGAATAACCCTCCGTGTCCCCGCTCCGGTCTTCAGCGGGCTCTGCGTGTTGGTGATCTTGAGCCATGCCATGTTCGGTTGATCCGGAATAGCACAGACCCGAGTTCGTCAATGTTTAGTGGCTCATACCCCCTCGTGGGAGTCCCTGGCCATGGGCGGCTCTTCAAGATCGTTTTCTGTATCGTCGGTTTCCTGTTTGCAGGATTCGCGTCCCAAGTAGTACCCAAAAGCAAACAACCCTGCTCCCACGAGCAATCGTAATATCGAAGCCATCGTTATCTCCAATCCAATTGTGTGCCTCGATTATTACAAGAATTCGGGTGGTTTCGCTATCCAGGTGGGAATAAGACGGGATGTCCACTGCCGCTGTTTAGCCTCGGGTGTGACTGATAAACTAGCGCACGACCTTGTCTTATGAACGTTGTCGAACTACTAGAGAGGACCCCATGACCCTTGATCCCACAAGCTGGCCGGCCAGTATCGACGGGCTACACATTCTGCTGGCGGTGATCGCACTGCTGTGCCTATTGCTCCCCTATTTCCGCAAGCGTAGCCGGATACCCCCATCGGCAACGGGCGAGGCTCAGCGAACTCATGCTCCAGCCCCACCACAATCACTGAAACAGACCACTCCGGAATCCGCTTTGCAGCTCCTGGCTTTGCTTCAGCAAGAGGCCAGATTCATCGATTTTATTCAAGAAGATTTGGCTGGGTTCACTGATGCTGATATCGGTGCGGCGGCGCGCGTCGTCCACGGGGGTGGTCAGCGGGTGCTGGCGAGCTATTTTAGTTTGATTCCGGTGAGGCAGGAACAGGAGCAAAGCCGGATTCGGATTTCGGCCGGGTTCAATCCCACGGAGGTACGCCTCACCGGAAACGTAGTTGGTGACCCCCCCTTTAACGGGACGTTGATGCACCGCGGATGGCGCGCCGCCGAGGTCAAATTGCCCCAGCTAGCGCCTGGCCATGATGTCCACATTTTGGCGCCCGCAGAGGTGGAGCTGTGAACGCCGAAACCGCACCCTCCAGGTACACGGTGGGGATCGACCTCGGCACCACCCACTGCGTGCTTTCATATCTCGATGCCGCGGCGGCGCAGGCCGGGGAAGCAGTGAGCGACATTCTCCCCATACCTCAGCTCACTGCCCCCGGCAGCGTGGAAGACAAGTCCCAGTTGCCGTCATTTATCTACTTGGCTCACGAAGCCGAATTAGCGGTGGACGAGTTGGTTCTTCCCTGGGATAGTCAGCCGCCGATCATTGTCGGCACATTGGCGCGGGACTTGGGTAGCAAGAGCCCTCTGCGTTTAGTTTCCAGTGCCAAGAGTTGGCTGTGTCATGGCGACGTGGATCGCCATCAACCCCTGCTGCCACTGAACAGCCCTGAAGACGTAGCCAGGATCTCGCCGGTAGAGGCCACCTTTCGCTATCTGGATCATATGCGGCGGGCCTGGGATCATCGCTTTCCCGATAACCCGCTCGTGGATCAGGATGTCACTATCACGGTGCCCGCGTCCTTTGATCCCGGTGCTCGGGAATTGACGGCGGAAGCGGCAGCACGAGTTGGGTTTTGCCACTTGACGTTGCTGGAGGAGCCCCAGTCGGCTGTTTATCACTGGATCGGTGCCAGCGGTGAAGATTGGCGAAAGCAGGTGAGTGTGGGTGACATAATCCTGGTGGTGGATATGGGAGGGGGAACCACCGATTTGTCGCTGGTCGCGGTGGATGAGTCCGAAGGAGAATTGAGCCTCAACCGGATAGCCGTTGGCGACCATATTCTGCTTGGGGGCGACAATATGGATTTGGCGCTTGCCTACCGCTTGAAGGCAAAGCTGGAGGGGGAGGGAAAAGCGCTGCAGCCCTGGCAGATCCAGGCGGTGGTGCATGGCTGCCGGCACGCCAAGGAGATCCTGCTGAGCGACGAGGGGGCGGGCTCGGTGCCTATTACGGTTCCCAGCCGTGGCTCTAAGTTACTGGGCGCGACGCTCCGCACCGAGCTAACGGCGGAAGAGGTGCGGGAGGTGCTTATCGACGGATTCTTTCCGAGGGTTTCGATCGACGACCGGCCACGCCAAGGACCACGGGGCGCACTCAAGCAAATCGGGCTTCCCTATGCCCAGGATGCGGCAGTGACCCGGCATTTGGCGTATTTCCTCAATCGCCATCAGGGGGCGGCCGAGCGCCTCACCGGGGGCGGGGAGACGGACGGTTTCATAAAACCCGCTAAGGTGCTATTCAACGGCGGCGTATTGAAGGCTTCCGCCATAGCCACCCGTCTTATGGAAGTGGTTAACAGTTGGTTGTTGGAAAGCAATGCCGAGCCTGCGGTATTGCTTGAAGGGATGGATCTGGACTTGGCGGTTGCTAGGGGTGCCGCCTATTACGGATATGTCCGTCGTGGCGAGGGTGTGCGGATTCGCGGCGGTATTGCCAGCAGTTACTATGTGGGGATCGAGAGCGCCCAACCGGCGGTTCCTGGAATGGAGGCGCCGTTGCAGGCGTTGTGTGTAGCTCCCTTCGGGATGGAGGAGGGTAGCGATGCGGAAGTGCAAAACCATGAGTTCGGGTTGGTGGTTGGCGCGCCGGTACGTTTTCGGTTCTTTGGCTCGACCACCCGCCGGGACGACCTGCCCGGTACCTTGCTAGACTATTGGGAGCCTGGTGAACTGGAAGAATTTCCGGAGATACAGGTCGACTTGCCGGTCACGGACCGGACGCCGGGGGATGTGGTTCCGGTGCGCTTGGCGTCCCGGGTAACTGAATTGGGTACGCTATGCCTGGAGGCGATTTCCACACGAGGCGGGGAGCGATGGCGGGTCGAGCTGGATGTGCGCGCCGGCTGAGGTTGCACGTCCGTCGCATCCCTCCAGGTCCCGGTTGCTGGGGCGCACTGCTCACGGCACCCCCTGATCGGTCCCGCGATTGACATGGGAGCCCCCCGTTATCACATCGGCATTGATCTGGGGACTACCCATACGGTGGTCGCCTATACGGATATCGCTGCCGCGGGCACGTCACTGCCTGAACTGTTGCCAATTCCTCAGCTGGTAGCCCCCGGAGAGGTTGCTGAGAAAAACCTGCTTCCCTCGTTCCGCTACCATCCCGTTGCCGGGGAACTGGCCGCTCAGGATCTGGTGTTGCCCTGGGAACGGGAAACGCTGGCAGGCGAAATCGAGCAGCCAGTTATTGGCGAGTGGGCAAGGGAGCTCGGCTCCAGGGTTGAGGGCAGGCTGGTCTACAGCGCCAAGAGCTGGCTCTCCCATCCGCTGGTAGATCGCGGCAGCCCCATCCTGCCCTGGGCGGGCGCCGAGGGAGTGGAGCGGGTATCCCCGGTACTTGCCAGTGCCAGCTATCTCTTGCATGTCCGCCAGTCCTGGAATCGGGCTCACCCCAAGGATCTAATGGAACACCAAGAGGTGGCGGTAACCATTCCGGCCTCATTCGACGAGGTGGCCAGGCGGCTTACCGTGGAGGCCGCCGACATGGCGGGCCTGCACTCGGTGCTGCTACTGGAAGAGCCTCTGGCGGCCTGTTACGACTGGCACATGCGCCACGCCGAGGATGCGGCACGGATATTGGACGGTACTCGGCTGCTTTTGGTGTGCGATGTGGGTGGCGGCACCACCGACTTGAGCCTGATCAGTGTGCAGATCATTGATGGACGACTAAGGCTGAACCGGATTGGGGTGGGTGATCATCTGATGCTCGGTGGCGACAACATTGACCTCGCCCTGGCCTATCTGGCCGAGCAGCGAATCGTCCAGTCCCGAGACCGGCTGGGCGCCGGTGCGTTCTCGCAGCTGGTACAACAAACCCGGCAGGCCAAGGAGGTGTTGCTGGCCCAGGATCCGCCCGACCGGGCCAAGGTAACCGTGTTGGGGAGTGGTTCCAGGCTGGTGGCCGGCGCCAGAAGCTGCGAACTGAGTCGAGAAGAGGTCAGCGATCTGGTGCTGGACGGTTTCTTCCCTTGGGTGGGGCTCGATGAGCGGCCGGCGGATCGTCGTGGCGCGATCGTTGAATTTGGGCTGCCCTACGCGGCTGACCCGGCGATCAGTCGACATGTGGCGGCATTCTTGGATCGGCATGCGGCGGTTTCCCGGAAGGCGCTTGGGATCCCGGAGGGAGACTCCCAGCCGTTGGTTCCGGACTCTGTCCTGTTCAATGGCGGGGTTTTTAGCAGTTCGACCGTCAAGGAGCGGGTCCATCAACTGCTTGGCAAATGGGCCGGCAGCCCACTAACCGAGCTGAGCAATGACCATCCGCATTTGGCGGTAGCCAGAGGGGCGGTTTCCTATCTGGCGGCCCGGAAGGGCACCGGGATGCGCATCGGCGGCGGATTAGCCCGGGGGTTTTTCTTGCAAGTTGAGGGGGTCGGGGGTAAACCGCAAGGCGTTTGCATATTGCCCAGGGGAGCTGACGAAGGTGTAGAGACTCGATTGGAGGATCGAAGATTCTCGCTCAGATTGGGGCAGCCTGTGCAGTTCAATCTATACAGTGCAGGGTCTGGGAGAGCAACCCGCGCGGGAGAACTGGTGAAACTTGACGACAGTGATTTTGTTGCCCTCCCGCCGCTGGCGGCGGCACTGAAAACCAGCGGGGATCAAGCCAGCCAGGTGGAGGTGGTGTTGGCGGCAACTCTTACACCGGTTGGGACATTGCAATTGGAGTGTGTCGATCCAGTGGACGAGCGCCAACGCTGGAATGTCGAGTTTCAGATCCGCAGGGAGTTGGCACAGCAGCGGCGGGAGGATTCGTCGCGGATAGCCAGTTTGCCTGTTCAGTTCGAGACGGCTAGGGAGTTGTTGCAGACCGTCTTCGGCCCGCGTCGCAAAGGGGTGGATCCTAATGCCGTTAAGCGGTTGCGTAAAGCGTTGGAGCAGGTGCTGGGGCGTCAGGACCTGTGGGAAGTGCCGGTACTCCGGGCGCTTTGCGACGAGTTAATCGAGTACGGCGGGAACCGCCGTCGTTCTGTGCACCACGAGCGGGTCTGGTTGAGTTTGACCGGTCTTGGATTGAGGCCGGGATTTGGCTATCCGTTAGATGAATGGCGCCTCCGGCAGATTTGGCCATTGTTCGATCAGGGCCTTCAGCACACGGGCGACGCGCAGGCATGGAGCGCTTGGTGGATATTTTGGCGCCGGGTCGCCGGTGGTCTCGATGAGGTTCAGCAGCAGCGGATATTTGAGAAGATCGAGGGAGATATTTCATCAGCGGGGGCGCGAGGGCGGAAGCCGACGGTGGATGTCAGATCGAAGTCGATTGACGACATGTTGCGGTTGGCCGCTTCTCTTGAGCAACTCCCGGTATCCGTGAAGGTACGCCTGGCGAAATGGCTGGTTACCGGATTGAAGCGATCGGGAGGCTCGCCGACGGGTTGGTGGGCTTTGGGTCGGGTTGCCGCCAGGGAGCTTTTGCATGGCAGCGCTCATACGGTTATTCCCGCAGATACGGTGAGCCGGTGGCTGCCACTGTTATTGGCCGAGGATTGGAGACGGAATCAGGATGCAGCCTTTGCGGCGGTGATGGTGGCTCGCATGACGGGTGATCGTGGTAGGGATGTGAGCGACTCGGATCGTTGTCGTGTTGTCGAGAAATTAAGACTGGCACGAGCCCCCGAGCGATGGCGGCTGATGGTATCCGAAGTCCAGGTATTGGATGAACTGGAGACCCAGCGATTCTTTGGCGAGAAACTGCCCGCCGGGCTCCGGCTGGTTGACTGATGGGGTTTCACGCTTGGGGTGTGGTGCGTTTTGGAGCGGCGACGTCCGATCAGCCGGTGCTGGCGTTAGCGGTGGTTTCTGGGCGGTTTTCCTCGATGGACGATCTTCACTCTGATCTCGGATAACAGGGCCGCCATTGCGCACACTGCGGTAAGCGCGGGTGCCAGAATGGTTAATACGCTGGCAATCGCCACCCCCTGGGTGAGCGTGGTTTGAAAGAAGATTTTTCCGTTGGGCTTTGTAATCACCAGCCGTTTAATGTTGCCCTGGGCTGCCAGTCGATTCAATGTTCGCGCGAGTTGTCGCCCGCCGATAGAGATTACTTCAGTCCATGTTTGTTGACGAGCCATTATGTAGCGTTATCGGGGACTCATCGTTCAGCGCAGGATCAGGCCAGGCGAGTTCCTTGGGAGCCAGACAACTGTGCCTTGATATCTTGCCTGATGGTTTGCTCTATCTTTCCCTTCAGGGGGCTTAGCACTAGCCCCAGTTTAATATCCATTTCTATGAAACCGTCACCGAGATCGAGATGTCCGGTTGCGCCCTGACGCTTGAACAAAAGGCGATTACCCTGCCAAGCGTAATTGATCTTGTATTGGCGATGAAGATCCTTTGCTATCGACTCCACGCGTTCCCGCACTGTCTCTTGGCTAAGCGCATGACCTTGTTTGATATGGATGTGAGACATTGGTTTCGTGAACATATCCAGCCTGAACTGATCCGCTTTTCATCCGGATCGAGCAGGTTTTTCAACACACCGCTATGCTAACATAAAACAAGCTGTATCAGACTTGTCGATCAACGGATAGGGGGAGAGCGATATGGGAAGTTGGGTTGTCAGTGGTGTCACATTTGCGGTATTCATGGCCGAGGGATTGATTCACTACAACATGGGTATGGCAAAAGCAGAAGGTAACTTTAAATTGCGTTTTCCACCCCCCAAGGAGCTTGCCAAGATCGCGGCGGTTACGGCTGCCTTTGCCATTGCCAGTGGCGCAATCATCAAAGCATTGCCAAGAAATCTCTCACCCAAGATCTAAAAACGGGGCGGCGACTATCCGTTGAGCGGGTCCTTGCGTCTGTTTCCCGGCTAGGTTGGGCTGCTGGAAGATGACTTGTCTGAAATCAACCGTTCCGGTTCCGGGTAGCGGAGTTCGAGCTGGGTCTAGTATTCGGTTTCAACGCCGCTACCTCGAACTACCAGAACCGGTTCTTCCGCACAATGTAAGACAGCGTTGGTTACGCTGCCTAACAGCCAGCGGCTAACACCATGCCTGCCATGAGTGCACATGGCAGTCAGGCTATTGGGTGTTGCAAGTGCCAAATCGGTGATTTGTTCCGCCGGGACACCCCGTAATACCTCGTAGGAGATGTTGCGTAATCCAGCACCCTGTAACTCTCGTGCTTTTTCCTTCACATAATTTTCCGCCGCATCATGAACGATCTGGGAAACATCGTGCATCCGGACAGAAGTTCCGGGAAAGCTCGGATTATAGGATCTGACCAGAATCAGCTCCATCTCGAGCACCTTGCACATGTGGACGACTAACGGCAGCACGCACTCGGCCAGCCGGGACCCATCCAAAGGTACGATGGCTTTCTTGAATTCGACTAGCTTGCCCTCGGGGTTTGTTGCGCCCGCAGGTACCAATAGCACCGGACTGTTGGCTGCCTGAACGACCTTTCCCGCCGTGCTCCCCAGCAGCAACTTTTTCAGGCCGGAATAGCCATGTGTTGACATCAAGACCAGCGAGCCGGGTTGGGATTCCGCCTGTTCGATAATCAGCGAGGCGGGATGACCGACCTGCACCGAGTAACTGGCTTGCGCCTTGCTGGGGCTGCCGGTCAGGTGCCGACTGATCTTTTCAAGGTAGTGCTTTCCGTCCTCGGTAGCTTGGATTGTTAGCGCTTCCGGGATCTCGTCCGTGGGAGTTGGAATTACGTAGAGCAGATCGATTTTTGCATCGAATGATTGCGCAAGACGTTGGGCAATGGGCAAGACCCGCTCCGACAGGCTCGATCCATCGAGCGGCACCAGAATTCTAGCAAGCATTTCTTGTCCTCCTATTCGGACTCTTCGGGCTATCAGAGGAATGAATCAAATGCACTGTCTTCACTGGCCGGCGAAAGGCAATACCCAAATCAGCATGCCGAGTACAAAGCAAACAAAACTGGCCGCAATCGTGAACGTAATGCTCCATTTCAGAAACTCCTTGATCGGGACCTTACGCCTATCCTCCCGTTCGACGATATTCAAGGCAACGTACAACGCGGGAGCACCGGCAATAGTGAGATTACTGCCGAGGGTTCCCGACCAAACAAGCATCCAATACAGCGGCCACGCCTGTACTCCCTGTTCTCCTAGGTCTCGGATCATATAGAGAAAGGTCAGAATATAGGCATCATGTTCTACGACCCCGACAATCGGCACAGTTAGCCAGTAGAGCAGCGATGCTCCGGCGATCAGATTATCCTGAAACAGTGGTGCAAGGTAATTGGCCAAGTCTTGCAAGAGGTGGGTTTTCTCAAATCCTCCCACTAAGGCAAATAATCCGATGTAGAAGAAAATGGCCCGCCAGTCCAATTCCTGCAGTATCTCTTCGAACTCGGGCTTTTTCAAACGGTGCCCCATTCCCTCGACGACCATGATTAGTAGCATCGCCCCTGTTAGGGCGATAAAACCAAGGGGAAAGCCTAGATGTTCGCGCAATGCCATCGCAATGATGGTCGCGAAGAAGCCGGTAACCACTATTGTTGCAAAAAGTTTGTCCGGGATATTGGCTTCGAATGGGGTGTCGACCGGGGCGTTGCCGTTGGCCTTGGTGCCTGCGGACTTTCCAGGTGCACCAGCGGGTGTCCTAAACCCGAATAGATACATTACCCCAAGAGTGATCACGAAAGTGATCATCAGAATGGGGAAGGACGAGGGGCGGCCATCCTGCCAAATAAATTCCATGAACTCGATTCCCGATACGCTGTGCAGCATCTGAGGGGGAAGATCGCCAAGCAGCAAGGCGGTGCCCATGAAGTTCGAACTGAAACCGATCATCAGTATCACCGGCGCCAACGGCATATTGAGGTGGCGCACGATGGGGATCGCAACCGGAGCCATCATCAGGATAACGACAACGTTGTCCACTACTAGCGAGATAATCCCCGCCAGCATCGAAAGGATCATTACAAGAAGACCGCCGTGTCCCCCTGAAACCACCAGGGCTTTTATGGAGAGCCATTCCGGAATACCGGTTTTTCCCAGGTAACCGGCAATGATCCAAATACTTACCAGGATGGCCATGACGTTCCAGTCGACGGCATTGAATGCCTCTTGCTCGGTCATGGTTCCCATCCACACCATGGCGAGCACTCCCAACACCGCTGCCACCGAGCTGTCGATGATACTGGTCACCACGGCGAGGATGGTGGCCGCAAAGATGGCAATTGTTATCCAGAACGTGAAATCGGTCATCTCTACCATATGCCCATTCTCCCCCCGGTGCGGGTAACACGGAATACGCCGCACAGATTTGTTTTATGATTTTCCGATACTAGTCTGCGGGTTGCCAGACGGTCACACCGATAACAGTCAAGCGGTGGTTACCGCGCCCTGGCTACCCATTTCCATTGCCTGACTCGGCCTATCGAGGTGCCCGGCAATCAGCCGATTTGGGTGGAGCCTTTGTCAGGGATCAGGTCCTTTATACAAATGGCGGTGAGACAACGGCGAGGTGCGATCTTACATCACCGGTAACACCAATCAAGGGTCCTGATGTTCTCTCGCCACAGCCTCCATGGTTTCTTGAGCAAGATCGGGAAGTGCCTGACCGTCGGTAAGCATGCTCTTTGCCAGCGCGGTGGTGGCCATGGCACCTAACACCGCACCGATAGCCGAGCCCCAGGGGCCGAGAGCACATCCCATGGCGGTACATACTCTCTGTGCTAGCCAGGAACCGCCGTATCCTCCGGCAATAGCGCTTCCAGCGATCATGAGTGAATTCTTGACGTTGGTATCCATAGTTTCTCCATTCATCTATTAGGCCTTACGGCCGTGTTAATAGCCAATGTCCGCATTGCAATACCACTGCAATACCTGTTGTACAGCGGGCAAGTTGGACCTTTGCACTGCAATTCACGAGACCCTGGATGCCAATACGGCTCTCATCTATCAACAGCATGAATCCCTCTTGGTTACCCCGTTGGGCTGTGCAATTGGTTTGGGTTCTATCACGTATCATCGATGCTATCGATTCCGGGTGTAGTGCAAATAACTAAATCGAGTATCATGTTTTCAGTATCTACCCTTCGGAAAACAACCGATGAACCATACAACGGTCGATGTGTCCCGGCATTGGAATTTAGCAACCGAGAAGTTTTTCTACTATTTTCTGGGTTTGCGAAAAGCGGATTTGCGCCGCCAGGTAGAGATGATGCAATCCCGCTATCCCGATGATTCCCCTGAACGCCTTGCTAGGCGGTTTATCGCTGCACAGACTCCTCTCTCCCTTGTGGGTAGTGCGTTGATTCATGCGCCTATCGCCATCCCCGCGGCTGGTCCCTTACTCCGCCTTCTCGGCGTGGCCAGCGGAACAACGGTCATGATGGTTCTCAATATGTCACTGGTCCTGCAAATCGCGCTGGCCTTTGGGTTCGATATCGATGACCGTGCCCGTTTACGGGAGCTGTGGGCAGTAGTCTTCACGACCGGCCTAGCATCGGGCAGTACCGTATTGTTGCCCCAATTCGCAGCCCTTAACTCCGCACCTCGTGCAGTCGCAGGGGGGACAACCGTAGTGGCTGCCAGCCGCCTGATTGGTGAAGCCGCGATCCACTATTTCAGTCCCCTGGAGCGCTCGGTCAACCGGGCTCCCGTTGAGTGAAGCAGGTTGAGGCAAACCGCACCGACAGCAACCCACACCGGCAGGTAATCAATCAGCCGGAACTCCGTTTTCGTCGGGTTACTGAATCTGGCTGAGAACAGCAACCAAGCAGATTAGACCAACCGTGAACATGGCCGGGGGAAGAAATTCCAACCCAAAGCGTTCGTCCTTTCTTTTTGTTTCCATTGCGTGCAACCTCGTGTGCATGATCAGCCGACGCGGCTTTCAATATATCCGATCATTGATGTCCAACAGTACGGTAGTTCTGTTACGGCTCAATGACCGCCTTATGACATTGCAATGAAAATTTAATCTAACTTTGTTAGGGTTTTATCCATGCGGGAAGATTCGGGCGGAATGCAGTCTTTGCGTCGGATTGGGTCTATCCTTGCGATAAACCGAAGTACGGGCTTCCCTCTCGGGAGGAGGACATGATGAAGCAGCTTCTTGGATCCGTATTGGGGAGCGAAGGGGCCAAGGTTATGGCCATCAATTTGACGGTGGCTGTCCTGGTTCCCGTCGCCGTGGGTTTAGTCGCTCCGTTGGTGCGTCCCGCCATTAGGGGAACATTGAAATCAGGTATCCGAATCTGCGAAAAGGTTAGGGAAACCACGGCGGAACTGGGAGAATTTGTCGATGATCTGGTCGCCGAAGTGCAGGAGGAGTTACGGCAAGAGCGCATGATGTCGAGTGGCTTGGTAAATACCGAAACGCGGGAGCGCACCAACCACGACGGCGGTCGTTCTCAGTAACCGTCTCCCGTTTTCTGACATGACAGGCGACGGTCCTTCAGTTTCCGCTTGTGTTAGGAACCGAAAAGTGTCCTCCACTTTATCATCCGGTACTCCATGCCCGGGGCCGCCGCATGCCGGCGATTTTACAGGCCTGCTTGACATAACCATAAGGGAATAGCTGATACAATCGGCTTTTCGCCCGTTTACCGAGGCCCATTTCGTTTGCCATATGCTTGATCACGAAGCGGGCATCCGCCGCTACACGGTGTTCGTTGTAGTAGCGGCGCATGAAGTGGATGATCTCCCAATGGTCCTCATTAAGCGTCAATTGCTCGGTTGACGCCAATTGCACCGCCGCCGATTCGTCCCAATCAAGGGGATCGACCATATAACCTTCATCATCGGTTTGAAGTGACTTATCGGTTGTCAAGATCATTTCTACTACCTCGTGCCTTAGCTGCTCACGACTGGCAAGGGCCTTAGGGCTCGCATGTAGCCGCCTTTCGATTACCGTCCTCGACAATCAGCATATTTGACTTGCTTTATTCAAACAAACGAATTTTTTCGCCGATTAATATCGAATTTCTCGATATAATTAAAGAACACTTTCCCAGACGCTATTCAATGTAAAAGCGATGGACATCCAACTCGCCCGGACCTTTCTCGCGGTGGCAGCCACCGGAAACTTCGTGGGAGCGGCAGCCCGGCTCCACGTCACTCAATCTACGGTAAGCGCCCGGATCAAGACATTGGAGCAGGTACTGGGGACACCACTGTTTCACCGTGGCCGCGGCGGTGCGGAACTTACTGCCTCGGGGCGGCGGTTTTTGCGCCACGCCAAGATACTGATCCGAACGATGGAGCAGGCGGTCCACGATGTCGGGCTGTCTGGAAACTTTACCGAGGGGATGACGTTGAGTGGGCGTATCGCTCTGTGGGATGGATTTTTGACCCATTGGGTGGAGTGGATGCGGAAGAATGCTCCGCATGTTTCCCTACGCCTCGATATTGGTTTCGAAGGCGATATTATGGAAGGCTTGGTACGAAACAATATCGATATCGGTGTGATGTATACGCCTGAAAGCCGCCCATCGTTGGCTGTTGATTACCTGTTTGGTGAGTCTTTGGTGCTGGTCACCAGTGACCGGGAAAAAACCTGGCGGAATGCCAACTATATTCATATCAACTGGGGGCCCGAATTTCTCGCCCAATTCGCAGCCCGTTTTCCCGAGGTGGATACTTCGGCTACCCGGGTCAATATTGGCTGGCTCGCGCTGCAGTTAATCAGCCATCTCGGTGGTTCGGCATATTTTCCCATTCGGCTTGTGCGGCAATTTGTTGAAAACGGAACCCTCTTCTTGGTCGGTAAGAGCCCCTTGATAACACTACCAGTTTATATGGTTTACCCTATTGAACATCACGCGGCGTACATCGATAAGGCGTTGGAGGGGTTGCGTGAGCTGGGAGCAGAAGAGGACCACTGGCAGGCGCTTTTCCTCACTCAGCACCCGTGGGACGCCGTCGAATAGTTTTCGCGCCCACCGTACTCTGCCGCGAGCTGCGCTTGATGGTGTCGATCACCTGGCAACGTCACGAGATTTGACAGCCAAATGGTGTGTTCTCGGTGTATCCGTGCGCTAGCGGCTAGTTTCAGCACCAGGGCATACCTTCCTAGCCAGGCCCGACGCATAGCTTTGGTAGCTGCCAGTTCCGGGTATCACGCCTTACCGCTGGGACTGGTGTTTCCTGGTTATCTCAAGGCGTGCCCAGGTCCGATTGTTCGAGAACCGCCAGCAGACTCAAAAACCAGGCGGCCGTTATGCGCCAGCGAAGGCTGGGTGAGCGGATCCCATCGGCCGCTAATAACATCCTGCAGATTACGGTGGATGGCTCTTTCTATCCGGTCTCGCATCGGAATGAACAAGAGTGAGAGTTTGATTTGGAGTTCAAGCCACCCTTCTCCAAGATAAACCGAAGCAGATAACCCTCGGTAGCGGGCATACAGCCGGTGTCCTTTCCAGATATAGTCGATCGGGTATCGATGTTTCAGCTGGCGAGCGATCCTTTCCAGGCGAAGGTGGGTTTCCTCCCGGCGCAAGCCATGATGGTGCTTGAGGTGGATCCTGGCCATGCTACTGCTCCCGCTAGTGTGCTCCTGACGAGGAGTTCGATCGAGTGTTATTGAAAGTGTGATGAAGGGCCAATTTCCTTCAGGTAAGCGCCGCCACCTTGTCGGTCTGCTCCCAGGGTACGTTGAGGTCGATACGGCCCATCTGGCCATAAACTGCCAGGTTGCCGTAGAACCCGTTCACCTCTCCGGGCAGATACTGTAATCGCATGTCTCGGACAATCGCACCAAGCCGGAAATCAATGGCTTTGTCCAGACGCAATGCAAGCGCTTCATCGTCCACTGTACCGGTTCCAAAGGTGCGCACGTGCAAGCTGATCGGGCGGGCGGATCCCACCGTATAACTCAGCTGAACTTCACACTCTCCGGCCAATCCCGCGGCAACCAGATTTTTTGCCGCGTAGCGAGCGGCGTAGGCACCGATGCGATCAATGCGCAGGGGGTCCTTACCGCTCAGGGCGGCACCACTGTGCCTGGCAAATTCACCGTATGTGTCGATGCCGGTTTTTCTCCCCGTAAGCCCGGAATGCACCGCTGGACCCCCGCCAATCAGTAATCCCTCGGGATTGACGTAGTAGTGGGTTTTTTCATCGGCAGCAAAACCCTCCTTTTTGAGCACCGGACTAATTACGTGCTCGACCATATCGCTGTGTAGTTGATTCAGGGCTATCGTCGCCCCATCGGTTTGGCTGGTGACCAGTGAGATGCTATGAATTCTAAGGGGCTTTCCGTTGGCATATTCGATAGCGACCTGCGCTTTTCCGTCGGGTAGCAGATAAGGTAGCTTTTTCCTCACCTCCCGAGAGTCGAGTAGATCGGCGAGCCGGTGAGCGAGCCAAATAGGCAGTGGCATGAGTGCCTTGGTTTGATCGCAAGCATATCCAAACAGGGTGGCGGGATGCTTGGCCGTGATTCGGTCAATTTGCTCGCTGGTCAGGTTGCCCAGTTCCAGCGGCCGGTAATCTGTCGCCGTGTGATTCTGGAAACTGGTCATGATCGTGCAATCGTCGGCGTTGAATACTTTCGGCGGATAGCCCACTTCACGAATCGTGTCGCGGGCAATGTTTTGCATATCGACCTTGGCTTGAGAGGCGTAGTGGGCGGAGATAAACATTACCCCGCTCGCCAGCGCACACTCGGCGACAATACTCGATGAAGGATCGTCTCGGAGAAAGTTGTCGACGATTGCATCACTTACCTGATCGCAGAGGTTGTCTGGATGGCCTCGGGTGACGGATTCGGAAGTGAATATGTAGTTTCCCTTCACGCTGCTTGCTCCTGTTTTGGTATGTGTTTGGCCGTCGATGTATTTTTTGATGATATTTGGTTGTTCATGATGGTTTTGGGTGCCGATGGTTTGGTGGCTTCGTTCACCAATAACGGGCCGAGTACACCAGCAGCGATGATCAACAGGTCGGCGATACCAAGCGGCGTGGTGCCGAGCAAGCGGCGGGCTCCCGGTACCAGACTGACTATCGTCTGCAATGCCGTCATACCTCCGATGGCCCCGAGCAGTGCCCGGTTGGGTGGTAACTTCACGCCGCCCAGGATGTTTCGATAGTGAGAGCGGGAACTATAGGCATGGGCTAACTCGCTCATGGTAAGGGTGTTGAAGGCCAGTGTGGCGGCACCTGGTCCGATACCGTAGCGTCGCATCCCGGCGTAGTATGCTCCCATGACACCCAATCCGATGATGCCCGACTCGAATAACATCCGTTTCAGGTCATGATTTGCGATAATGGGCTCGTTCGGATCTCTTGGATTCCTGTCCATGATCCCCGGCTCCGGAGGTTCCATGGAAAGCGCGAGACCAGGAAAGATATCGGTCACCAGATTGATCCACAATAATTGCATCGGGTTCATCGGCTGACCCCAACCCGCGGCAATACCAATCAGCATGACCTCGATCTCGGTCAGGTTGGTCGATACCATGAAATGGATCATCTTCCTGATGTTGCCATAGATGGTCCGCCCTTGGCGGATGGCAATTGTCATGGTGTGTAAGTTATCGTCTTCGAGGACTACATCCGACACCTCCCGAGCGACGTTGGTGCCACCGGCACCCATGGCGACGCCAATATCGGAGGCCTTCAGGGCAGGGCCGTCATTGATCCCATCGCCGGTCATCGCCACCACGTAGCCGGCCTCCTGCATGGCGCGCACGATTTTCAATTTATGGGCGGGACTGACTCGGGCGAATACCTGTACATTCTTGGCAAGGCCGGCCAGCAGTTCTGGATCCATTTCGTCCAGTTTTGTTGACTCCAGTACCTGTAGGGGCTTATCGCCGCTCAGTCCCAGTTGCTCGCCAATGGCTTGGGCGGTGGCCGCCTGATCACCGGTGATCATGATGGTCTTGATGCCAGCCCGGTGATACTTGGCGATCAACTTATCCATATCGGGCCGCATCGGATCGGCCATGCCGGCCAATCCCAGCCAGGTTAAGCGGGAGGTTTTGGGAGGCATCCTGGCACTGTCGAGTTCACGATAGGCAACTCCCAAAACCCGCAGCGCTCCGCCCGCCATCTTTCGGTTTGCCTTTAAAATATCTGTTCTATCCTCTTGCGTGAGGGGAATGGATTTACCGTTTCGGATCTGATGGGTGCACATCTCAAGCGTTTCGTTTGGGCTGCCCTTAACCGCCAGGAGATACTTGCCATCCCGATAGGGATGGAGACTGGTCATATAGGGACGTCCCTCGGCTCGGTAGCGGGTGCGCAAGACGGGATGTTTTTGCCGCAGCTGCGCCACGTTGACACCGGATTTCAGTGCCATATCGACCAGGGCCATCTCCGTGGGAGAGCCCTCCAAGCTCGGTTCATCAGCCGTACCGCGAAGCTCCACTTCACTACACAGTGAAACGACTTGCATTAACTTCACCAGCGCTTCCTGCTGCATGGGGTCGAACTGTTGGCCATCGGCAACAAACCGGGAATCCGCGATATCGAAGGTCTGTCCATCGCTGTGAACGGCGACTACCGCCATACGGTTCATGGTCAAGGTACCGGTCTTGTCCATGCAGAAGACCTGTACCGAGCCCAGGGTTTCGACGGCATCCAGGTGGCGAACCGAAACGTTGTGTTGGCGCATGTTGCCGATGCCCATCGCCAAGGTTGTGGTAGCAACGGCCGGCAGGCCTTCTGGAACCGCAGCCACGGCCAGCGATACCCCGGTTTTGAGCATCTCCAACCAGCCGAAGCCACGCAGTAGCCCCATGACACTCACCACCGCGCAAACCCCGGCGCTGATGTAAACCATTTGGGTGCCGAGTTTTTCCAGTTGTTTTTCCATTGGCGTTTGAGGCGCTTCTGCCTCGCCCACCATGGTTTGGATCTTGCCGAGTTCCGTCGCCGCCGCAGTCCCGATGACCACCCCTTGTCCGCTGCCGCCGGTGACATGGGTCCCCATATATGCCATGTTGACGCGGTCGCCTAACGGTGTTTGATCCTTTCCCTGAAATCCCGGATTTTTGGAAACTGGGAGGCTTTCCCCGGTGAGCGCGGATTCATCCACTGACAGGTGGTGGGCTTGCAGTAGCCTGAGATCAGCAGCGACGTAGGTTCCCGGCACCAGCATCAGGATATCTCCGGGTACGATGGACTCGATCATGATCTTCTGGCTGGTGCCGTCTCTGATAACATTCACTTCGCGAACCCCTGATTTGGCCAGCGACGCAATGGCTTTTTCGGACTGCCGTTCGGTAACAAATCCGATCATCCCGTTGATGAGTACGACACCTAAAATAACCGCGGCATCCACTGCCCCGCCCGTTGCCAGGGAGATGGCGGCTGAGGCTCCCAGTAGGGCTACCGGGGCATTCAAAAACTGCTCGATAAAGATGGACAGGTCAGAGCGCTTTTGGGCTGCCATGAGGCTGTTTTTCCCATAGCGCCGCAACCGCATGCCGGCCTCACTGGAGGCTAGTCCTTGGTCGGCTTCTACGGAAAGTTGCTCAAGGACCTTCTTGGCCGACATGATATGCCAGGGTAGGGACACTTGTTGCACCGGTTGGGACTGGACGACCGGTGCCGTAGTTAGTGCGGTTGCTCCATATACGGCAGCGGGTTCGTGAATCCGTGATCCGATGTCGAACACCTTTCCCGCTTCCCGAAGCGACTGCCCAATGGTTGAATGTGACGGTCTGTGTCTGCTTTTGGGGAAGGGCACCGGATCCTTCACGAATCTGCCAATCTCGTCCTTGATCAAACCCAAGATGTCATTCAATGGCCGCTGGGGATCATGTATCACCAAGATTCTGCCGGTGAGGATATTGGCTTCTGCCAATTGGATATAATTTTCCTTGCGCAAGCGGTGCTCAATACGGCGTTTGAGGCCGGGAGAGCGGTATAGTTCGCGGACCTCGAGCCGTGTACGTCCCCCGACGCCAGTGCGAAGGGGAAAAACATCGCCGCGTATCGATTTTTCCGCCGGTCTCAACTTGTCCATAGCATCCCTTTTTCGCCCATTGTCTTCAGTCGTCATGAGTTCACTGGCTGCCTTAAATCGCGGCCAAAGAATATTTCAGACCGGCGAGAAACATCCATGTGGATCATCACGGAACGCCCTTGGGCTGAGTTATAAACAGAAGTGCGTAACGTTTCGCGTACCTACCACTAGGGTATGACGAAGCAGACCAAGGAGTATGCGCAAGGAGAATAACAAAGGGCCTATTTCAAGATTATTACATCCCGGGCGGTGGGCTAATGGGTACGCTACGAGGAGAGGAGGCGCGAGTGTTATTGCGCAAGCTTTGATATCGGCCCGTGAACTTATCCGAATCCAGTTAAATGGATCCCACACTCCGCTACCGGCAGTACGATCTAACGAAGATTATGCATTAGATCCCGTACCTGGAAACAGCGACGGATGACGGGCTTTAGGATGGCTCGTGCCAGTTGTGTGAGCACAGGATTTCCTGGTTGGCGGGATTGGTAAGGCGTTTTATTTAGAGTATGAATGTGCTTAGCCGGCTGGGTGCCGGAGCTGTTGGGGGCGCGGTATTGGGATTTGTACGGAGCGAGGCCGGAATGCTTTGCCGGGGAGGCAGCGCCTCGTTGCGCGTACCAAGGCCAAAAATGCAGCGCAGATACCATGGAAGATGCAACGTAGGTGAGCGAACAGGCAAACAATATTCGGCGGGCATCCCTGACTTGATCGCCCTTGATGTAACCATTGCGCAGTATCGGTAGTGCCCGGCCAAAGCTTGCATCGATCTCGGAAGGAAGCGCCGCCAGCTGCGCCATCATACTGGTGCCTAACACGGCGATTATCGCCGTGCCAACAGTGTGAAGGGGGAAAGGTTGGTGAGAGGTTAATGTAAATAACGGCACGGCAACCACGATAATGGATCCCACTTGTCCGGTAATCTGGGCCGCCTTGTTGATATGTTTTCGCCACACAAAGGGGCCGTAATCCGATGCGTCCTGCAAAGCATGGGCCACTTCGTGAGCGGCGGTTGTCATTGCCGTGAGGGTTTTTCTATTGAAGCGGCCACGGTAGATACGAACTGCCTTCGACTGCTGGTCGTAATGGTCGCCCGTATCGGTGACCTCTACCTTGACTTCCTGGAGTTGGTGGCGATCCAGTACCTCCCGGGCAAAGGATGAAGAGGTGACGGGAAGATCGAGGTCTTCCCGGTCATGCCGTCTCATGAGGTGATCAACCCAGGCCCTGGGACCTAGGATCAATGCCGCCGCCGGCAGTAAAATGATGACCGGATGCAATAGGCGCTCCCGGGGTGCAAACCCGCGTATATATAGAAGGAAGATCAGGAGATCGGTTTGTTAGCCACCTTTTTTCGGGCGCTGGTCTTTCTCGCCGCAGGTTTTTTCACCGGCGCTTTTTTAACCGCGCTTTTCTTGGCGGTCTTCTTACTGACGGAGCGCTTTTTTATTGGTGCCTTCTTGGCTGCGGTTTTTTTGACGGTAGCCTTTTTCACAGGCGTTTTCTTAGCCACCTTCTTCTTCGCAGCCGTCTTCTTGGGCACCGATTTTTTCGGGGCTGCCTTCTTCTTTACCACCCGTTTCTTAACGGTTTTGGGGGCTGCTTCTCCGCTAGATACCTGCGCGACACGCTGCCGAAGTTCATCAAATTGTTCTCCAATCGCCTGCAGAGAGACTTCACCTGCCTGCCTGACCTCTTCCAGAAGATTTCTCATCAACTCTGCTGGGTCTTTTACCGCCACCTTCTCGGCCATAGACACTGTTGTCTCTGCCGCACTGGCCGCGATGCCGGAAATCTTCTCGGTAAGGTCGTCAAACAGTTGCTTGACCTCGGAGGCGAGCGAAGTGCCAGTGTTTTCGGCCTCTTCAATAAAGCGACTGATGGCTTCTTTCAATTTGTTTGCCTCTGTTGCTGTGCTAGCGCTTGCCTTTTCCTCATTGCCTACCATCACAACTCCCCCCTTGTTTTCAGTATCGTGACACTCTGACAGGCAGCAACAACCCCCCTCCGCCGTGGATGAAGGCGTTTACCTGTTGGACTCGAGCCGAGGCATGGCAAAACTGTTGCCACGGTTCTTGATTCATTGTCTGGACAACTTCTCCAAACCAACCCGGACACCCTATTCGCTGCTTGCCATGGCACCGGGATCTTGCAAGATCAGTTTGCCGAGAACCGCGCCAGCGGTCGCGCCCAATATCACCCCCGCGACCAGGCCGGAGGTTCCTAGCGGTATTCCAAACGAGGTAGCCAATCTTCCCGCTCCCCACCAGCCTCCTAGTCCGCCAAGGAGAGTGGTTGCCCAAATACCTAACGCATCTTTAGACTGCTGGTTCATGGCCCATGCCCCGGATTTAACGAAGTACATTTCATCTGGATTTTTCGAAAACATAAAAAGTCTAGTACAACTTTCTGGGGGATGGAGTGAAAAAACCGATATGAAGAAAATCCCAGACACTGAGATTGATCCAGCGCAATCCGAGTGAGTTTATTCGTCTCCAGCGTCAGATCATTGCATAGTATTTAAAGAACCACGTTGGCTTTGGTAAGCCCCGTTTTTCGGTTTATTTTTTCATACTTGTGTCATGAGAATGTCATAAACTGAATTGCCCAGAGTTTGGAGGTGCGGTATGCGGCAAGGGAGCAAACATCTATCCGACCAGGAAATGAGGGAACTGCACTGGGCCTATACAAATCTCGAACATCCGTCACTGGCCGCACGGCTGAGCAATCTGTTGGCCGAACCACTTGAAGAACTGTTCTCGCTATTACCCAAGAGCTGGAAGATGCGGCTCGACAAGGCGCTTAAGGCAAACAGCTATCGCACGGTGAGGATCGCCATCGCGTCGATGAATCTCGGTGGCCCCGCTAGGCCACAGAACCGTCTCCATAAACTCCTGGTTTTGGGTACGGGCGCGGCCGGGGGTTACTTTGGTCCGTTATCCCTGCTGATTGAACTACCGGTAACCACCACCCTGATACTCCGCTCAATTGCCAATATCGCGCACGCGCAAGGAGAAGATCTTAATAATCAGGATACACGCATGGCCTGCGTTCAGGTATTCGCCCTGGGGGCGAGAACGCGTGACGATGAGGCGGCCGACACCGGCTATTATGCCCTGAGAACCATCTTGGGATTTCACTTCGAGCGGGATATCCTTGAGTATGCCTCCAACGCAACCGGCCCGCATATCCCCGCCTTTATCGATTTTACGCGTGCCGTGGCTGCCCGTTTCGGGGTGCTCATTTCGGACGCGGCGGCAGTGAAATTGGTTCCGGTGGCAGGCGCGATTACCGGAGCGGGACTCAACCTGATCTTCATGAAGCATTTTCAAGATGTTGCCACTGGGCACTTCATTGTTCGGCGTCTCGAAAGGAAACATGGCTCGGAGTTAATCAGGAAGGAGTATCAAAATCTGATGGATCAGGAACTCGAACAGGAGAGGGATTTCAGTCCCGTTGAGGGATGGTAGCCTGGCGGCCCACTGAGAGCGGAATGTTGATTTGCTATAATCGTCGTTGTTCCATCAGCTCCCGTCCGGAAATGAAACAGCGCCGGGACCCCATTGTTTTTACCGTCAAGGATTTGCCATGTACGACAATCTGCTGCCGTCGATTCGAAATGCCGCTCGGGCATTGATTATTCGCGGTGGGCAGGTGTTGTTGTTACGCAAGGAAGGGGGTGGGCGAGGCCCGCGGTTTTCACTTCCGGGGGGAGCGCAGGATCCCGGTGAGACCCTGGAAGCGGCGCTGCAGCGGGAGTGTAGCGAAGAAATTGGCACCCGTGTCACTATTCGTGATCTGATTTTTGTGGCGGATTTTTTCAAGGAGCGCGCTACCGAGCCGCCCACCGTCAGGCATTTGGTGGAGTTTATATTTCGATGTACCGTGCCGGATGATTACGTTGCAATCAACGGCTATAAGCCCGATAGGCACCAAACTGATGTGTTGTGGGTGGAACTCGGTACGCTTTCCCAGCTCTCGTTTCAGCCGCCGTCGATTGGCACCTTTTTGGCCGGTTTCCAGGAAGATGAGGAGAGAGTGTATCTTGGGCTGATCGACTAGTTATGCTCATTCCCAAGGATATCCGGGAAAATCTTCGGTTTCTCACCATCGAGGTCGGTGCCCAGGTCTCCCATCTTCAGACTTTTTTCGAGACCGCTTCGGTAACAGTCGCCAAGCGTATCCTCGATCGCAGTGGCTATGCTTACAATTTAAAGATTCGCGTACACAATAGCTGCCTGGGTTATGGGGCAAGGCGAAAGGAAGGGGATGTCGAGCCGCTTGCCTTGCGGGCGCTGGAATATATCGCCACCGATCTGGAACGTATCGCCGAACTGTGTCGAGACTGTGTGCACGAAATGGGATACATGGATGACAAGCGCTGTCTGCGGAGCGCCGATTACTGTCCCATGTTTAAGCGTCTGCAGAAGGGGATCGCCTTGGTGGACCGGCTGGTTGAAGATAACGATACCGGGCTGGCACTCAAACTGGGGCGTATCGAGGCCCAATTGGACAGGGGCTATAGAAAGCTCAAGCGACGTTACACCGACGACTTGAAACAAAAGCACCACACCGAAGATCTCATATCGGCGCTGTTTATCGCCCATCTCATCGAGCAGATGGGAGACGCATTGCTCAATATCAGTGAGGCAATCATTTCGGCCAATCTGGGACAACCGGTTAGTACGGATCGCTACCATTCCATTCGGGCATCGGTTGAGCGGCTGGCAAACGAATCTCCCGTGGGCAACTTTGTTGTTGAGTCTATTGCCGAAACACGCTCGGGGAGTGGTATCTCAGGCATCGGCCGTCCCGCCGGCGCCCAGGACGAGGGATTCGTGGCCATTTATAAGGATGGTGGAAAACAGAAATTGAAGGAGGAGCGGGAAGGGGTAATGAGCTGGCACGAGATATACCCCGGCTTGGCTCCCCGGATACTGGCGTACAAAAAGCGTGGCGAGTCGGCATCGCTATTGATAGAGCACTTGGCGGGGCTTACGTTCGAGCAGATTTTGCTGCACGAACCCGGGCCACTATTGGCCAGCGCGATGGGGCAGTTGGAATCGACCTTGAAGTCGGTTTGGAATGAAACTCTCACTCGTAAGCCGGTGCGCGCCAACTACCTGGGACAGTTAAGGCAACGGCTTGATGGGGTATACCGGCTCCATCCTGAATTCAAACAGGGAAAAAGCAGGATAAACGGTTACCGGATACCGGCCTTCGAGGCATTGCTGGAAAAGGCCGAAAAGTACGAGGCAGAGATCCTTGCGCCCTTTTCCGTCTATATTCATGGCGATTTCAATGTCGATAACATCATCTACGATCCGATGGAAAACAAGATCAGTTTTATCGATCTGCACCGCTCCTGTTACATGGACTACGTTCAGGATATTTCGGTATTCATGGTCTCGAACTACCGGTTGCAGGTGCTCGACCCGCCCTCGCGCAGACGCATTATGGAGGTGGCTGGTCAGTGCTATCGGTTTGCTGGCGATTTTGCCGCAAGCAACGGGGATAGCAGTTTCGAAATTCGATTGGCTCTTGGGTTGGCCAGGTCTTTTGTCACCTCCACACGCTTCATTCTGGACAAAGCCTTGGCCCGGGCAATGTATTTGCGCGCCCGTTTTCTGCTGGATAAGTCGATCGAGGCATTAACGCGCCACGATGTTGATTTTCGTGTGCCGGTGAAGGAGATATTCATTGACTGAGCGGAAGATTGGGGTAGTGGGCATTCCAGGAAGGTGGTCGACCGAGACGCTGGCCGATGCGGTTGCGGAGCGAACCGGGTTCCGCCTGGTGGTCGATATGCGTGAGGTGGAGCTTGACCTCGCCACTCGACGATTGCTGTTTAAAGATTGGAACCTCTGTGATCTCGACGCGTTGATCGTGAAGAAGATCGGTGAAACCTACACTCCAAACATTCTGGACCGTCTCGAATTGTTGAAGGTCGCACAAGCACAGGGGGTCAGGGTGTTCAGTCGGGTGGAGTGTATTCTGAGATTGGTAGACCGGCTGTCCTGTACCGTTGCTCTGCGCAATAGCGCGATTCCGATGCCGGACACCCGGGTGACCGAGAGCCTGTCTGTGGCGGCTCGGACGGTCAGGGAATTCGGGGGAGCGGTCCTTAAGCCGTTGTACTCCACCAAGGCGCGGGGCATGTGCGCGATTGATGGCCGGGCAAGCGACGAGGAGATCGATGCCGCGATCGGTGAATTCCAACGGTACAATCCGATGATGTATGTGCAGCGTAAACTCGACTTGCCAGGAAGAGACCTCGGCCTGGTTTTTCTAGGCGGTGAGTATCTGGGGTGCTACGCCAGGATCGGACATGGCGCGGCATGGAATACCACCATTCACAGTGGCGGGCATTACGCGCCTTATTCACCCTCTGCCGCCGTTATCGATCTGGCGGCCAGGGCGCAGCGAATATTCGGGATGGACTATACGACGGTGGATGTCGCGGAGACCGCAGAGGATCCGGTGGTATTCGAGGTTTCCGCCTTTGGTGGATTTCGCGGCGCGTTTGAGGGGGCCGGCATCAATGTAGCCCGGCTCTACGCTCGGCATGTGGTGCGGCAACTGGACGTGTCGGCTGGCAACGGTTTGGGGGCAGCGCGGCAGTGAATGCGGATGCCGCTGCCGACCTCTTGATCAGCGGACTTGTCCCCGGTGGCGAGGCGCTCTGGTTGGAGATGGAGGGGTGTACCCTAAGGGTTAGCTCCAACTCAGCTTCCTTGGTCGAGTACCTTGGCCGTTACTTCGAGCCTGTACGGGTGGCGCCGGCGGTACCCGACCTGGAAGTGGTCGCGATCGAACGGGTACCACCGGATCCGGGCGTGCCGTTTCGAGACTGGGCGCGGGAACCCGGCAAGAATGGTCGCAAGGACGCCATCGCGGGTTTGTCCGACGGGCGCCTGATCCGCAAGATCCGGACCGGGATGCTGTTTCTACAGAGTGCGGAGTGGCGGGTAGCAGCCGGTCCTTGTCTCAAAAACACCAGCCAAGTAATCAATTTTATCAACGCACAGTATATGAACTGGTTACAACAGCGGGGCTGGTTGATATGCCATGCCGCGGGCGTGGTGCACCAGGATCAATGCCTGGGGATAGCCGGGTTTTCGGGAGGCGGAAAGTCAACGTTGATGCTGCGCCTAATCGATCATGAAAGGGTCAGATTTCTAACTAACGACCGGATGTTTGTCCGCAAGGCCAATCGCCAGGTGCTGTCTTTGGGAGTCCCAAAATTGCCACGGGTCAATCCGGGTACGATCGTCCACAACGAACGGTTGCACAGCTTGATTCCCGGACCCGAAAGAGAAGTATTGCTCGCCTTGCCCAGTGAAGACCTGTGGAGGATAGAGGAAAAGTATGATGTGCCAATACCCGCGCTGTACGGACCGGGAAAGATCGTATCTGCGGCGACACTTGGCGCCCTCGTGGTGCTCAATTGGACACTGCAATCGGGTGAGCCCATGGGTATCCGTCGCATTGATCTGAGATCCCGGCGCGATTTGCTGTTGGCCATCATGAAATCTCCGGGGCCCTTTTATCAATACCCGGATGGATCGTTCCAGCAGGATAGCCAACCCTTTGATGAAGAGGCCTACCTTCAGGTCCTTGACGGGATCGCGGTTTACGAAATCACCGGCCGAGTAGATTTTGATAACCTCAAGAATCATTGTCTGAGTCGTATCATTGGGTAGGGCGCGGACTGCGGCGATGGGCGGGGAACGGAAATGAAACGAGAACTCTTACTTGTCCGGCACGGAAAGGTAGACCGGAACACCGGCACGGTACCAACAAACTGGCCGTTGCGGGAAAGCGGAGAGCGAGCGGCCCAGCGGGTGGGTACCTGGTTACTCGAGCGGGGATTGGTGCCCGGCCGGGTAGTGAGTTCTCCCGCCGAGCAGGCGCTGGCCACCGCGGAGCGCGTCAGTAAGGCGATGGGACTGGGAGAACGGCAGATTTTACAGGATCATAGGATCCTTGCCAGTGATCCGGTGGTGCTGCTGGAGATCGCCAGAGCCTTTCCCACTACCCTGGAAAGGGGCATGATCGTTGGCCATAACCCCGGTTTGGAGTTGTTGCTGGAAGATCTGGTTGGCAACGCTCAGGGATCTCCGGATGTGGGGCTGCTGCCCATGGGGGCCGTTGCTTGGCTGGCGGTTGACAGTGAGTGGCAAAAACTGAGTCCAAAACGCGCACACCTTATTGGGATAACTCGTCCCAGCGACCTACCTCGATTGTTTCCGTTTCCCGGCCCTGGTGGCAACGAGTTGCGTAAGCGTCCCGCCTACTACTACACACAATCATCGGTGATTCCCTATCGTGTACGCCAAGGCAAGGTAGAGATACTGGTGACATTCTCGCGAAAAAATAGGTATCCGGTGGTGCCAAAAGGTATCAAAGAGCCGGGGCTTACCCACCGGGAGTCCGCGGCTCAGGAAGCTTTGGAAGAAGCGGGTATCGAAGGGGTGGTTGGCACACTGATCGGCCGTTACCACTACCGCAAATGGGGAGGGAGTTGTCAGGTCGATGTTTATTCGATGAAGGTTGTCCGGGAGTTGCCCGAGTCAGAATGGCAAGAGCATGAACGCGGCCGCGAGTGGGTGACTCCGGAACGCGCGATCGAGATTCTGCACCAACCAGCCTTGGGGCCGATGGTCGAACAGTTGGTGATGGAGCTTACCGGTTAGTCAATCCGACAACAGTCTACTCGGACAATAGGTGACTGGTAGATATCCAAAGCACTGATCATCGGAGAAATATTATGAGAACAGGTAAGAACAGCTTCAGACACCAATCACTGCAAGACGCCGACGCAATCGCAGAACTTCTCGCTTCCCTGGTGAGCGGGATTCAAAGGGGTAAGGTCTCCTTCAGCGATGATGATGGGAAGATCTTAATGCACCCGAGTGGGCTACTTCATCTGCTGGTTCGCGCCTCCCAGGAAGATGGCAGTAATGAGATCAGTATCGAGATCAGTTGGCAGTCTGAAGAGAAGCAATCCCGGGCAAACAAGAAACTATCGATATCGGCCGGCTAACGTCCACGGCGCGGAGCTAGAGATCTTGAAGGGCTTTTTCTTGAATCTCTGTCCAGAGCCGCTCATAGGCTTTGGCTGATTTGCTGTAGGGGGCAAAACTGCCCACCGGCGCTCGCTGCAAACCCATGAGTTCTACATTCTTCGCGTAGGGTATGGCAGTGCTCATGACCCCTTTGAACTCTTTGGGCAGCCTGGCGCTAATCTCCCGGTGGAGCTGCCGGTTATTATCGTACATGGAAAAGAACGGCAGCAGTTGCAAGTGCCGGGAAGGGGCCTTGTTGAAGTAGTCCAGAATCTGATAAAAGGTCCGCACCGAAAAGGTAGTGGGAATCAGCGGTATCAGCAATGCATCGGCGGCATAGAAGATGTTTTCGGAAACCAAGGAGATGCTTGGCGCACAATCGATAATGAGCAGATCGTATTCCCGGGCGATGGGAAATAGCAGTTTCAGCAGTTGTTTCGAGGGCTTCTTGGTGTCGCTGAAAACTTGATCAAACTCACGAAAAGAGAAATCCGCGGGGATCAGGTCGAGACCCTCGAAATCCGTCGCCTTTACCGCATCATCCAAAGAGCGGCGATGCCGCCTGAGAGCCTGAATTCCACCCCTAAGCTTCGGCTTTACTCGGAAACAGAAGGTCGCGGAGCCTTGAGGATCCAGGTCCCACAACAGCGTCCGATAACCTTCCCGAGCGGCCAGGTAGGCAAGATTGACCGCGGTGGAGGTTTTACCGACACCCCCTTTAAGATTGTAGGTAGCCAAGATCTTCATCGTCGCCCGGTACTCCGTCCGCCGCTTTTCGAGAGCAGCCCATTAAGCTGTTTTTTCGCTTTTCCGGTAGCGAGCTTATTAAAACAATCATGAAACTCGCTTTGCATCTTCTGTTCCTCCCGCTCCCGGTCGGCAGCCAGAAGATCAATGGCCTCTAGCCAGACTGGCATGGTACGGTGCTCCTGCTGCATTTTTTTGCTGTAATCGAGCAGGGATCCGTGCTGCAGGTGCAGATTTTGAAAACTGTTGAGATTACTCTGCAGGCATTCCAGTCCGCTGATTACCTTGTTGATTTTTCCCCGGGGATAGAGATTATGGAAGGTCTCGATCTCGTAACCCAGGCGCTTGGCGATTACCTGCAAGGCTAATAGATCATCGGCCGACCCTTGGGGGTCGCTGCTGTCGATTTCCCGGCCCTTGCTCACCAACTCATCGAAGATATTGGCGATTCCCTCGGAGGCGATATCCAGGATTGGCCTTCTGGCGTCAATCGAGAGTTCCTCTTTCGGGGGGGCGGGCTGGGTGAGAAACAGCTTCCAGTTCTCCATCAGACGCTTGTAGCGTGGACTCTCCAAGGGTGTGCGCATAATCTGCTGTTCCTTGTGCTTCTGGGTTTCCAGGTAGCGTCTGAGCGGTTCCAGCGCACTGCGGTGATCGGCGTCGATTCGAGTTACGAATTCATCAAACAGACCGAGATAGATATCAAGGCTACGTACCGATTCCGTAATCTTGTCGATCCAGTCGAAGTCTTGGGCCATCAACTCCATCCGTTTGCCCGGAAACACCTTGGTGTAGTGGTGCAGTAGGCATTGGGTACGGCGACACGCATGCAGGAAGTCATGCAGGAATTCAGGGTCCTTGTCCTCGCATGCGCCAAGCACGTTTTTCTCCATGATCACCCGATACTTATCCAGCACCAAACGCAATGCGTCGTATGATCGTTGCTTGGGATCGAATTCGAACAGCGGTTTGTTACTGTATGCTCCCGGAACAATCTCCAGGCATTCGAGTGCCGAGATCATGGGATCCTCCCTGATTTGCCGCAGCCTTCCTTTGGCCGTTACCTGCGAGACGGTACGCCGGAATTCCTCAATGTAGCCCCGGTAGGGAAAAAGATACGCAGTGGGAGGCAAGACGTAGTGCTTAGTGCTGTTGGGTATGAGGATCTTATCCTTGCGCACCTCGATCCGCATGATGGTCTTGTCATCGTGGTCGAGTATCCTCAGGCAGCGGGTGCCGGAGTCAATAGTGACCTGCTTCATCAGGGCGCGCGCTCCCAGGATCTCCCGCAACTGATTGCGCAGTCGGGGCGCAACGATATCCGTGGCCACATGGGGAATCTTGCGGAGCGAGGCTTGGGCGAGAATCTCTCCGCTTTGCAGTGTTCTCCAGTGGAGCCGGTACCCGGGATTGTCGACGGATACCTCCAAAACAGTCCCGGCATGGAAGAGCCGCCAGTCAAACGTATCCAGATAGGCCCTCTCTATTTCTTCCGCAGGATCCTCAACCAGGCTTCCATTGCCGGAGATCCATTCATTTAGCTCGGGCAACAAGAGGGTTTCGGGTACGTTGTAGATCATCTGTTTATCGGACACTCACGGCTCCTCTCGGCGTAGCAAACTCAAGGGCTTGAGCACTTTCAGTTCTTTACCCATCAGCAGGAATGACAGTAGGCGTCCGGAAGCCCGGCGAGCCGGCAGGCGTGCCTGCAGCCACCCTTAGGAAAGATTTTCTCCAGCATCTTGTTGTTGCATCCGTGCTCGCTGATCTGCTCTCCAACCGCCCGAATAAGCGCTCGTGCTGAAGGGGGTATTTCATACTGGCGATAAAAATCACGCATGAAGTCGATCGCGATCCAGTGGCAGTGGGTGAGGGTCAAGTGATCAGCCCTTGCCAATGCCTCGGCAACATCCTTGTCCCAATCTTCGAAATTAACCAGATAGCCTTTGTCATTCAGTTCGATTTGCCGTCCTTCCACCGTTAAGGTCTGCATGGTGTCCCTCCATAGGCTATGACAATGGTTGCTTGCGGGCCGGCGGACTTACATTCAAAGGCTTCCTCGGTATCTCGGTATAGTTATGACTCTCTTACTCCAAACAGCCGGGTGGAAGTTAGCCAAACGCCGGGCCCATGTCCACACTGAACTTTTATGCTTTCGTTATTACCTTGCTAATCCGCAGGAACAAGTTACCGGGATGAGTTTTCTTTATCTAGTCTTGCTTTGATTGCAATCAACATTTATTTTATCCAGGTCATTAAAATGTCATATATCGGAAGGGATTTCCAGCACTTCGGTGTAAGCTACAGAAAAGGAGGAGTCTGTTCTAAGCCAATCCAAGCCCTACCGGGAAATATCCGGCGGCTTGGTTATTGCCTTTAAGATTGCGGATGAGTCTGTAACCACAAACCTAGGAGTTGCGTTTATGGCTGGTAAATCGAAAAAAGGTCCGATCTTGGTACCGGTGGATTTCTCACCGCATTCTGAGGCGGCGCTACTCAAAGGGTGTGAACTTGCCGATTGCTGCAAGCAAAAGCTCATCATCCTGCATGTGGTTCATGATCTGGGCGAGATGCCTGGATACTATCAGAGTGTGGCCAAGAAGAAGAGTCTGGTCCGAATCGAAGACTTGGCCAAGGAGATGTTCGACGAATTTGTGGGGCAGATGAAAGAAAAGTACAAAGACAACAAGACATTAGGGAAGTCTGATACCATGCTGGTCGTGGGGCTACCGGTAACCCGGATTCTCGAGGTTGTGGAGAAGACAGGGGCCACGATGGTCGTGATGGGCAGCCACGGAAGGACCGGCCTGGCACATATGTTACTCGGTTCGAAGGCGGAGCAGGTGGTACGCCACTGTCCGGTCAGCGTCACCATCGTAAAACAATAGAACAAACCGTTATTGCAGAATTTCCAAGTCTGAGGAGGGCGCTGTGCAATTTTATAACCTACTTCCCAAAGCAGATCTAACTACACGGCTCCTGTTTGTGGCCATTGCGGGCATCATTGGTGCGATGTGGGCAATTCCCACGCTGGCCGCGGATGGTGCCAAGGAGATGGCCTGGGGCGTTATGGGCATGGAGCTATTTGGCGGCCTGGCCTTATTCCTCTTTGGCATGGAGCAGATGTCCGACTCCCTCAAGGCGGTAGCCGGTGAGCGCATGAAGTCGATCCTGGCGAAGCTGACGACAAACCGCTTCATGGGCGCTATCACCGGTGCCTTTGTTACCGCGGTGATTCAGTCCTCGTCAGTCACCACCGTATTGGTGGTGGGTTTCATTACCGCCGGTCTCATGTCCTTGGCCCAGTCTATTGGGGTAATCATGGGCGCCAATATCGGGACCACGATCACCGCCCAAATCGTCGCATTTAAGGTTACCAAGGCGGCGCTGTTGATGATCGGCGTAGGTTTCGTGATGTTGTTTGCCTCGAAGAACGAGAAGGTAAAACACTACGGTGGGATGCTGATGGGGCTGGGCCTGGTGTTTTTTGGCATGAGCGTGATGAGCGACGCCATGAAGCCGCTGCGCAGCTACCAGCCCTTCCTCGACATGATGATCCAGATGGAGACGCCTATCATCGGCATTCTCGTGGCCGCGGCCTTTACTGGACTGATCCAGTCGTCATCGGCTACCACGGGTATTGTCATCGTCATGGCTAGCCAGGGCTTTATTACCTTGCCGGCGGGTATTGCCTTGGCGTTTGGCGCCAATATCGGTACTTGTGTTACGGCCATGTTGGCCTCGATCGGCAAGCCTCGGGAGGCGGTGCGGGCAGCAACGGTGCACGTGCTGTTTAATGTCGTGGGAGTGGTTCTTTGGTTCTTTTTCATCCCCCAACTCGCCGAAGTGGTGACCTTGATCTCTCCCGCTCACCCGGAACTGTCGGGGATCGAGCGCCTGGGAGCGGAGACGCCGCGCCAGATCGCCAATGCCCATACCATTTTCAACGTCGCCAATACCCTGATCTTTATCTGGTTCACCAACCAGTTCGCACGCATCGTCGAGCGACTTATACCGGACCGGGCGCTGGAGGAGGAGGGTTTGGTCGTTGCTGCCAAGTATCTGGAGGAAGACCTGCTGAGCACGCCGTCTCTGGCTCTCGACCGGGTCCGACTCGAAGTGTTGCATATGGGTGAGGTGGTTCAAGAGATGCTGAACCGCATTATGCCGGCGATTCTGAGTGGCAATAAAGAGACATTGAATGGCATCAAGGATATGGACGATGAGGTGGATATTCTGTATGCCCAGATCATCGATTACATGGGCAAGATCAGTAAAGGCACCCTGACTAACCGGCAGACCCAGGAGTTTTTGGATTTGATGGCTGCGGTAAGTGATTTGGAGAACGTCGGGGACACCATCGAGACCAATCTGGTGGTACTCGGCCAGGAGCGGATCGACGCGGGCGTTTCCATCAGTGCCCCGACCAGAAAGGTTCTAAGTGATTTTCACGACGCCATCAAGAAGGCGGTTGGGGGTGCGATTCAGGCAGTTTCTCAAAATAATGAAGAGGTTGCCCAGATGGTCATCAACATGAAAGATGAGATCTCTAACCTAGCAGATTCGGCAGCGGCCCATCAGGCCCGGCGGCTGGTAGCAGAGGAGCCCAACCGAATTCCGGCCTACACCATTGAGATCGATATCATCGAGAAGCAGAAACGCATCTATTATTTTGCCAAGCGGATGGCTAAGACGGTGATTACTGCTGAAGGGGAGATGACCGCGGAATTGGCTTGAGCTGCTAGTACGATTTATACATCAGCCACTGGGCGCCGCCTGTGGTGAGTCCCTAGGGAGGGGGGGTACTGGGCAGTGAACTCCCGGAGATGGAGGTAAGGAGCGGCTAATCACGGCTGTAACCGATTATTTGAAAAAAAAGAGGTAGCGAAGGATATGGGACTGAAAAAACTGATTGGTAATTTGAGGGACTATCTTGATGAGGGCGAGAGAGAGGCCTTTGCCCGTTGCGACCGAATCGATACATTGCTGAACAAGTTGGCCGAGAAACAAGAAAAACTGGAGAAGAAACTCGAAAACGAGAGTAATGCCAGTAAACGCAAGAAATTGAAAATGGACCTCAAGGTGATTGCTGTTCAACGTAAGAAGGGCATTGTTCGGCGTCAAGAGTTGGAAGACAAGTGTAAATAGACCACGCTTAGGTTCACAGTGTATTCGCGCGGGTTCGTACCTTTAGATAGGGCCATCATGACCCGCTTCGGCACAAGGAGGTGCCCGGCTTGAGTGCACACCCTGGATGTGTAATCACCGGGGGAGACTAACAGCGATTCCAGCAACCATCTCCCGGATTCACCGCTGAGAAATGAATCGGATCGAAAAGTTTTTTCGGTATGGGATCTCCGGGATACTCAACGGTGTACAGGCTGTTCCCCACCTCGAGATCCATTTGCGAACGGCCCCTTCGACTGATGGTCGGTTTTCGTTTGATGTGCCCGTCGCAAGGTGCCGGAACATCATTCAGCAACAGTTTACCGGCAATTCGAATCCCTTCGTATCGGCGGCGCGAGCGTTGATCAGGGATAATGTCAACGAAGCTGAGCATATTCTTCTCACCTACTACGAAACCAACAAACCTGATTCGCTATTTTCTTGTTTTTTATACAGCAGAGATTTGGCGGGATCGGGTGAGTACAATTCGCGCTCCCAACCCCCATCGCTGATTATGCCGCCGTGGGACTCGATGAGGCGAAGAGATGTGCAGAAGCTACGCCGGAAAACGGTTGTGCACCCGTTGATTGGCCCCCAAGCCACCGAAGCGGTACGAAGCCAGATTAAGAGATACCTTAGTGTCTATCGGTCGATAAAGCAGCACGATTATCAGCCCAATGTCTTTGGGCATATTCAGGGATATGTCCTGGATCGAGGGGATGATGCGGTGTTTGTGGCGACCAGCGGTAAACACAGAATTGCAGTACTCGCCGCGCTGGGTTGGGAACGGATTCCGGTAACCTTCAAACCGAACATGCCACCCTGTTTCTGTCTTTGCCAGAGTCACTACTGGCCCAATGTGGTAAATGGATTGTACTCGGTTGAAGAGGCAGAGATGATATTCAATGGCTATTTTGCCTCGTGAACATGCGGGGTTGCGTTTAGGGCATGTCCCGCCAGGGATTCGTAGGCACGAATATCCAATTTCGCGAGAATGACGCGGCGTGTTTCCGGATCGAAAACATCGTTGAACTTTGACGGAACGCGGTGAATGGATGCTTTCGAACCAAGCTTCCAAGGCTCTGAGGAAAGGATGACCGGACTGGTATCTTGTTTTGCGGTTCTTTCCGGTACCCCTAACAGCATACCGAGTCGCTTTAGGTAAACTTCGGGGCTCTCCACGAAGTCTTCATACCTCAGAATGAGTGCGCGTTGCCCCATAATGTCATTATGGGCTGTCCGAATGGCACGATTCCAGAGGTTGATCGCATAGCCAATATCCTGCTGCCTGCCAAATTGTTCAGGATAACGCATTGCTCTGTCGTGAATCGACGCGACCACATCGGGACCCGGTCTGACTACATGGATAATCTTGGCTTGCGGGACGAATCTCGCAATCAAGTTGGTATGTCGAAAATGCTTGGGTGTCTTTTCTAGCCAGCCGTACTCACCGGTGTTACGGGTCTGCCGGTCAAGCACGGCGGTAAACTGTTCTACCAAAGCCCGGAATCTCCAACTGCCCACGGCCTCGGTCAAGGCTGGATCGTCGGGTAACAGCGTCTTGAGCCGTTCGAAGGCACGGTGATATACCCGTCGCGGACGGGAGATACCCAGGTGGCAAGTCAAGGCGCCGATTCCACCGCCAACGCTCAAGCCAAAAAAATCGGTTTCCGGTAGCGAGTATAAACGATAGCGTTCAGTGAGCGCCTTCTGTACCACGGTCGTTCCCGAGCGAGAGCACCCAACGACAAAGATTCTGGTCAATTGCGGCGTGATTCTTCCGGCATCCGATAGCATTATTCTGTAACGGGTTGCGGTGCCCGCAAATAAACCGCGGCATAGCTCATACCGCTTAGGAGCACCAGAAAGGCTTGACCGGAAGGGTGGTTAATGCGCAACTGAGCAGCAGAAACTATGAGGAAATAGATCCACAGCCCCGCGGCTGGCCAGCAGACACCCCCGGCTCGGGAAAATGCCTCTTGGAAACTGATGGCCAATAGCTTCCAGAACAGGATTGCGAAACCCAAAGTACCCAACACACCAATCGTTACTAGCCAATGTATCCAGATGTTATGAAAATGATTGAAATGTCTCAGGGAAGGTACAGTACTTTGGGCAATGATATGCGGTGCCGCTCCTGGCCCATGGCCCAGTATCATGGCGTCAGGTAGGTGCGACAAGCCTTCCCGCCAGAGCAGTAACCGAATACCTTCGGAATTGGATGAGATGGAATCCAGGTCGTTGTCCATCAGTGTTTGAATATTGGCGCCTAGTTTGCCGAAGCGCTGAGTTGCCATTTTACCCAATGGGCTGAGGCTGATCACACATAATATCGCTACCAAGACGGTAAGCAGCACGATCGTTTGGCGGCGGCCTTTGGCACTCTTTCTGGTGTGCCACATACGCGCCCCAGCAATAAAGCAAAGTGTGGCCAGTACACCCAATACAACGGCCCGCGATTGTGCTATTACAACCAAGTATCCCGCGCATAGTGCGATGGCTGAGAACGCCGCAATCACCACGAATCGCCAAAGCGGCGACTTGTTCTGGGTACAATTACCCGAAATGAGCAAGGATGCGATTCCCACTAGCAGTGCCCCCGAGATAAAGGCGAGTTCGTTGGGATTGATGGCGGTGATGAGCGGTCTGCCCAAGAAGGGAGTGGCGATCACCGCATCCCAATTAATGGTCCCGATGCTTTTGATACCGGTACCGATACTCAGAAGGCCCAGAATCGCCGGATACGTTATGCCGCCATGCGCGAGCCACCAACCCACGGCGACCGCGGGGATTCCAGAAATAATCAGTAGATCCTCCAGATGCTTCCAATTATGGTCAGAGAGTTCCGGAAAGCGGACATTGGCCACAACAGTGATTATGATCAGGACTGTGCTCTGCAAGATAGCAATGATTACCGCGGCTGGGGGGGTAGATCGTAATAGGCCTCTTATCTCGGGAAGTATTCCCAGCAGGAGCAAGATAAGACCGATGTTCACAGCAGCGGTGGAGGCGCTAAAACCAATGGCAATACTTGCGATTCCCGCTGAGCCCAGCCAACGCCCCGTAACCTGCCAACGATTTGAGGGGGGCAGTTCCGTATTGGTGAGCCTGTTATGGGTGGTCATGGCGGCGAGATTGGTCTGGTTCCATCTTAGCCCCTGGACCACAGGGCACGCTTACAGTAGTCAGTCAGAAAGTTTCCCAGGCCAGGTATTAATGCCGAGGCCCAAAGACGCCTGTTGCTAACCTCGTTCCACTGTGTCAAGAGACCGTGCCGGCTCAGCAGGCCATAGCGAATGTACTGTTTCATTGCGTAGCGAAGTTGTTTGGGATCGAGATAGTCGGTGTGGTGGAGTATGTCGTCTCGCCAGAAGAGGTACAACCCTCCGGGGTTACGCAACCGCCTTCGGGAGGCATTGCGGGTCAGCCCATCCGCCCGGAAGTCGACGATTTGCAGCACCTCGTTGATATATCGGAATTGATACCGATGGGCGATCTGTTTCCAAACGAAGCTGGGTCGAACATGTTTTTCTCCCTCCACGATCGGATATGGAAACTGCCGCAAGATATCGACACGTATGGCGTGCCGTTTCTCCCCCGACACGCCGTGGTAGCGAGTCATTTCCAGATAATTCGAATCCATGCCATCATACGGAAAAGGTTGGCCATGGAGTTTGCCGTTGCTTTCCCTACATAGCCCTTCGATGCCCGCATAGTGGCTTCGTTTTGCCTCCGGGATGGCGTGCCAGTTTTTAGCCAGGATAGCCAGGGCGTCGGGAAGCATGACATCATCGGAATCGAGGAGAACCAACAACTCGCCGGTGGCTTCCTGGGCCGCTCGATTATAGGCGGCATGCTTTCCTTGATTGGGTTGCCGAATAAAGCGCAGTCGTTCGCCATATGTCGCTGCCCAATGTGCCACGAGTTGATCGGTTTTGTCCGTCGAACCATCGTCCACAATGATGAGTTCGAAATCGGTGAAACGCTGCTGGGCTACGCTGCTGATAGCCCGGGTAAGGGTAGTTGCCCGATTGTAGGTGGGAATAAAGACAGAGAACAGGGGTTGTGCCACCACAATAAACCATGAATACCGTATGTGGCCCAAGACTATAGATTACCTATCCTCTAAACTCCACCGCCCTCGGCATTGGTACGCTGAACCGGCTTCGCTGACACTGGCGGTTTTGATACACTCAGATTCAGCCCCATCTATCTTGAAGTTGCCCAGCATATGGATACCTATCGGCCAGCAGTTACCTGGAACCTCTCCCGCAAAGGCCGGTTGTACCGGGAAGCCAGTGCGTTGGTTTTATCGATTCCCAAAAGTGGTCGTACCTGGTTTAGGGTAATTTTGAGTAAATACCTAGCGCTGCACTTCGGACAGCAGATCGATATCGGTGGCTATAATGCGGCGCAGGCGGTGGTGCCTAACATTCTCTACAGCCACGAAATGTGGAGCCATAGGATGACGGACAGCATTCGCCGGAGATTGCTGGGATTCTATATATGCCCCGACCCCGTCTTGCGAAAGAAACCGGTTATGGTGGTACACCGGGACCCTCGCGATGTGCTGGTTTCACTTTATTTCCACGCCCGCAAACGCTCACGACGGCAGTACAAGGGCAGTATCTCCGAGTTGGTGCGAGACGACTTGCGTGGCGTTCGGGCGATGGTTGTCTTGTTGAATACCTGGCGGCAACGCCTGGCGGATAAGCCCGACGTCTTGTGGGTAGGTTATGCGGATCTCCATACAAATCCCTTCGAGCTGGTAAATATGGCGATTCATATTCTGGGAATTGAACCTAACGCGGATTACATAAATGCGGCGATCGCGTTCAGTCAGTTTGGAAATATGCGTAAGCTGGAAGAAGAGGGTGGATTGGGCCAGGGATTTCTCTCTCCAAGGGACTCAAAGGACCCGGAAAGTTTTAAGGTTCGAAGTGGCAAGGTCGGGGGGTACCGCCAATACTTGAATGACGGTGATCTAGCCTATATAGATCAGGCGCTGGATGAGCTCGATCCATTTTTCGGTTACTCCAGCCCGGGGGCCAATAGCTCCAGTCCGAGGTGAACCGCTGTTTCGGGTTCGCTGTCGTCGAACTGGCGCAAACAGCGTTGTACCCAGTGGGTGTGTACAAGGTCAACGACAACGCTGACCCGTTCGATTTTCAGCAAACGAGCCAATGCCAGGCGATGGGTTCCTTCACCCGCTTTGATCAATGCACCCGTGCGCCCGATACGCACGGTTATCTCTTTTTCCCGGGAGAGTTGGTGAGGATCACGGGCGCGAAAGCCGTTTTCCTTCATACTCTGATAGAGCGTTGCGACTCCGCCAAAGTAAGCGTCTATCTCCTCTCGGGAGTTGAGCTTAGGCGCGTGGGTGGTGCCATGACAAGCCAATTGGGAAATCATCTTCTGATAGGTCTTCGTTTCTTGGTAGGGGATCCTGTCGCGGAACAACTCTTCCATCTGTTCAAGGCGAAACGGTGGGTATTCGGTATCCGCAAGATCCCAGTTTCCCGGACAAGCGAGCAAAGGCCAGTTTTTTATGTACCAAGGCCATTCGTCTTTACGGTGAAGGTAAACAATTTGGACAGGGTCGACCTCCGCCCGCCACTTTCCGTAGTGGCGTTGTAGTTTCAGATAACCAAGCACTTCGGATACCTGGGACGCAGCAGCAAGGTGGCGGACAGTCTCAGCATGGTGCTACCAGTGTATTCTCACCTCCAATACCGATTGCGCGGAGCTACGATGCACCGTCAGTGTGATATCGTTTTCGCTGACCACGGTACCGGTCGTGGGAACCGTGTGTAACTTTTCCAGGATATAGCCGGCAAGCGTTGCGTAGTTTCCCCTGCGCAATTCAATGCCCAGGGTTTCGCAAAGCTCATTCATCTCGGCTCGGGCATTGACGATATAGTCCCGTTCGCCCATGCGTTGAATCACTACCTGATCGGTGTGTTCTTGTTTGTCATACTCATCTTCCAAATCTTCCACAACCTCTTCCATGATGTCTTCAATGGTAATGATGCCTTCAGAGCCGCCGAACTCATCCACTACCACGGCTACCACTGTTTTTTTCCGTCTTAACTCGAACATCAATTCCTTGATGTTTTTGGATGCCGGAACATAAACCGCGGGACGGATATACTCCGCGATAGGGGTTTCTGGATCAGCCTCCAGTAGATCCAGTGTATGGAGGATCCCGCAGATGCGGTCGATTCTCTCTTCGAATACCGGCAACCGTACGTGGGCGTACTCCGAAGAGATCGCCCGTGCCTCTCCGCAACTGGCTTCGCGCTCGATGGCTATCACTTCGATCAGGGGCACCATGACGTCTTGAACCGTGGTTTCCGAAAAATTAAACATACGGCGAATCATGTTTTGTTCCGCCGGACGGATATCGCCCTCTTCCGTGGCCGGCATTTGCATCATGGTGACGATCTCTTCTCGCAGGGTAAACGGATTTCTTTCTCCTCCGCCGGCGATCTTTGTGAGTACCCGGGTGAGGAAGCTGAATATCAGCAAAATTGGATAGAATAGGTATGAAAAGAAACGCAATATGAAGATAACGTAGGGGGTTAACACATCTGCCCGTTGCTGGAAGACGCTCTTGGGGACGATTTCGCCGAAGATCCAGATTAGCGGGGCCGCCACCACCACAGCGAGCCAGCTGCCGTTTTCCCCGAAGAGATGGATCATCAATGCGGTCGCCATGGTGGTATTGGTTACCACGGAGATATTGGTTCCCACCAAGGTGACCGATAACAGCCACTCTGGTTTTTCCAGCATCTGCAGGGCAAGCTTTGCCCCCTTGGAGCCCTTGGCCGCTTTGTGGCGGAGTTTGATCTGATCGGAACTGACGACACCGATTTCAGACCCGGAGAAGAAACCTTCCAGCAATAAACAAAAGGCGATAATCAGCAAGGTTGTGACGATATCCATCTACGACGCCCCTTTTGTGTCAGTTTCCGGCGATTTGACGGTTTCCGCCTTGGGTTCCGGTTCCTTTTTCTGTTTTGGCACCGAAAGTGGTTCCACGGACAACTGGGCGATCCTATTGCTGGAAACTTCCGTGGCGGTGAACTTGAAGCCCTCGATCGATACCGATTGGCCTTCGGTGGGTAATTCTCCAAAGGTATGCAGTACGAATCCGCCTAACGTCTCCATTTCTCCGCCATCGAGATGTGTCTTCATTCGGCGGTTGAAGTCGTCCAGTGGCATGCCACCATCCACGGAAAGTCGGCTATTTTCGTGTTGTTCGAACCGGTACTGTTCATTGATATCGGACGGGCTGGGAATATCCCCGAAGATGCACTCGAGGAGATCCTCCATAGTGACCAATCCGGTAATGCCGCCGTACTCGTCCACGGTAAGCGCAAAGGAGCGTTTGCTTTCCCGAAAACTATCGAACAGCCCCAGGGCCGTCTTGGATTCCGGCACGAAATAGGCTTCTCTCAATAACGAGGTCAGTTTCTGTCGGTTTCCATCCAATTCTTTCAGGTCGATATTTAGCAGATCCCGGGTGTGCAAGATGCCCAGCACGTTGTCACGGGTTTCCTCATAGACGGGAAATCTCGATTGGAGGGTCTCCTTGACCGTGGTCAGCAGCTCCGGGACAGTGACGTCGATTGGAATGAAATTGATTTCGGCTCGGGGAGTCAGTACATCTTCCAGCGACAGTTTTCCAAGTTCGAAAATCTGATCGATGAATTGAGCTTCGAGTTTGTCTAAAACCCCCTCACCCACCGCTTCGTGTGCCAGAGTCTTGACCATGTCCGCGGTAACAATGTTGCCTGGAGACCGCTCTTTTCCAACAATCAGGGTGGTAAACCATTCCGATGCGGTTCTCACCGCCCAGCGTACCGGAGTTATCAGCTTGGCGAAGAGGTCGATGGGTTTGCTTTCAAGCGTAGCGAAAGCGACATTGTTTCGGATCGCCAAGGTTTTTGGGGTGATTTCTCCGAACAACAGCAAGATAGGGACCATAATAAATAAGTTGTACAGTTTATTTTCTGCACCGAACAGGTGGATCACCATCGAGGCGGAGAGCACCGATGCGGCGACGTTGACGAACTCGTTGCCAATGAGGATGGTTACGATTAAGCGGCGGGGCTCACTCAGCATGCGCCTGATCAGATCGATCCGTGGGTTTCCATCCCGTCTCATCTGCTCCAGTTGCAGGCCATTGAGAGAGAACATCGCCGTCTCTGAGCTGGAAAAGAATCCTGATAGCACGAGCAAGAATACAAACAACAACAACTCCAGCCAAAATGTCAGTTCCACATTTGTCTCCGAGCTAGTCTGATAGTCTGTTGATTAAGGGGATAAGTGATTCAGTGGGGTAGCGAAATGGATATATGTTGTCACCGATCTGGGCCATTACGCCGACCCAGTGTGAGTCGCTTGAATAGAGAATGTGATGGTTGGCTATATCTCCTACATTCTCCCAAAGCGTATCGTCGTTTGACATCGGGGTATGGCCGACGATAACGGGCGTTTCTGCCGGTACTCCTAGACATTTTCTGAAATTCTTGATGTTGCCTTTGGAGTAACCAGAAAGTCGGTTTGGTAGCTTTATTCGATTATTGATGATTTCCCCGATGAGCTTGGGATTTTCCAAGATATTGACGATGTCTTCCACCGAAACCGGTGAGGTGGGTGGAGCAGCATGGCAGGCGATGACCTTGCCCGAGTGCATGACATAGGGAAGTAGTTCGTAAAAACGCAGCATCTCTTTTCGGTACGTTTTCCCCCGCACCTTATTGAGCCGCTTCGCCCACATGAGTCCCTGGGGTATTCCCCCTTTGGCGATTTCTTCGGAGAAACTATCATGATTTCCCCTGAGATAGAAAACCTGGGTGGGAAAGGCTACTTTTAGTTTGAAGATGAGATCCATCATCAACATCGAGCTATCCATTTCGTCCAGCGGGACATCGCCTTCCGGATGGACAGCGTCTCCCAAGATGACTAAGAACCCACGTTTCTCCTCGAGGGCCTCGAGGTAACTGTTCTGGCTCAACGCCACCAGTAGATTGTCGGGTTTGGCGTGTAGATCACCGACGAGGACTACCGGTGCCTCGTTTGGGAGTACGATCATCCCGCCGGGCATGCCGCTACGATTTTTGGGGCGGTAGGCCTCGTCCTCCAGGATCGAGTTGACCTGTTGAATGAGCGTGAGAGCCTCCGCTGGTGGAAGTAGCTCAATGGGACCCCCGTACAGGTTGCGAATGCGTCGGAGTTTTTCCTGGCGCCACTCAATGATCTGGTTAACCCGCTTGTCCTTTAACAGGGGGGCCACGCAGGTCTGGGGATTGCTGCTGTGGCTCTTGAATACCAAACCCCCTTCATCGTTGGTGATACTGAGTTTACGGGTAGGGGTTTCCGAGGAGATATTGAGGAACGCCTGTTGTTGTGAATCGCTGCCGCCCAGGGTAATACGGTCGCCATCCTTCAGGCGGTAGAAGCCACTGACTTGGGTGTAGTAGCAATCAGGATCAAAGAGTATGAAACTCGCCGGCGGCGTATCGGTCCCCGGTGTTGTTCCGGCCAGCATCGGTTCGGGATAGAGGTGGAGCGTTTTGCTATTAGGGAACAGATTGATTTGGAATGGATAGTCTTTGATGCGAACTTTGACCTTTTTGTCAGGCAGCCGAAAGGCCTCTTTAATATCCACCTCTTCGCATTCGGACAGTCCGGAGAAGGTGCTCTTGAAGAGTTTTAAAAGGCTCTTTTTGACACTGGTGTCTGATTTTGCCATTTAGCTCCGACCCGGATCGACGATACTCAGCAGGTTCCCATCGATTCCGTCGCGTAGGTAGACATTGAGTCCATGCAGGTGCAGGTGCAAGGCGGCCATCTGGTAGACCGTAACCTGGTTTTGTACCTGCTCAATACTGACTCCCTGATCCACATCGTGCGTTCCTCGCTTCTCACGCTTTGCCCGTTGCGCGTAGAGATCTTCCACTGGGGGGATCAGGAACTCAAAAGTATACCTGTTTCGCCAGTTTACGGAAAAGAAAAAGCGTTTTGCCGGGGGGATGCGCACCCGTTCCAGGTCCAGTTCCGGGGGAATTATGCTCTTGGTCCACCCTTCGTCGAATACCGCCAGTGCATCCTTGAAGCCCTTGCACGGAAAGCCCAGGTGGATTTCCCGGGGGCGCAACGAAAGGGCTTGAGCACGCCACCAGAGGTCGATGGAGAGATCAACATACCCCTCTTCCGACCAGCCGCCGAGTTTTCTAAGGAGGGTCGATTTTCCCGCTCCCGGAGGACCGGTAACCAATAGCTGCCGAAAATTAAGGAAGGCGGGGAAGTATATACCTTTGATTTTTTGTCGGTCCTTGATGGGTTCGACATTTAGCTGGAAGTTGTTTGGTTGGGACTCCATCAGTTCTCGTTATAGTGGGATGAGGTGGCGCAAAAAGCCCCCCGTAAAGGGGGGCTAGGCAGGTTTGAACGGGACTGACTACCCAAATATGCCTTTGAGCACGAAGAAGAACAACGCGGCCATGATACCGCCAGCGGGCAAGGTTACAATCCAGGATACGACGATGTTTCCCAGTACCCGCAGATCCAGGGCGCCGATACCTCGTGCCAGCCCGACTCCCATTACCGCGCCAACCGCGATGTGGGTGGTGGACACCGGGAGGCCGGTCTTGGAGGCGAGTACCACAGTGGTTGCTGCCGCCAAGGTAGCACAGTAGCCCCGGGTCGGAGTCAGTTCGGTGATCTTGGTGCCGATGGTTTGCATGACCTTATAGCCCATGGTTGCCAGGCCGATCACGATACCGGCGCCGCCGAGGACCAGAATCCAGATCGGTAGAGAGGCTTTCTGGCCAACTTGGCCGCCACTCTCGACGATGGAAACCACGGCGGCCAGCGGGCCGATACCGTTAGCGACATCGTTCGAGCCGTGAGCAAAGGCCATGGCGCAGGCGGTGAAGATCATCAGCGGCGTAAAGGCTTTTTCCACGCTGGCGTAGTGAAAATCCCGGTCGGCGGTGGTATCGACCCGCACTTTGTTGATCATCATGCGCCCGATAATAGCGACGATGACACCCACGACCACGGCTGAGATAAAGCTCTCGGTGCCCGTAAGTTCCAGCTTCAGGTGCTTGAGGCCTTTAAACAGGGTGACCAGGGCGACGATAAACCCCACCAGAAAGACGTACACGGGTCCCCATTTCTTGGCCTGCTCAAAGGGCCTATCCGCGTTGATGATAAGTTTACGGATGCTGAGCATTAGCAGCAGGGCAATGGTGCCACCCAGTAACGGCGAGACCAGCCAGCTGGCGACAATAGTCCCAATCTTTGCCCATTGCACTGCATCTATGCCGATACCCGCCATCGCGAAGCCGACAATTGCACCGACGATGGTGTGCGTGGTGGAAACCGGCCAACCGCGGGAGGAGGCGACCATCAACCAGATCGCCGCTGCCAGAAGGGCGGCCAGCATGCCGTAAACCAGCAATTCTGGTTGGCCCGTGATGGCGGAGGGATCAATAATTCCCTTGCGGATGGTCGCGGTTACCTGGCCGCCGGCGATGAAGGCGCCGGCAAATTCGAAAATCGCGGCGATGACAATCGCTTGTTTTACGGAAATGGCGCCAGAGCCAACCGAAGTTCCCATGGCATTGGCCACGTCGTTGGCGCCAATACCCCAGGTCATATAAAAGCCGAATATGACGGCCAGTACGATAAATACTGTTCCCCATTCAGAGATGATTTCCATTGTGGATTCCTTAAGAAGTTACGAGAATTTTTCTAGGCCATACCCCAACCGGGGCCATAGGCTGCTGAGTTTATTAACCGGATGACAGAAGCTATAGGCCCGCCGATCAACGCGCCACCAAAAGGCGCATACGGTCACCTACCTTTTCCGCAAAGTCGGCCAGGTCACCAATCCACTGGATCATCTGATACCAGAAGATTACGGATACCGGCTTCATATCGTCTTCCTGTGCAAACAGGCTGCGCGTCAAGGCGATGCCAAGCCTGTCTGTTTCGTCCTCGATGCGGTTGAGGTCAGCAACCATCTCCTCGACTTTTGTGGCCTCTTTGCCACGGAATCCCATCTCCACTAGCTCATCTAATTCGCCGATGATCGCCGCTGCTCGATCGTTGGTATCGACGCACAGCTTCACCAGCTCCCGGAGGGATGCTTCCATGCCTTTGGGCACCGACATATTGCGCTCCATCATCAGGCCGGCAATGTCTTGAGCGGTATTGGCGATTGTGTCTTGTAACTCCAGGATCTCTAGAAGGTCACGCCGGTCGACTGGCAGGAACAGGCTTTTCGGCAGATGAGCTCGCAGGTCATTCTTGAGATCATCAGCCTCTTGCTCCTTGGAGAAAATACGGTCTTTATGAGCCGTCAACTCCTCTTCGTTGCCATCGATCAAGGCATCAAACAGCCCGGGCACCTCGGCAACGCACTCTTTGACCAGCTGCATATGCGCTTGCATGGGTTTGAAAGGGGAGCTGCCCATCAGGGCGGCAATCGGATTTTTCTTTCGCATGTGTTCCTCCGAGTAGTGGTACGATAATCCTAAATCATAAGGACAAATTAATTAAAACTGGGCCTGGAGCATTCTGCCCGTAATGGCCGTGCCGGTTTTCGAAGGGTGCTTCTTACATGCCTGATTATATGATTGTTTAATTCCACCCGATTCTTTTAGACCCACCTTTCTCAGCACCTAGAAACACTGCTTCCTACTGAAATTGATGAAAGGACTGCAGAACCATCCTTCTTTAATAATTCTGTAACAAAGCGCCGGGAACGCCATGATCTTGGTCATTAGAATGAACTAATTTTTGTAAAAACTTCTACGAAAAATAAGGAATACTGATGGCTAGCAGGCTGACTGGTGAAAATCAGGGCTTCTGGGCAGAAGCGGCCTGCTGCCGTACCCGGTCATCTCGTCCGAAAACCTCCCGGGGGGTAGCATCAAACTGTGACTCCATGGTATCCACAATGGTTGCCATCACCATGGAGGTCGCCTTTTCCATGTCGTCATTGGCGATAATCGGGATCCCGTGCCGGTCTGCCTCGGACAGTAAAAACGATTGCAAGGCCCAGATGCGATCAAAATTGGACAAGTGTTTCCGGCTGCTGCGCTTGGGGGCTATCTGCCCACGGCTACGGAGCCGTTGTTTCAGCCGGTCCCGTTTTAGAATGGCCAACATCACCGGTACGATAACCGCATCTCCACTGCTGTCGATATGATCCAGGAGCGATGGATGGATGTGGATGCCTTCCAGAATGAGTGGAACACGTTCGGTCAAGGCCCGCTGGATTACGGCTTCGCACGGTACCGATAAGAGTTCCATCTGGCTGCGGTAACCGTCAGCGATAAGATCTTCCTCGGAGCCTAGAGCAGCGAACTTTGACGGCATGGCGGTCCACGCATCAAAGGCCGAGGTATGGAGCACCGGCAGCAGGCGGCTGGGGATCATCATTCGCATCACTTCCCGTAACATATCCGTGGACTGAGTGCGAACCACCCCGAGGTGATGGGCAACTTCGGTGGCTACCGTGCTTTTTCCACATCCGGTGGTGCCTCCGATTAGTAAAATAAGCGGACGTCCGCTGTGGGTGAAGTCGACCCACACCATATATCGCCGGGCGATCTCCCGGCCCATGTGACGGTACAGGCAAACGTATGTGAGGTGGCCCAACCGAGACGAACTCAATTCCTTTATTTCTCTTTCCAGGAGATGGTTTAGGATATGCCTGCTGGCGATACGCGCCTCTTTTCCAGAGAGTCCGCAGGACTCCAGGGCGCGAATATGTTCCATGCGGGAAAACGGGCTCGCCTGGCCTTCCCGGTCCACTACCATGATCGGGTCCGGGGCGAGCCCGGGATTGCGGTATGCCTCGATGGACTTCTCGTCAAATGATCCCGCTTGAAGCAGCGATAGAGTTCGTTGCTTGAGTTCTTCCGCGGAGATCTCTTCCACATCCGCCAACTGCTGCCGGACCTCGGACGCTAGCTTGTAAGCAGCATCAAAGTCGATACCACTGTCATGCAGCGAACGGGTCAGTATTCCACGAAGAAAGGGTACACGGGTGTCATCGGTGGTATCGGTTACGAAGGTCTTGGCCATGCGATTCTGTCATCTTGTTCAATAGAACAGGAATACCTTAACAGAAACTCGCTTTGGAATCCGTCGCTGTTGGCTTGAATCGCTGTCCGGGGTTAGCGTCAGGGGGAGGGCAGCGTTGGCGTGATTTGCACCCATGCCCGTCTAGGCATGGGTGCAATGCCTTGAGGGGTCAGTGAGAATGGCGTTCCATAAGGATACCGGGTCTCGCTGGCAAATAGTGATGAGTCCGTTCGAGGGTATTGCGGCGTGCCCCCTTGCTGAGGGGGAGAGCGGCCAGTTGCCTGAGCAATTCGGGTTGTGGCATCTGCAACATCATTCCGGTTCGGTTTTGATCCTGGTGGATGACCAATGCGGCAATCTGCCAGTCTCTGCCATTGACGTTCAATCCAATCTTAACCAAGGTCCCTCTCGGCGCGGTCAATGAGCTGGTTCTTACCATGACTCCATCCAACGAGATGTTCTCTATCTGTGCCTGAAAACTCCGCCGCCGGTAGATGAGTTCGGCATCGATCTCGGTAGACAATCGTTTCTGGTGGCGTCTTTCAATGGCCATAATCTTCTCCTTATCTCCTCACTCTCGACTTTTGGTCCTCTAGAACGTACAGCGGAGTTGTTTCAAATCGATGACAGTTAAAAGAATTTTATGGATATGTGAGTTTGACTGATGGTTTGAGGAGATGGCGTGAGGCGAAGAATGAGACCTGAGTCCAACAGTGCCACTGGTTAGGGTGAGCGCTGTCGCGAGCGGGGGCTGGGGGTGTCAGTGCGACAGCGCCGCGAGCAGCTGGCGTAGTGCCCGCCCCCGATGGCTGAGGCGATTTTTGGTTTCTGGGTCTAATTCGGCGGAGCTGCAGCAGAATTCTGGCACCCAGAACAAGGGATCGTAGCCAAACCCGTTGGTGCCTCGGGGTGTGGTAAGGATTTGCCCCTCCCAGGTACCCTGGCAGATGATAGGCGTTGGGTCGGCGGCATTCCGCATATAAACCATCAAGCACTGAAAACGGGCCGTGCGGTCGGTGTCGGCGATCGTTGCCAGAGCGTCGAGCAGCTTCTGGTTATTGTCTTGATCGTTACATTGGGGGCCGGCAAAGCGCGCCGAATAGATGCCGGGCGCACCGCCCAGGGCATCCACTTCTATACCCGAGTCATCGGCAATCGCGGGTAATCCGCTGCATTGGGCCGCATGACGCGCCTTCAGGATCGCGTTCTCCACAAACGTTAAGCCGTTCTCTTCAATGCTGGATACGCCGAATTTCGATTGGGGCAGCACCGTGATCCGCTGGGTGGAAAGTAATTGTTCAATCTCCCGTACCTTGCCGGGGTTGTTGGAGGCGAGAACGATACGCTCACCCTGGTGACTGCTGGGCATGTTTGGCCTTTATGCTGGTTGTGTTAAACCTCACATGTTACCCGAGGAGGTGGCAAAACACTCGCCGATTTCACCGTATTGAAGGCATCGGGGTTATCGCTTTCGGCACAGCGGCTGGGTCGAGCTGGCCCTGGGCGGATACGAATCGGTATACCAGCCTGTTACAATGCAAAGGTTTTTCGCCTGTTTGGGGATGCCGATGCTGGAAGTGGTAAATCTGAGCTGTGTACGGGGTGACCGCCGGCTTATCTCCGCGCTCGATTTTTCCCTGGGCCCCGGTGAGTTGCTCCATCTCCACGGTCACAATGGCAGTGGCAAGACCACCTTGATGCGTACCATCTGCGGGCTGATCAGGCCGGACCAGGGCGAAGTGTTGTGGAAAGGTCAGGACAGCCGCCAGATGGGCGAGGATTTTCGGCGTGAATTGCTTTATATCGGTCATCGCAATGGCATAAAGGATGATCTGAACGGCGTGGAAAACTTACTGGTTTCGTGCAAGCTGCATGGGATCCCGCTGGATGCGGCCAAGGCATGGGAAACGTTGGAGCGGTTAGGTCTGGACGGCCACGAAGACCTTCCCGCGCGGGTGCTTTCGCAGGGCCAGAAGCGTCGTGTCGGCTTGGCTGTGTTGCTAGTGAATCCAGCTCCGCTGTGGATCTTGGATGAGCCATTCACCGCATTGGACGCGGCGGCGGTGGAGTTTCTCCAATCGGTAATACGAGGGCATGTAGCCGAGGGCGGGATGGTCATCCTGACGACTCACCAAGAAGTGAGTCTGACCCGGGGAAAGGTGCAACAACTACGGCTGGGCTGGAAAGGAGAAGGTGATGTTTAGGGCCTTTCGAGCCATTGTCTCGCGCGATTTGGTTCTTGCCATGCGCCGTCGTTCCGATGTGTTTTCCACATTGTTTTTTTTCGTCATTGTGGTCAGCCTGTTTCCATTGGGCATCGGTCCCGAGATGAATACATTGCGTTTAATCGCCCCGGGGGTAGTCTGGGTGGCGGCACTGCTTGCGTCTATGCTGGCCTTGGAGCGGCTTTTCGCGGCGGATCATCAGGATGGATGCCTGGAGCAGATGCTGTTGACCCCACAGCCCCTGTTCTTGCTGGTGTTGGGAAAGGTTGTAGCCCACTGGTTGGTAACCGGGTTGCCGCTGGTGCTGATGGCGCCGCT
>JAGRGP010000065.1 GCA_020445415.1 Gammaproteobacteria bacterium | reverse complement strand
CAAAATCGACTTCGGTGCGTGCCTGCGCATCATCCGATGCGATGGTGCGGAAGAAATTGGGGTAATCGCCGCTCTGGGTAAGCGCCGGATTGGTAGCCGATGGCGACATTACCAATACGCCTGCGTCAAGATAGATGGGCAATGCCGCCTTGGTAGCCCCGGAGCAGATGTGGCCCATCACGACGTTGACTCCATCAGACACCAATTTGGTCGCCGTGTTGGTTGCCACCTCGGGCTTGCAGACATCGTCTTCTATCAGCAGTTCCACACGCTTCCCGTCGATGCCACCGGCGGCATTGATCTGCTCGACCACAATCTTGGCGGCGTTGACACTCGGCAAACCATAGGATGCAAGATCCCCGCTGTGCGCACCGGCAACACCCAGCTTTATGGTATCGGCCGCTAGCAACGGCAGGGTGATACCCAGGCCCAGTGCCGCGATCATCATTCTGTGTGCCACTCTCAATTTCATTCTCATCATCCTCGATTCATTCTTTGGGCCCAATCGGGCTTGTCATTTTTCCGGTTCGGGTCCCATAAGACCCAACCTGCAGGAAATATACCTTATTTTCACCGCACTAGGAAAATTCAACCGGTACGCAGGTTTCAACACGGCCGGTCTTACCAACCTTAGCCGGTGGCGTTCCGCGTAATGGATAGCCAGCATTTCCTGGAAAATTTCTTGCCAAAAAAAACGGGACCCGAAGGTCCCGTTAAATTTACTTCCTATCTCTGAACGAGACTTAGAAGTCGTGACGGAAGCCCATGGTCAAGACATCGGACTCGCCAACGGTGATCGTGCCGGCATTGTTGTCACGAGATACGCCTGCCCGATCGCTGTACTCGAGATAAGCACGGGTGCGCTTGGAGAAGTTGTACTGATAGCCAACTGCCCAGCTGTTGTCGTCGTCGTAATCGTAGTCCAGGTTGCCGAACATGGCGCGCAGGGTGTGGTTGCCGAAGTAACCTTCACCGGCAACGGCCCAAGATCTCCAGTCCATGCTATCAGTGACATCGAAGACATCAGGCGTCTCGCTGTCTTCGTACTGGGCGATCAGCTTGAACATGCCGAAGTTGTAACTCGCCCCAATACCCCAGGTGGTGGTATCCTCAACGTCAACCGAGGAGGCGGCAACTGCTGGTGTAGCCACAATTAGACCAGTAGTCTGGTCGATTTCAAATCCGGCGGGGACTGCAGCAGTCTGGACCGTCGCACCATATGACTTGAGGTAACCGACACCGACGCTGATGGGACCGTTGTTGTATTCGGCGGTCAACTGAAAATGATCAATGTTGTCCTTGGCGGTATTGCCTTCGTCCAAAACCAACGCGGCCTTGCCCTGGAAGCCATTGAAGTTAGGCGTAACATAGGCCACGGCATTACCGGTACGGTAGGTACCCAGGTAGTAAACGTCGGCAGCCTTGTTGAAGATGTCGGTCTTGTCAACGGCACCGTAGTAAGGGGTCCACTGACGGCCGATGGCAGCGGTACCAAAACCGCCGCTCAGACCGGCATAGGCCAGACGGTTACGCAGGCCATCAGCGGTGGAACCGCCCTCGGAGCTGCTGAACGCCCATTCAGCCTGGAAGATGGCCTTGAGGCCGTTGCCCAGGTCTTCGGAACCCTTGATACCCACACGAGTGGTGTTGGTATTGACATCCCAGCAGCTATCGCCGTCGCCGCAGGTTTCGCCAACGCCGGTAACGGTAACCACGTCGCCATTTTGATCAAGCGAAGCGGTTATTTCGTCATCAGGATCGATGTAGTCCAAAGCGGTATCAAGACGTCCGTAGAGGGTGGTCTCAGCGAAAGCTGCCAGAGGGGCAACCAGGGCAGCCGATACTGCCAGTGTGATCAGTTTTTTCATTTAAGTAGAACTCCCGCAGTAAATAACAGGTAAACCAGATGTTGTGCAGGTTGAATACTAGACACAAGGAAACCCTTTTGCAACACTTTTTTTGAAAAAAACAACAAAAAATATCTTTGTTGCAAAAATACCGACATTACTTGTGTCCTTAATGGCTGATACACGCTATATATAGTGGATGTCAGGGAGTTGTGGTTGAATCCTCGATAACTTGTATGGCGTATTTCTCACAACCCCGGTGCGGTAACTGGGAAACTCGGGGTCGAAAAGTGATTTTTTGAAAATCGCGGATAGTAACGTGGTAAAAGTGTTACAAGGCACCGGTGCCCAGCCGAACCCTTAAGCCAGAGCATCGCCTACCAAGGGTATTCAACACCGTTTGGAGTGCGGTAGCCGGTAGCGAAGGCGCGCAGCGAAAAATACCGCCGGCAACTAGCGGATGCCCCGGTCGCCACTCCTACGCTGGCAGGGGAGGAAACTATCCTTTTTCGGGGCGCTTTTGCAGTTTTCGCTGCAAGGTGCGGCGGTGCATATTGAGGCTCCGCGCCGTAGCCGAGATGTTGCCGCCATGTTCCTCGAGTACACGCTGAATATGCTCCCACTCCAAGCGCCGCAGCGACATTCTGGCGCCTGCTGGTGGCTCTTCCGGCATTTCCGCGAACGCCGCAACGACCGTATCAACATCAATCGGCTTAGCCAAATAATTGTGGGCCCCGGCCTTGACCGCCTGTACAGCGGTTGGAATGCTTCCATAGCCCGTCAATACCACGATCTTCATATCGTCAACAAGCTGCCGGAGGGGCCGAATCAAGAGCAAACCCGATTCTGCGCCGAGCTTGAGGTCCACGAGGGCTTGGCCAGGCCGGTAGCGGCTGGCCGCCGCTAGCGCCTCCTGGCCCGAGCGAGCGGGTATTACGACGAAGCCACGGCGCACGAGCGCGCGTTTGAGCACGGAAAGAAAACTTTGATCATCGTCCACTACCAACAATCGCTGGGACCTCATATCAGCTACTTTTTCCATCACCCCCTCCACTCTCGATGACCAAGCCGGTGATGGGTAACCTAATCTGGGTGCGTGTACCCCCACCCGGGTTGTCCAGCAAGAGGACCTCCCCACCGAACCGGCCGAGGCTCGCATTGGACAGTATCAACCCAATACCCAGCCCGGATTCCTTGGTGGAAAAGGCTACTCTGCCTGCCTGGGCACCAAGGTCCGACGGCACGCCGCCTTTTCCCTGATCGTCGATGCGAATCAACAGCCACTGCCCGTCACTAACTACGTTGACCCGCACCGTATCACCCAAGTTGGCAACCGACGCGTCCGCCGCATTGTTTAAAAGATTAGTGATCGACTGCCCAATCGTTTGCTCAGCCAGGATGGCAGGATCGTGGAACGGTTCCTCTAAACTGACTTGCACCCGGATTTCAGGGCGCACTGTTCGCCAGCGCTCCACAATCTGCCCGATGAAGCGACTGAGCCTCATTCCTTGGGCATTCTCACTCCGGGAACTTCCCGTCGCATCCAATAGCTCCCTAAGCCTGTCCTTGCATACTGCTATCTGTGTGATTAGCAGATCCAGGTCCTGATAGACCTCGGGATCCTGACCGGGTCTATCCATAAGTTCATCCACCACCAGTGTCATGGTTGACAACGGCGTATTGATCTCATGGGAAATACCTGCGGACAAGGCCCCCATAGCGACGATCCTCTCATTGATAAGCGCCTCTTCGCGCGACTTTGAAAGCTGGCGCTCACGTTCGCGAAGACTACCCGCAACTCCGCCAACCACTACCGCCATCAACACGGCACTGATTAAAAAATTTACCCACATGCCGAGGACATGCACATTAAAATCTCCACCGAATTGGGGGTCTATGGCAGGCAGCGGGATGTAGAACACCATCAACAGGGAGTAGCAAACAACGCATAGTAGGGAGACCCCCGCCACATATCGGTAAGGTAGAATTACCGCCGCAAACGCGATCGGAATCAAAAACAACGATACGAAAGGGTTGGTGGCACCACCCGACCAGTAAAACAGTAAGCTTAACCCCGCGATGTCCACGGCCAGGTTGAGAAATGCCTCCGCTGCGGTTACCTCCCAGGGCTGCTTGAGTCGCCAGTAGACCGCGATATTCCAAACCGCCAAAGTAGAAATCACAACCAGCATGGGCACCGTGGGGAGCGGCAGCATCAACCCCCAAGAGGCAAACGCCAGGAAAGCGAGCTGACCGGCAATCGCCACAGACCTGAGGGCAGCTAGAACGCTGAGTCCTTTACCGAGAGATAACTCAGAATAGGAGCAGATGGGAGTCATGGAAAGAAATCAAACACTATCGGAAGCGGTACAAGGCCCGTGAGACGAACTGCATAGGCCATTGGCCCCGGGTGCGACAATTTGCCACATTCTCTCCAAATTAGGAAACTCTTATACTTTTTACTGTCTTTGTCCGTCAGCATTAAACCCGTCGATGATTCACAATTTGAACCTGATAGGGATTATACCGCTCCTAACGCTACTCCTCAGCGGGTGCTCCGATGAAGGTGTGACAGTGGACGAGGCCTGGATCGCCGAAGCGCCGCCTAATGCCAATGTACTTGCCGGCTATATGACCCTCGAAAATAATGACGCGCAACACCGTACCCTGGCAGGTGCTACCGACGGGCCTTTTGAACGCATTGAGATTCACCGGACCCTGCATGACCCGCAGACCGGACTGGCAAGGATGCTGAAGGAAGAGCAAATCACCCTGGCACCGGGGAAACGGGTTGTTTTCCAGCCGGGTGGCTACCACCTCATGCTGATCCATCCTCAAGTTGCTCTGAAAGCCGGGGAGACGGTACCGATTACCCTGGTTCTTTTTCCAGGTCCAAACCTGAAGGCAGAGTTTCTTGTCCGACGTAACCAGTCGCACCTGTAATGCAACCCCTCCACCTAAAACTGAGAGCAGATAGTTTGCCAAGACCATGCCACTAACCCATGGAATATGGATAACCACCTCGGCGATCGCCCTGGTTGCGGCACTGACCGCGGCGGGGCTCTATATCAGGATGCAATCATCTGCCAAAACGGAGATTATCGCCGCGGCCACGGTAGATCCCCCCTGCGACCTACAACAGGGTCCTTGCGTGGCCAGGTTTCCCAGTGGCGAGGAGATCGCAGTTTCTATTGCGCCGCTGCCGATCCAGGGATTGAAACCGCTGCAAATAACGGTACAAACCCAAAATTTCACCGCCCGCGAAGTCGCTGTGGACTTTCAGGGGATAGGCATGAACATGGGGTATAACCGGCCACGCCTAAACCGGGAATCCGGTGCTCGATTCACCGGCAATGGCATGCTCTCAGTCTGCGTACTGGAACGTATGCAGTGGGAGGCAACAGTACTCGTAACCACAGAAAAAGGTGTCATGGCTGCGCCGTTCCAGTTCGATACACTCCGCCCATAACTCCATCTCGGATCACAGCATGAAACCTTACCAATGGATTGTCGGCACCCTCATTACCGGCGTATTGCTGGGATGGGGACTCTACCAGCTGCTACTACCGAATGGGCGGCAAGCCACCGTTTCCCAACCCCCCCGGGGTGGCGATTTCTCACTTACCTCGCCGAGCGGTCCTTTTCATCTCAAGGACCACCGAGGAAAAGTGGTCCTTATTTATTTTGGTTACACCTTCTGTCCCGATATCTGCCCAACAAACCTGGCATTGCTGAGCCAAGCATTGAGCGAGATGAGCCAGGCCGAACTGGCAAGGGTGCAAGGCGTATTTATTAGCGTGGACCCCGAGCGAGATACCCTGGATAAGCTGTCAAGCTATGCGAACTATTTTCACCGCGCCATCCTGGGAATGACCGGCACTCCCGAAGCGGTGGCCCGGGTTGCCGCCCAGTACGGGGCCGCCTATCACCGGGTCGAAGGGGAATCTCGGGGAGGCTACCTGGTGGACCACTCGTCCAATACCTACGTAGTCGCCCCGGATGGCTCGCTTAGTGTGACTCTCAACCATGCCTCCCCCCCACAAGAAATTCTCGCGGCGGTCCGAAGACTGCTTGGTCCAGGACAGCCAACCAACCCCAACTGATGTATTGAGGACTCGACCATGAAGCACGATATCCTTGGCCGCTGGCGGCTCACCATACCCGTTCTGTTGCTTGGCACACTGACCATGCCGCTAACCGGTTTGGCTGACAGTGCAAAAGACATAGTTATCAAGGAACCCTATGTGCGGGCCGTACCTCCCGGCCAACCCAACTCTGCCGCTTTCATGAAGCTGGGCAACAGCACATCCACCAACCATGCAATCGTGGGCGCCAAGAGCGACGCAGCACAGATCGTCGAGTTGCATACCCACGTGCACGAGGGAGGAATGATGAAGATGCGGCAGGTTGACGCGATCGAAATCCCGGCCCAGGGCGAAACCGAACTGAAACCAGGAGGCTTGCACGTGATGCTGATCGGCCTGCAGCGGGATCTTGTCCCGGGAGAGTCCGTTACCATCACGCTAGACTTCGCCGATGGTAGCAGCTCGCAGATTCAAGCGCCGGTAAAAAAACTGCAGATGCAGATGGGCGGTACCATGAAACACTAAAACGAAAAGGCCCGCCCCTGAAGTGCATACTGGGGCGGACCTGTTATTTTTTGGCTGGGATGCTAGGGGTCGAACCTAGAACCTACGGAGTCAGAGTCCGTCGCTCTGCCAGTTGAGCTACATCCCAGTAAACGGCTCTGCTTCCTTTACCACTAGCGCTTCGAGTATTGCGGCCGCTTGCGGGCCTTGTGCAGCCCAACTTTCTTTCGTTCCACCGCACGGGCATCCCGGGTAAGGTAGCCAGACTTGCGCATGGGGCTATGCAGTCCCTCGTCATATTCGGAAAGGGCCCGCGCGATCGCATGGCGAATTGCTCCCGCTTGGCCGGTGTTGCCACCCCCTTTCACGCTTACACGCACGTCAACCTTGTCCATCATGTCGGCGACATGCAACGGCTGCCGAACCATCATCCGCGACGTCTCTCGACCGAAATAGTCGTCAAGATTTCGATTGTTCACGACGATGGCGCCGTTGCCAGCGCTGAGATAAACCCGGGCGGTTGAGCTCTTGCGGCGTCCGGTTGCATATGTTTGGGATGATTGTGCCATTTTCGTTTCCCGAATTCTTCGATCGTAAAATATCAGATATCCAAAGGCTGCGGCTGCTGGCCTTGGTGTCTATGCTCGGGTCCGGCATACACTTTTAGCTTCTTGAACATGGCCCGCCCCAATGGGTTCTTAGGCAGCATGCCCTTGACCGCGCTCTCAATGACCCGCTCCGGTGCCTTAATCAGCATCTTCTCAAGATTGACCGACTTGAGATTACCGATATAACCGGTGTGGTGGTGATACATCTTGTCCTGCAGCTTGTTACCGGTTACGCGAATCTTCTCCGCGTTGACCACCACGATATAGTCGCCGGTATCCACGTGAGGGGTATATTCAGGCTTATGCTTTCCCCGCAACCGGCGGGCGATCTCACTTGCCAGCCGGCCCAATGTCTTGTTTTCGGCATCGACCAGATGCCAATTGCGGCGTACTTCGGCGGGTTTTGCGCTCACGGTCGTCATTTGAACCACTCCAGCGGAGAATCCTGATCTTAGGCCGATCCCGACGAAGCGGAATCGCTCGAAAAAAGAGCGCGAATGTTACCGGACATCTTGCCAATTGGCAAGTCCCGCAGCGAGTTATGGCCGTTTCAAACGTGTTGGGAGACGGCTGCCGTCACCCCCTGGTACGATTCCCGTCGTAACCTTGAAATACCAGGCCAACCCCGTCGGTGCCCGCAATCGGATGGCAATAAGCTAATATACACGGTTTAAATTAGTATGGCTCCCTGTGAAACCCGATCAGATCCTTAACGAAGCGGACCGTTGCGTAAAATGTGGTCTCTGCTTGCCCCATTGTCCAACCTATCGGCTGACTCGGGATGAAAATGACTCCCCCCGAGGCAGGATTGCGCTCATCCAGGCGTTGGTTGGCGGGTGCGTGGACAGCCCTGCGCTCCACAACCATCTTGACCAGTGCCTGAGTTGCCTCGCCTGTCAATCGGCTTGTCCCTCGGGTGTTCGCTATGGGCCGCTAATCGACGCCGTACGAGCCACTCAACCTCAGCACAGATCCGCGGGCAAGCGGCTACTCTACAGACTGTTGACGCGCGTGCCTTACTTTCCTGGCATACGCCCGGCTGCGCGAGCCTATCGGCGCTCCCCGGTACGGCAGTTATTGCGAAGAATCTCGGGCTCGGCATTCCGGCGCCTGGATGATTTACTGCCGGAATACAATCTTCCGACCCAAGAATGGCGGGAAACCTACGCTCCCCGCAGCCTGCCGTCACGGGGCCGAGTCGGCCTGTTCACCGGCTGTATCGGCAGACTAACCGATCAGCCCGCCCTCGTCGCAGCGATCCAGGCACTGACCGCGATGGGACTGGAAGTGGTCGTTCCCCACAATCAAGTGTGCTGTGGAGCACTCCACCTACACAACGGACTACCGGAAACAGCAGCCAAGTACGCCGAGACCAATTGCCGCCAATTCAATGGGCTAGCACTCCAAGCGATCATTTACGTGGCCAGTGGCTGCGGTGTGCAACTCCTCGACTATCCCCGTCTAGGCGCTCAACTTGAACCCCGGGTAACCGATATCTGCAGTTTTCTCACCCAATCCAGGCTACTCGGACCGGAGTCATTTACGCCGCTTGCTAAGCGGGTGCTGCTCCACATCCCCTGTACCCAACGCACCGCCCCGGGAGGATCCGACGATGTCCTGTCATTACTAAAACTGGTACCGAGACTTGAGACCCGGGCATTATCCGAGACCGGCTGCTGCGGAGCGGCGGGAAGCTATCTGTTAAGCCAGTCGGCGATGGCCGACCGGCTTGCACAAACAGTCATCGAATCTATCGGCAACGACGTGGCGGACCTGTTATTGACATCCAACACGGGTTGCGCGCTGCAGCTGGGCGCGAACCTGCGCCGGAATGGGATTGATCTCCAAGTAAAACATCCGATCGAACTGATTGCTCAACAACTAGCAGCGCCCCTGACCGCCGCGAGACCTAGCTCAGGGGACCCCGTTTAGCGGTGCGCAACTAGTACGGTAAACCGTTATCGCTTATTCTTTAACCTATGGAGCAACGCGACTATACCACCGCAGACCGCCTTCTCATGGGAGTGGATCAGGCCTTGAGAACGATCTTCGGTCACCCCCACGCCACGGAGCGAAGCAACCCTGGCGACCGCGTAGCGGAGGGCGAATTGAATACCGAGCAGCGGCGTCACAGCGCGCGCTTGGTACGCATCGACCATACCGGTGAAGTGTGCGCCCAGGCACTCTATCAAGGCCAAGCGCTAACCGCCCGTTTACCTCAGGTCAGGGAAAGCATGCAGCGATCCGCCCAAGAAGAGGGAGACCACCTCGAGTGGTGTCACCAGCGCCTCTTAGAATTGGGTGATCGCAGAAGCCTGCTGAATCCCTTGTGGTATGCCTGTTCTTTCTCCATCGGTGCGGCGGCGGGCCTGGCCGGTGACAAATGGAGCCTCGGATTTATTGCCGAAACGGAGCGCCAGGTGTGTCAGCACCTCGATGGGCATCTTCGAGAGATTCCCCAGGAGGATAACAAGAGCCGGGCAATTCTCGAGCAGATGCGAGACGATGAAATGCACCACGCCAGGACAGCACTGCAGGGAGGCGGCGCCAGCCTGCCCGAACCGGTCAAGTTAGCCATGCAGCTAGCCTCCAAGGTCATGACAAAATCGGTCTACTGGATTTAAGATCAGCGGCAAGCAGCATTGCAACCGGCTGCGAGCCCTAGCGGTTCCCGCTGGCCCGATCCGCCAGCCCTAAACTCGCCATTACGCGCTGCCGGACATCGTTTCCATATACCCTGCGAATCAACCGTGGGACAGCCACCGCCCCTTGAGCTAGCAACGAGTGGTGGAATAATCGCTCGTCTGTCTTCCGACCACTGGAGGCGACGATCTGACCCAACTCGGTGATTAGCTGCCAGCCGACTATGGCTGCCAGATGGGCGGTGGGATCACGCGATAGCCTAAGCAGATCGGATTCTAGCTGACAAGACGACACCCTGCCGGGCAAAGACGCTAGCCGGGAACGAGCGGATTCCAAATCCAGGCCGTTCACATGCACCTCAAGATCGAGCAACGCCAACGCTATCCGCCTGAGCCGTCTTAACAGCCGTTGTAGGGACTGCTGGGGAGGGCTTTGGTAACCACGCTCACCCACTAATTGCTCCGCATACATCTGCCATCCTTGAGTCATGGTCACAGACGGATTCAAGCGGCGCACCAAACTCGAGGCGACCGTACTCTTCTGCCCGGCCACTGCTTGGAGGTGGGTACCCAACCAGCCATGTACAAAGCAATCGTCGAGCAACTGTTCGCGGTCCCAAGTGCCGTTCTCTCCAATCCCCGAGGAGAGACAGAGCGTTCCCAATGGCGCCGAATCAGCGGGTCCCGGTGGCAAATAGCAGGAACGGTGACAGCCGGTGAGATCCACTCGGACATCAAGAGTGGAGGCGCTGGGCAAGTCGAATACCCCAAGCTCATTTAAAAAGCTATGCAACCGCCGATTTTCGTGGGCGGCAAACTCGGCTACCGCATCGGCCTCCAGACCGCGATCGTGCTCCACCTGCTCTAGCCACTGGGTGGGATCTGGACAACCGCATGCCACCACTGAACGCTGGGATAGTTCGCCGAGGGTGGTGTCGTAAACCCGGGTAATCAACTGGTGCAACGCATCCGGGTTACCGGAAAGGCCGTGCTGAAAATAAAGCCGCTGGAGAAACCAAACCTCCCCGCAGGCAACTCCCCCCGTGGCCGGAGGGATTGCCTGCTGCAGGAAGCGGTCAAAGGCCTGCAGCGAATCCATTGCCGATTTATGGTGCGGCTCGGAGACCGCGCTACGGGCCAGATTCTGAATAAACCGGGTGCCGGTAGTTGCTTCGGCCCGCGCAGCCTGTAACCAGACTTGAGGGACCAACTGAGGAACGGCGGAAAGCCGTTCCTGAGCCTGCTGAAGATAGCTGGGTAGCTCCCGCAGACAGCGATCGACCGACTTATCAGCCGCTATCCAGGGAGTGGCGGTCAGCCGGCACAGGGCACGAAAAGGTAGATACCTCAACGGATCGCGGTGGCGCCAGTCCATCTCAAGCAGGGCTTGATGTTCATGGCGGCAGGCACAGAACAAGATCTCCACGTCCAGGCGCCTGTCCTCGTCGAGAGCATAGTAATCCAACTCTTCCAGGCCGACGATGGTAGCCTCTAGCCAGGCAGCCAAGGCGCCCAACGCATGGTCCTCGGCAGTGGGCAGATCTCCGTCATATCCCGCTACTCCCGATGCTACCGCCTCCAGTGAATGATATCGGAACCAAACGGGATAAAACTCGCCGACCAGCGCATCGAACGCCCCTACCTCGGTGTCCTTCACGCCTCGGCCAACTCAAAGTCGTGGGATATCTCCGCCACTTGAGCGAGCATCAATGAAGCCGAACAATACTTCTCGGCACTGAGTTTAACCGCCCTTGCCACCGCCTGCTCGGTCAATCCCGGCCCCGCGAGGATGAAATGAACATGGATGCTGGTGAAAACCTTGGGATCCGTCTCCGCCCGTTCCGCGGAGATCTCCACTTCGCAGCGGGTCACCCGATGGCGCCCCTTGCCAAGTATGTGTAACACATCGAACTGGGTACATCCGCCCAGGCCGAGTAGAAGCATCTCCATGGGCCTGACCCCCAGATTGTGTCCCCCGAGCGCTTCGGGGCCGTCCATGACAACCGAATGCCCACTACCGGACATGCCCACCATAAGACGATTTTCAATCCACTTAACCCGTGCCTTCATCACAACCTCGTAAAATTACTTTCTACGCAGACTAACACAGTTCGACATCCGTTAGGTCCTTGCCTAGAATCGTGGGTGAGTTCACGATTTCGGGATAACCTAAAATGAGTATCATAAAGCCGCCCGCAAAAGATCCTGATTTCTTGCAGCCCTTTCTCTCGTTCTGCCACCGTAGACGATACCCGGCGAAAATCGACGTAGTTCACCCGGGCGACGCAGCGGATATCCTGTTCTACCTGGTCGAGGGATCGGTCTCGATTATCATCGAGGACGACGAAGGAAAAGAGATCGTGCTGAGCTACCTGAATAAGGGCGAATTTATCGGTGAAATGGGGCTATTCACGTCTCAGCCCAGCCGCAGCGTGCTGGTGCGCACCCGTTCGGAATGTATGTTGGCGGAGATCAGTTACGCCCGGCTGGAACAACTTTTTGAAACCGACCTGAGACCCCATGTCAAGGAGATTCTCTATGCCATGGGCGCTCAACTTACTCAGCGGCTGCTCAACACCAGCAGGAAGGTTGGCCACCTGGCGTTTCTTGATGTAACTGGCCGGGTGGCAGGCACCCTGCTGGAACTTTGCAAGCAACCGGATGCCATGACCCATCCCGATGGCATGCAGATCCGGGTGACCCGTCAAGAGATCGGGCGTATCGTCGGCTGTTCCCGGGAGATGGCGGGGCGGGTGCTAAAGAACCTGGAAGAGCAGGAACTCATCCACGTGAAGGGAAAAACCATCGTCGTATACGGTACCCGCTGATCAACGCGCGGCGCGTTGAAGTACCAAGTCGTCCGCGCTGTCCAGGGCTTCGTCGGGTCCGGCCGAAATCAAGACAAACCGCTCGCCATCCACCCGGTAGTGAATTGGATTACCCCATCCATCCAGCATGCCCATCTCGGCAATCTGCAGATCCTGCCGTATCCTCGCCATGGTGACCTGGCTAGGATCGAAACCCGAGCCATACTGAATCATCCAGATCCTAACGGACCGAGCCAACTCCTCAAGTACCGTCTGAGTCGTCATTCGTTTAGGATCTACCGGCGATCCGGCGACCACGGGAGCATCTGCCTCCGGCTGCCGTGAAGCAGTCGAACTGGTGCTCAGTATTTGAGCGCCCCCGGCAACCACCGCCACTGCCAAAAAGACGGCGCCTAACGTCATCACCGGCCTTTTGCCGCTCCACACCCCGCGCAACCGCGCCCACCGGCTGTCCCCCACTCTCACCCCGGGAGAAGGTGGCTCCATCCTAACCGCATCACCAGACCCGGAGTCCGCAGTGACCGTTGGATTCCGGTCGGCAGATTCAGCCGACTCCCTTCCCGTAAGCGGATACCGTTCCGGTATCGCTTTCAGTACCAAAGATTCAAGTCCGGACCCTTCCGATGCCTCATCTGCATCCGCTTCATCCACGTGGGGCGGCTCTACTATTGGCTCAAGTGACAGCCGGACATCGGAGGATTCCGGCGGGTCAGCTTCCTGAATATCCAGGGTGAGCGGTTCTTCCTGCAGCGATTCATCGGATTGTCCAAGACACTCCGGTGTCTCGGGCAGTGGGATCGAAGCGAGTCCGGACCCATTCTGCGCTTCCTGGGCTAGCCTGTTGTCATTCACCAATCCCGATCTCGGTTCCTGGGAGGTATTTCCAGCCATTTCTCCCATGGGCTGCCCGCCACTCGTCCCCGCTTCAACCAACTCAAAGTCGCAGCCCGCGCCGCAAGCAAGGATTTTTGCCATCATCCGTAACGCCTTGTCTTTCTCCAACGCCTTACGAATGCGGGATGGCCTTCCCTGTAGCATATCCCGGACCCGGTCATCCGGCATTCGTAACAGACGGCCAAGCGCGGGGACCACCTCGCTGGATTTGTATCCGTCGAGGATGTTTCCGCTCAACACCAGATAAAATTGTTCGGTATTCATTCGGACACAATCTCAATCTTCAAGACCACACCGTCGACCCCGGTCACCCTGACCCGTGTCCCCGGTCCACAATCCTGTCCGGCGACCTTCCAGGTACTGTCATCCACGCGAATCTTTCCGAGGCCGTTAACAATCGGCTCGTTCAGGGTAAAGAGCCTGCCGACGTACTGCTCGCCACGACGATTCAACTTGGGTTGATCGGAAGGGGTAGGATGGCGGCGGAGACGCTCCCGCCAAAGCAATATCGTGGTGACGCTGAACACCGCAAAGAGCCAGAGTTGAAGTTCCCAGGCAAGATCCGGAAATAACCACAAAGCCCCTCCCACCACAGCCGCCGCGATGCCCAACCAAATCAAGAATACTCCCGGCGAAAAGGCCTCCAGAATTACAAGCAATACACCCAATGCCAGCCAATGCCAGTAAACGATCTGATCAACCCAAGCCATTAGGCCCGCCCTCTGCCATCATCCCCTTTGGAGGACCTCGCGAGATCAGCAATACCGGCTAGGGAACCAATCAAACTCGACGCCTCCAGGGGCATCATGATCACTTTTTGATTCTCCGCCGAGGCGATCTGCTGCAGCGCCTCGGTATAGCGCTGGGCAATAAAGTAATTGATCGCGTTGATATCGCCCTTGGCGATGGCCTGGGAAACCATGAGGGTTGCCTTAGCCTCGGCCTCCGCCAGCCGCTCCCTCCCTTCGGCCTCACGGAATGCTGCCTCTTTTTCACCCTCTGCTTCCAGGATCGCCGCCTGTTTCTTGCCTTCCGCTTGGAGAATCTCCGATTGCCGTTGACCCTCCGCCTCCAAGATGGCCGCCCGCTTTTCGCGCTCCGCCTTCATCTGCCTGCCCATGGACTCCACCAGATCCATGGGTGGAGAGATATCCTTGATCTCGATGCGTGTCACCTTCACCCCCCAGGGAGTGGTGGCATCATCAACCACGGATAACAACTGCGCGTTGATCTGGTCGCGCTTGGACAACAACTCGTCGAGATCCATGGAGCCCATCACGGTACGGATATTGGTCATGGTGAGATTCAATATCGCCTGATTCAGCTCGCTTACCTCATAGGCAGCCTTGGCCGCGTCCAAGATCTGAAAAAACACCACGCCATCTACCGTGACCATGGCATTATCCCGGGTGATAACCTCTTGTGAGGGGACATCCAGAACCTGCTCCATCATGTTGAGCTTGGCACCGATGCTGTCGACGATCGGCACGATCACATTCAAACCGGGACGTAGTGTCTTCGTGTACCGCCCAAAGCGTTCCACCGTGTATTCAGCGCCCTGAGGAACACGTTTCGCACCCAATACCACCAGCACCACGGCCAAAACCGCGATAATGAGAGAAAGTTCACCCATGAAGTCCGCTCCTTTTTCCTTGGCGCCAATGGTCTCCGGCAAGACCCCACCCAAGGACGCCGGTCGGATGCGGGTCAGAGACAACATTCAATCATTCTTGTGTTCAAGGTAGACTAGAACCTATCTCAAATTTAGCGAATGACTCCGAGACCAGGAAAAACCAGCCGAAAACGCGCAGTTTACACGGAGTAAATGAGCAGTTGAGGCAGGTTTTAACGCCGTATCGGTGGCGTGCAGCAATTTTGAGATAGGTTCTAATCTAGTCTTGACAAAGTGAGCGACCACTCGCCAGAAATTTTTAGATGAATATAGGCCCCAAACCCCCAAAATCCCTGCTGCGTAAAGTAGGCAGAGCAATCGCCGATTTTGATATGATTCGCGACGGCGACCGCATCTTACTGGGCGTATCTGGCGGCAAGGATTCGCTTAGTCTACTGCAGATATTGGGGCACCTACGAAGCTATGCCCCGGTGAAATTCGAACTGGCAGTAGTTACCGTGGACCCGCAGGTAGCGGGATTCGAACCCGCTGCACTGCAGCCCTACTACACTGCCATGGGGATCGAGTACTATCTGCAACGGCAACCGATCATGGCGCAGGCCGCCACTAACATGGATGGAGACTCCTTCTGTTCGTATTGCTCCCGGATGAAACGGGGAATCATGTATACCACCTGCCGGCAATACGGATACAACGTTCTCGCCCTGGCCCAGCACCTGGACGATCTCGCGGAAAGCCTGTTCATGTCGATGTTTCATGGCGGCCAGCTACGCACCATGAAGGCCCACTACCTCAACGATGCCGGCGATATCCGGATCATCCGACCGCTGGTTTACTGCCGGGAGACGCAAACCCACGCTTACGCGCGCGACAGTGGCTTGCCAATCGTGCCGGACAGCTGTCCCGCCTGCTTCAGCGCCCCAACACAAAGAATCCATATGAAGCAGCTGTTGGCCCGCGAAGAACAGACCCACAAGCACCTATTCGCCAATTTGCTGCATGCCATGAAACCACTGATGGATGAATCCACGGACGTGCCTGGCTCACCAGGATAGCAGCATCCATGCCGGCAACCGTCTCAGCGAGCAACTTGAGATATTGAGCAAACACCTATATATTAGATTTTAATAATATACTGCTTTGGAGTTCAGTAATGAATCCGCATATCAAGCTCGTGCCCCTGGTGTTATTGGGTTTGGCGGGGATGGCCAGTGCTGATCCCCCCATCGGAACCGCCCGGGTGGAGCTTCATCAGGTGCCGAGGGAATACCGTTTGGACGGCCGTGTGGAGGCAGTCAACAGAACCACGATAACGGCACAAACCCGAGGCCAGGTTGAGGAGATTCTGTTTGATGTAGACGAATACGTCGAGGAGGGAGCCCTCATCTTACGCCTGAAGAGCACCGAGCAGCAGGCCACACTGACGCAAGCCGAGGCAGACTTAAAGGCCGCCAACGCGCACCTCCAGGAGGTGCGGGACGATTATCAGCGCATCAAGGAAGTCTTTCGGAAACAACTGGTGTCCCAGTCGGAAATGGACCGGGCCAGCACGGCCCTGAAGGCCGGCTGGGCAAAACAAGAGGCCGCAGCGGCACAACTCCGCCAAGCCAGTGAGCAGTTTGAGTACACCCGGGTTCGCGCTCCCTACTCGGGGATTGTCACCGACCGGCATATCGAGATTGGGGAAATCGCCAATCCCGGTCAACCACTCATAAGCGGGATCTCCCTGGCCCGGCTGCGGGTCAGAGTTCAGGTGCCCCAAAGCCTCATCCCCGGGGTGCGCAAAGGCGGAACCGTACATATCAAGCACCCCACATTGGGAGATATCCCGGCCGAGAAAGTCACGGTCTTTCCCTACGCGGACGAGCAAAGCAGCACCTTTACGGTTCGCCTGGATCTGCCTCCGGGAACCGGCGAGCTGTTTCCCGGAATGTTCGTCAAAACGGTGTTCGCGATTGGCGAAAGTACCCAACTCACCATTCCGGCTGCCAGTGTGGTCTTTCGTGGCGAGGTGACGGGGGTCTACGTGGTCGGTGACGATAACTCCATCGCCCTACGGCATATCAGGATCGGCGCGCCAACCGCGATTGACCGCAGGGTGGTTATCTCCGGTCTAGACGAGGGCGAATCCGTGGCCTTGGATCCGGTGGCCGCTGGCGCCCTATTGAAACAACGGCTCAAGGTACGTGCAGATGACTAAACTCGGATTCTCCGGGCGCATCGCCCAGCGTTTCGTCGCTACGGAGATTACCCCGCTGTTGGCGCTGGTAGGTCTGCTCCTGGGGATCTTGGCGGTGATCGTTACCCCCCGGGAAGAGGAGCCCCAGATCAACGTGACCTTTGCCAATGTATTCATTCCATTTCCCGGTGCCACGGCCACCGAGATCGAGCACCTGGTTGCCACACCTGCCGAACAGGTGCTTTCCGAGATTGACGGTGTCGAACACGTCTACTCTACGTCTAAACCGGGGATGGCGGTGCTGACCGTTCAGTACCAGGTAGGGGAAGACCGCACTGGCGCGATAGTCAGGCTCTACAGCAAGGTTTTCTCCAACCAGGATTGGCTGCCTGCCGGCCTGGGCGTGGGCCAGCCTATCGTTAAGCCTAAGGGGATTGATGACGTACCCATCATCACCGCGACATTATGGCAGGAAGATCCGGAGCGCGGAGCGTTCGAACTGGGGCAAGTGGCGCATGCCATTGAGTCGGAATTGAAGCGTGTTCCCGGAACCCGGGACATCTATACCGTGGGAGCCCCCCAGCAGGTCGTGAGCGTGCTCCTCGATCCCCAGTCGCTTTCCGGTTACGGTATTGATCTCGACGATCTGCGCCAGGCACTGCTGAGTGGCAACCGGGTACGGGACAATCTCGCTATCACCACCGGGGACAGAGAGATTTTGGTCCAGGCCGGCAGTTTTCTCAGTTCCGCGGCGGAGATTGGTGACCTGGTTGTCGGCAATCATGGTGGCAGCCCGGTATTTCTGCGGGATGTGGCCCGTATTCGCCAAGGGCCCGATCAGCCCGACAGCTATGTCTCCATCGGCTCCGGGCAAACCGATGAGAAGCTTGGCACTATCGGGATCAGGCCGGCCGTCACCCTTGCCGTCGCTAAGAAACCCGGTACCAATGCGGTGCAGATCGCCAATGCGGTGATTGCGCGCTTTGCCCAGTTGCAAGGCATCTTCATCCCGGAGGGCATCGGTGTCACCATTACCCGCAACTATGGGGCAACCGCCGACAGCAAGGCAAAAAAGCTGATCACCAAATTGATCTTCGCCACCACCTCCGTAGTGCTACTGGCGCTGTTTGCCTTGGGCTGGCGGGAGGCACTGATCGTTGGCGCGGCGGTAGTGGTCACCTTGACCCTCACCTTATTCGCCTCCTGGGCCTGGGGATTCACCTTGAACCGGGTCTCATTGTTCGCCCTGATTTTTTCGATCGGAATCCTAGTCGATGATGCCATCGTGGTAGTGGAGAACATCCACCGCCACCTTGCACTGGGTACCGGAAATCTGTTGGATGCAATCCCGCGGGCGGTGGACGAGGTGGGAGGACCCACCATCCTGGCTACCTTCACGGTTATCGCCGCGCTACTGCCGATGGCATTCGTCAGCGGCTTAATGGGGCCTTACATGAGCCCAATACCGATCAATGCCAGTATTGGGATGCTGATCTCCCTGGCCGTCGCCTTCGTGCTGACTCCGTGGCTCTCCTACCGGGCATATTCCGGCGCGAGTAACCACCGGCTGGGGACCGATCACGCGGCCGAGGTCGGGCATGGCCGCTCCGCCCGACTCTTCCACCGCATAATGGAACCCTTTCTCAGCCGGGGAAGACGCAATCGCTGGCTCCTGCTGGGAGCCATTCTGCTGTTGATCACGGCGTCGTTGGCCCTGGTGGTCAACCAATCGGTCGTCCTCAAGATGTTGCCATTTGACGACAAGTCAGAGTTTCAAATCGTGCTGGACATGCCGGAAGGCACCAGTCTGGAACGCACCACCCGGGTATTGCATGAAATCGGCGAAATGCTGTCGTCCGAGCCCGAAGTCCTGAACTATCAGATTTATGCCGGCACCTCTGCCCCAATCAGCTTTAACGGGTTAGTGCGACAGTATTACCTGCGCCGGGGCGCCCATCTTGGTGATATTCAGGTGAATCTGGTCGACAAGAATGAGCGAGACAGAACCAGCCACACTATTGCCGGGGAGCTGCGCGGTGCGATTCAGGAGATCGCCAAGCGCTATCGAGGTAATGCCAAGATTGTGGAGCTGCCTCCGGGCCCGCCGGTACTGGCTCCTCTGGTGGCGGAGGTCTACGGACTGGACTACCCGGGGCAGATCGAGACCGCCGCGCAGATCAAGCAGTTGTTTAGTGAAACAGCGGATGTCGTCGATATCGATGATTCCGTGGAAACACCCTCTGAAAAATACCTCATACGGGTGGATCGTAGCAAAGCGGCCAGTTTGGGCATCTCCCAGGCGCAGATCGCCACTGCCTTATCGGCGGTTCTGGAGGGTGAGGACATGAGCTACCTGCACGGCGCGAATCAAAAATATGCGGTCCCGGTCCGTGTTGGATTTGCTGAACAGGACAAGGCCGATCTAGAACAGTTACTCGCCCTTCAGGTACGCGGCCAATCCGGTAACATGGTACCGCTGATCGAGCTGGTAGAAGTTGTCGAGACCCGCCGGGAATACTCAATCCATCACAAAGATCTACTTCCCGTGGTCTACGTCACGGGTGACAGCGTTGGCACCACCGACAGCCCGCTTTATGGGCTATTTGAACTATCACGCAAGCTGCGTCAAGCCGGAGAGGTCGAGCAGTGGTTTCTATCTCAACCCACCAATCCCTACGACTACAGCATGAAATGGGATGGGGAATGGCAAGTCACTTATGAGACGTTCCGGGATATGGGGCTGGCCTACTCTGTGGGCTTGATTCTGATCTACCTGCTGGTGGTCGCCCAGTTCCGCTCCTACCTAGTCCCGCTGGTAATCATGGCCCCGATCCCGCTCACCGTGATCGGCATTCTACCGGGACACGCACTGCTTGGCGCGCAATTCACCGCGACTTCGATGATCGGCATGATCGCGCTGGCGGGAATCATCGTACGCAATTCGATCCTGCTGGTGGACTTCATCAATCAGCAAGTCGCGGAGGGCGTGCCTTTCGAACAGGCGGTGATCCACTCGGCGGTGGTGCGCGCGAAACCCATTATCCTGACCGCGCTGGCTGCCATGGCGGGGGCATTTTTCATCCTCGACGATCCGATCTTCAGCGGGCTTGCAGTATCCCTGATCTTTGGCCTGCTGGTCTCCACCTTGTTGACACTTATCGTCATTCCGGTGGTCTATTACGCGGCCATGAAGCGCACGCTGGAGACGGGTGACGAGCAAGTCCGCCGGGGACTGTAATCACGCGTCTTGGTCAGTGCCCACGAGGTGGATCAGCTGGCTAGCCGGCCAAAAATCTTGAACCCAGCCACGTAGGTGCCGATCGCAGACCCCAGTGTGCTGAACAGGAATACCAGCAAGGTCCTCGACACCCGGTTGCGCCACCAGCCTGCCAAGCGGGTGGTCTCGTGGCGCAACGTGGCAAAGTCACCAACACGGGGTTTGCGCAGAAAGGTTTCCACGGCAGCAGTGACCATGCCGGCACCTATTGTTGGATTAAGTGAGGTTATCGGCGCCGCGACGAACGCGGTGGCCACGGTGAGGGGGTGGGCGGCTGCCAAGACCGCCCCGACCGCGGATAACACGCCATTGATCAGCACCCAATCGAGCACCAATTGCCAGCCCAGATCGGGGCTGCGGGCAAACCCAATGGCGAACCCCAACAGAATCAACGCGACGATAACCCACGGGATCGCCTTAGGCCACCGGCTCGGCGCCGGCAAGCGCTCCAGCTCGCTGATCAGCTGCTCCGGTCCGTCTACACCCTTTTCGAGGTAGGAGCGGATACCTTTGAGGTGCCCGGCCCCGACGACCGCCAAAATATTCTCATGTCCGGACGCGGCAACTTCCTGAACTAGGCGGGCCGCCATGTAACGATCTCGCTCATCGATGAGCGGCACAAACAGATCCTTGCGATCTTCGGCAAACTCGGCAAAGGTGGTCTCCAGCATGTCCCCCTCCTTGAGCGCCTCGATTTCCTCTTCACTCACCTCTTCCTTGGAGATTATGCTGGCCAGCAGACCGCCAAAGATACCAAAGCGTTGCCACCACCGCACATTGTGCAAAACGCGCTTTAGCGTTACCCCGATTTCCCGGTCGATCAACAATACGTGGCGTTGATTATCCAGGGCGTACCGGATCGCGGCCCGCTGCTCGGCACCTGGCTCGATACCAAATTGATCGGCGATCCGCTGCTGGTAAGCGCCCAGGGCCAAACTGGCGGCAACCATGCTCGCCTTACCGTCCCGGATCACCCGGAACAAATCCATACGGGCCAGCGCACCAGGTTCGATCAGGGCATTATAACGGCTGGGGCAAAGTTCCACGGCCACCGCGTCATACCCACCGGTCTCCAGAAGATCCCGGACCTGTTCGGCGCTGGCTCGGGAAACATGAGCAGTTCCCAACAAGGTTATGCGACTGCCGGCAATGTGAATATCGGCCATCAACCCCTGGCTACCTTCCGCCGTCATGGATAATCTACCTCTGTGAGACATCCACTTCTCCTCCCGCGAAGCTTCGGCGCCGGTGGAAAAGGGGATTCGGGCCGAGAATGATAACAGGGAACCCCGCAGTTGTGTGAGCCGCCCCTGCTGGTGTAGTGTTTGCAACGTAGGCTTAATCTACTCGACTTACCCGGATCCTTCTTCATGAAAGCAACATGTTATCGATTCGCGATGCTCGTGCTGATATCACTGGCGGTTAGCGGATGCCAAACGCTGAGCGAAAAAAAATCGGACATGCAGCTGCGGGAAACGCTCTATAGCTACCACTCCACTGTGCGCTGGGGTCTGCTGGAACACGCCTACCAATTTCTAAAACCGAATGATGAGGGTGCTGCTGTCTCGGTCCCGGAGGATTTGGACACCATCCGAGTCACCGGCTACGACGTCGTGCTGCCGCCGGCCTATTTGACCGAAACCACGGTTACCCAAACAGCCAAGATCTCCTATGTATTTATCGACAAACCGGTGGAACGATCGCTTACCGACATCCAACAATGGGAGTATGACGAGGAGCTGAAACTCTGGTTCCGGACTAACCCCATACCCGAATTTAAATAGCACGGCCAGATAACCGATGGAGGAGCAGCGGATTCCGGCCGGAGGGCAATTGCTGATCACGGCGGCGGCCTTCGTCATTGTCGTGGCGGGCATGCGTGAAGCCCAATCGCTGCTGGTGCCATTCCTGCTTTCGGTCTTCATCGCCATCATCGTGGCACCCGCGCTCTCCTACCTGAAGTCCCACCGGGTACCAACCGCGATTGCCATAATTTTGATTATTCTTGGTATTGCCGCCGCCGGTACGCTGGTCGGCGGGTTGGTTGGCGGCTCGGTAGACGACTTTTCCGCTCAGCTACCCACCTACCAAGAAAAACTGCGGACCCTAACCCTTGGACTGCAACAGTGGTTTGGGGAATGGGGTGTGCAGATCTCTGCGGCTTCGGTTTCCCGGCTACTCGATCCGGCTCGCGCCATGGGTATGGCTGCCCAGGGTTTGAGCAGCCTCAGTGGATTACTGACCAACGCCTTTCTGATTCTCCTGACCGTGGTCTTCCTGCTCTTCGAGAGCACCGACCTGCCCGCCAAGCTGCGGCTGATACTCAAGGATCCGGAACGCTCATACGCACATCTGAACCGGGTAGTGGAGGACATCAAGCGCTACATGGCCATCAAGAGCGCAACCAGCTTGCTGACTGGTGTGCTGGTGGGATTGATGTTGACGCTAATAGGGGTCGACTACCCGTTGTTGTGGGGTGTAGTGGCATTCTTCCTGAATTATGTGCCCAACATCGGCTCGCTTATCGCGGCGATCCCGGCGATACTGCTGGCGCTTGTCCAGCTGGGCTCTGGCGCCGCCCTATGGGCGACGGCGGGCTATCTGATTATCAACAACTTGGTGGGTAATCTGATCGAACCGAGGTTCATGGGAAAGGGTTTGGGGCTCTCCAGCCTGGTGGTTTTCCTCTCTTTGGTATTCTGGGGGTGGGTGCTCGGCACCATCGGCATGTTTCTTTCGGTTCCGCTCACCATGACGCTTAAGATTGCCCTGGACAGCCGCGAAGACACTCGCTGGATCGCCGTGCTGCTAGGGCCCCACTTAACTGATTCCGACCCTCCGGCACCCACCGCCCCGAGGTCCCATGACACTCCACGTTAGCCAACGCCCCGGACGCCAGGAACGTCATTTACTGCGCAAGCGGCACAATCCATTATTTCCCGAGTCGGAGAGAGAGCCCTCCTCCGCCGCTTTGACCGAGGCTCAGCGCCTGGACCACGAGGAGCTTTCCGATTTTATCGGAAGTTTCCGGGGGCTGGTGTTGGAAACGACCAATCTCCAGTCCAACGAAGATAGCGCGGTCATACTGGGTATCAAGGAACGGCTTGAGCAAGGCTACGAACAAGCCAGCGGGTTGGCTGATAACCAGTCCGATACACTGGATGCTATCACCCGGTTGCTGGACATCATCCATCGGGCGATACGCCGGGGAGCGGCGGGAGACGACAGCGCCCTAGCCAGACTGGAACAGGAAAATCAGGCACGGCAACTTCATTTTCAGCTGCTCGAATATCCCCTTGTGGCAGATCTGCTTGCCCCAACATCGCCGATTAAGCCGGACGAATTGGCGGCTACCCTGCTTTCCGCTGAAACTGCCGAATATCAGGCCGCTCTGTCCCTGTTCGACAACAATCAGTGGGTGCTTTTGTACCAGCAAGGCTGCGAGCTACTGGATCGCTCGCCCGACGCGCCGGATCAGGTGGTGGAGCACCTTGCGATGCTGAAACAGCAGATTGGCCAAACCCTATGATCGCGCCCAGCCGCCGCGCGGGCTGGTTCGGCATTGCACTACCAAGTACGAAAGGGTCCGGTATCCAGGTGCACGAAGTCGGACTTGTGGTAATAGCCAACCCCACCGGACTGAAGGGCTAACGCCACTTTCCTGATCGAGGTACTGGGAACGTCAGTCAGCCGAACATCGATTGCCCGGCCCTGCATGTGCAGACTCTTTTTTGCCACCCCGCCGCTCTTACCGCGCAAGGCGGCATTGGTCTTGGGAGAGCGGTAGCCTGAGATCACTTCGAATACACCACGGCTGCCAGTCAGTTGCTTAACCGCAAACAGCTGATCCAGCAGTTTCCGGTCGATGGACTGGATCTCCCCGGTTCTAAAATCCCGCAGATAATTGTCGATACTCTCCAAAGAATCCGACAAATAATCCTGACCGTCGTGGTACACCAGGGAAAGGCTCTCGCCCGTGTGGGTATGGTAAAAGGCGAGCCGGCGCTCGTTTCCGGCGCTGCCGGTTACTGGCAGGGTAAGTCCGAGGGGCGCCAGTAATAGGCCCTTCAGAAGGGTTCTACGTCCTAAGTCCATTCGCTTGCTGACGGGCTTGCCTGTGACAATAAGCTGAAAAATTTTACCAGACTCTAATTCATTGATTTGATAATTGGTTCATGAAATCGATAATGACTTGCCGCTGGCTCCGGGTCTTACTACTTATCATCGCCGTCCAGGCAACGGCATCTACCAAAGCCGCCGGTGAAGGCTCACCCCCGGTGTTGTGCGACCGTATCGATCTACTCCGGGAACACGGGCAACTAACGGTTCGCGGTCAAGCGATCAAGGCGGTCACGCTGATACCGGAGCTGTACGGCAGGACGGGACATGGGTTGGTCTGGCGCGACGAAACCAAGATTCTCGCGCTGATCACCGCCGTCGAGGACAGCCGACTGGATGGCCTGATACCTGCCGACTATCACCATGAAACCTTGGCAGCGATGCTAAGGGACTACCGGGCTGGCCTGATGTCAGCTTGCGAACGAGCCGATTTCGACATCCTACTCACCGATGCCCTGGTCCGCCTTGGATATCATTATTTGTTCGGCAAGGTAAACCCCAAGAATCTGGATGAGGACTGGAATCTAAGTCGAGACATCGATGGGCGCGACCCAGTGGACATCACCTTGTCGATTATCAATGGCGAGTCACTGCAGCAGGGATTGGCCACACTGATACCCGACACCGATATCTACCTAAAAATGAAACGTGCGCTTGCCACCTACCGAGCTATCGCCGCGCGGGGAGGCTGGCCCGCTCTGCCGGCCGGCCCTACCCTGCGGCCGGGTATGCAAAGCGACCGGCTTACCGCCATCCGTAACCGGTTGCAGATTACCGGGGACCTGGCCTCTGGGCCAAGCGAGGACCCGTCCAACTATGATGTAACACTGCTGGAGGCGGTGAGGCATTTTCAGAGGCGGCACATGCTGGAGCCCGATGGCATCATCGGTGAAAAGACGCGGGAGGCCATGAATGTTCCGGTAGCGGCCCGTGTCGATCAGATTCGAGTGAATATGGAGCGCGCCCGGTGGGTATTCAGGCACGTCCCCGAGGAGTATCTGATTACGGATATCGCCGGTTTTCGGGTCTTGTACATCCGCCACGGTCAGATTGTCTGGACTGCCCCCGCCCAGGTTGGCAGACCCTTCCGCAAGACACCGGTATTTCAGGATACCCTGAAATACCTGGTCTTTAATCCGACCTGGACGGTGCCGCCAACCATCCTCAAGAATGACGTTCTGCCGATGATCCAGCACGATCCCGGCTATCTCGAAAAAAAGAACATGCTGGTGATCGACGCCAACAACTCGATAGTAGACCCATCGACCATAGATTGGGCGCGAGTCACCGCGGAAAGCTTTCCCTATCAGATCCGCCAGGGACCCGGTCCGGAAAACGCCCTTGGACGAGTCAAGTTCATGTTTCCCAATAAACACCTGGTCTACTTGCACGACACACCCCATAAGTCGGGCTTCAAACCGGCGGAACGAGCCTTTAGCTCGGGATGTATCAGAATCGAGCGACCGTTCGAATTGGCGGAGTTGCTTTTGGATGATCCGCAACGCTGGAACCGAAGGCAGATTGAGCAACTGGTGGAGCAAAACCAGACCCGCACGGTGAACTTGTCGCGGCAAATCCCGGTGTTTCTACTCTATTGGACGGTTGACGCAGACAACACCGACTTCTATTTCAAAGCGGATGTCTACAACCGGGACAACGCAATCCTGGATGCCTTGAATGGCGCATTCAAGTTCGAACCGCCCGACAGCATGCCCGCATGGTTTCTAAATTCGCGAAGAGAGATCGCTCAAGGGTGGCTCAACAACCGTCTTAGATAAGTGCTGGGGGACGAGGAACGTACCCTGGCCTATGAAGCGGCCTTTGGCTACAGCAGCACCCGTTCGATACCACCGTGTAGCGCCTTGTCGACAAATGCTTTTTGCCAGTTGGGTCCAAGCCGGTCATATGCCAGCTCTTCTACAATATACCTCACTTCAAGCCCCGTCTCACCCCGGTAACGGCTCAGGCCCTGTTGGCAAGCCGGGCAGCTGGTGAGCAACTTGGTGGGGGGAAGGTTCCCGCCGCGCCGATCGCCGGATAGCCGTTGGAGACCGTCGAGCAATTCGTTCCGTTTACGAAATCGCAACTGGTTGGCAATGTCCGGGCGCGAAACCCCGAGTGTTCCGGCTTCGCCGCAGCAACGGTCCGAGAGCAACACCCGGCGGCCCGTCAACCTAGTGGCGACCTCCAACGGAGGATAGCGCTTCATTGGAGAATGGCAGGGATCGTGATACAGATAATCACCGGCTCCGCTAGTCTGCATTCCGATACCTTTTTCCAGCAAATACTCGTGGATATCCAATAACCGGCAGCCTGGAAATATCTGCTCGAATTGATACTTCATCAGCTGATCGATGCAAGTTCCGCAGGAAACGATCACCGTCCTGATATCCATATAGTTGAGGGTGTTAGCCACTCGGTGGAAGAGTACCCGGTTTTCGGTGGTGATCTGGTGCCCCTTTCGGTCCTGTCCGGCAGCGGTTTGAGGATAACCGCAACAAAGATAACCCGGTGGCAGCACGACCTGATCACCCAGATCGTAGAGCATGGCGATCGTGGCGAGTCCAACGTCGCTGAACAGCCGCTCCGATCCGCAACCGGGAAAGTAGAACACCGCTTCCGAGTCCTCATCGAGCCGGCCGGGATCTCGCAGGATTGGAATAACGCTCTTGTCCTCCAAACCCAACATGGCCCTGGTGGACTGCCTAGGCAGCTCAACGCTGACCGGGCGTCGCACCATCTCCACCAGTTGAGTCCGAGGCCGGGTCTTGCCGGTAGTGGCGGCCGGAGGAATTTCATTGCGCTTGAGCAGGCCCAACCGCCTGATCAGGGCATGCCCCAGGGACAATCCCTTGAAACCCCACTCCAACATGGTTTTGCGCAGCATGCGGATAGTACGGGGATCGTTACTGTTGAGAAAAGCTAGCGCCGCCCAGGTACCCGGATTTTTTCGCTTTTGCCCCCGATGCGCGAGTATCGTCCGCATGCGAACCGTGACCTCTCCGAAATCGATTTCTACCGGACACGGATTCTGGCATTTATGACAAATGGTGCAGTGGTCGGCCACATCATTCATCTCTTCAAAGTGTCTGGAAGAAAGCCCTCGGCGGGTCTGCTCCTCGTACAGAAATGCCTCTATTACCAGGCCCGTGCCCAGTATCTTGTTACGGGGAGAATAAAGCAGGTTGGCGCGGGGGATGTGGGTTTGGCATACCGGCTTGCACTTCCCACAGCGAAGACAGTGCTTGATTTCGTCATTGAGTTTTCCAAGCTCACTTTCCTCGAGGATGATTGCCTCCTGCTGTACCAGCCGCAACGATGGCGTGTATGCCCCCTCCAGTCCCGATCCGGGCATCAGCTTCCCGGGATTGAACAGGGAATTCGGATCCACCCGACGCTTATAGGCGGCGAATTCTTCCAGCTTTTCCGAGTCCAGATAGCGCACCTTGGTAAGGCCGATCCCATGTTCGCCGGAGATGACCCCACCCAACGATCGAGCCAGCTCCATTATCCGGTCGACCAGCCGGTCGGCCTCCTGCAACATCTGGTAGTTATGTGAGTGCACGGGAATATTGGTATGCACGTTGCCGTCACCGGCGTGCATGTGCAAGGCCACAAACAACCGTGCGTCCCGATGCTCGGCGTGTATCCGCTCCAGGCGCTCGCGTACCGGTTGCATCTCTTTGCCGTTAAAGATCTCAAACAACCTGGACGCCACCTCCTTCCGGTAACTCTGCACCAGATCGCGGCGCAACATCATCGCCAACAGCGTGTCTCCAGGTTGGATGAGCGTCACTTCCTGGTCTCGCAGCAACGCCCGGCAGTCCGCACTGGGCCGGTCCAAATTGATCTGGATGGCCTCCCACCGCGCTATCGCCGCCGCCACCACATCTTTGGCGAGCTGCTGCTTGGACGCCAGGATGGCATCGCTTTCCCGGGAGGTCTCAAAATCGTCCGTCCGGCTCACCTCGGGCAAGCCCCCGCCGAGGTAGTCGAACACCGCCCTCAGGATGCGCAGCTTATTGATAATGGACTGTTCGATGTTGATACGCTCAATGCCACTGTTGTACTCGGCCAGGCGCTCCAGAGGGATGACGACGTCCTCGTTAATCTTGAAGGCGTTGGTGTGAGTAGAAATCGCGGCGGTACGGGCGCGGTCGAGCCAAAAGCTGCGGCGCGCTTCGGGGCTTACCGCGATAAATCCCTCCGCCTGTCGGGCATTGGCCAGCTGCACGATCCGGGAGGCCGCCCGCGCCACCGCATCCTCATCGTCGGAGACCAGGTCGGCCAACAACACCATCTTTGGCCGCTCCCGGCGCGGCGCCTTGGTGGCATACCGCACGGCCTTGACATAGCGTTCATCCAGATGCTCCAGCCCGGACACCTGGACCCCCGTGCAACCTTTGATGAATTCCTTGATTTCGATGATAGCGGGAACCGCCAGGGAGAGGTCGGTGCCGAAGAACTCAAGACATACCGTGCGGGTATATTCCGGCATCCGATGCAAGACGAAACGGGCCGACGTGATCAGACCATCACAGCCCTCTTTCTGTACCCCCGGAAGACCTGACAGGAACTTGTCGGTGACATCCTTTCCGAGTCCCGTCTTGCGAAAACTGCTCCCCGGCAGGGTCAACAACTCGGGCTTTCCCCGAGGAGTCTTACCATCAGCCTGGAAACGGCTGACGCGAAAAGTGACTTGCGGCTGATCGTGAATCTTACCCAGGTTGTGATTGAGACGCTCCACCTCCAGCCAATCGGCGTCCGGCGTGACCATGCGCCAAGAAACCAGGTTATCTAAAGTGGTTCCCCACAATACCGCCTTCTTACCCCCGGCGTTCATGGCAATATTACCGCCGATGGTCGAAGCATCCTGAGAGGTGGGATCCACCGCGAAGACCAACCCGTGAGCTTCGGCAAGCTCTGACACCCGCCGAGTCACCACACCCGCTCCGGTCCTTACCGTGGGCACCTCCCCGGCCAGGCCCGGCAGCTTCCGATACTCCACCGGCCCCAGCTGTTCCAACTTCTCGGTATTGATAACGGCGCAGCGGGTATCCAACGGGACGGCGGACCCGGTATAACCAGTACCGCCTCCTCGAGGAATCAAGGTAAGACCGCAATCGATACACGCTCGAACGATGGGGGCTAATTCCATTTCGGTATCGGGATTGATCACCACAAAGGGCAGCTCCACCCGCCAGTCGGTAGCGTCGGTGGCATGGGATACCCGGGCCAATCCACCAAAATCTATGTTATCCCGGCGGGTGACGGATGCCAGCGCCTGAGTTACCTGCCGCCGCAGCCGATTGTTGGACTCAAAGCACGCGGAGAAACGCTCCACCGCATCCCTGGCCGCCTGCAAGAGCTCAAGGGCTTTTAGGTTTCCGGCAGCGCGGGACTCAAACTGATCCAAACGATGGACCAGCGCACCTACGAGGGCATTGCGGCGAGTTACATCAGCCTGTAGATCGTCCTGGAGATAAGGATTGCGCGCCACCACCCACATGTCGCCAAGCACCTCGAATAACATCCTGGCAGACCTTCCGGTGCGACGACTAGTCCGCAGTTCGGTGATGAGTTGCCACATCTTCTCCCCGAGAAATCGGATGACGATCTCCCGGTCTGAAAAAGAGGTGTAGTTGTATGGAATCTCACGGATGCGATGGGGAGGTACGACGCTCATGCTGATCGTTGGGTCATATCTAGTCGGGGCGGTCAAGGCAAGCCGTGATTTTATCCCAAAGCACTAATTTGGGTCAGGTCCTGCCGTCAAACAAACTTCGCGCATCGTTTCCCAAGGTATTCACCCCGCTGCCTGCCGGGCGCGCGGGTCTGGCGATACGGCTAGTCCCGCCAGCCTTCCAGGATGTTCAGGCAGATTCGATTTAGCTGCATCGCCCGCTCGGGGGAATTGGCTTCATTGTAGCAGCGCAGCTCCGGAGCATTCCCGGAGGGCCGTAGATGGACGATCTCTTCGTTGTCAAAGGTAATCCGCAAGCCATCGGTCCGATCTAGGAAGCTAACCCCTCCGCAAACCTTTCCAAACAGCGCCTTGACAGCGGCGGCATCCCGCTCCTGATCGCCGCTGTTTAGCCGGGCCATGCATTGCCGGCTCAGCTCTGTTGGAAAGGCCTGCAGCCTGCCACTTGCGGTAAAACGAGGCGGCAGCTCTGCCAACAGGGATGAAACGGTCTGCCGTCCAATGACCGCCGACATTAACACGGCCAGCAGCACGATCACGCCATCCCGGGTAGGCAAGGGCAACAGGGAGGAGCCATCCCGGATCAGGGAGTCTCCGGTTAAAAATCCTCCGTTCGCCTCGTATCCCGCAACAGAGTCAGCGCCATCCCCAAGCAGCTGATTCATCGCCTGTACCACATAAGGTGACCCGATCCGGGTTCGGGTGACACTGTCAAACCAGCCGCATTTGTCTACCAAAGTGTTGCTGCTGACTGGGGTCACGAGGTGTTTGACACCGAGATACCGAGCGCATAGCACCCCGGCCACGTCCCCCCTCATCCAGGTCCCGTGCTCATCACTCACCAGCGGCCGGTCTCCATCGCCATCGGTGGAAACCAAGGCATCCAGCCGATGGGTGACGGCCCACCGGCGAGCCATCGTGACATCCTGCTCACGCACCGCCTCGGTGTCTACCGGGACGAACCTATCGGTGCGTCCCAGTGAAACCAAATCGGCCCCCAGAGTAACGAGTATATCCTTCAGCACCTCACGCGTAACCGATGAATGCTCGTATACGCCGATCCGCCGACCCGCCAAACAACGTCTTGGAAAAAAATCAACGTATCTATCGAGATAACAGCGGTAGGCAGAGCGATCTTCCGACGGAAGCGCAAATGGGAGGATCCGCCTTCCCTGATCATCGAACATTGCTGCGTTCACGGAAACCACCTGCTCACGGATTCCCGCTTCGTCCGCTTTTAGAATTTCGCCGCCTGTCCGGTAAAACTTGATCCCGTTCCGATCGTCGGGGATATGACTGCCGGTTACCATCAGCGAGGGGATGGCGCGGCGGATACCGAACAGCGCCAGTGCCGGAGTCGGGACAAACCCGCAATTGAGTGGTACACAATCCGCGTCAACAATGGCATGCGCCACGGCTGTCATGATTCTTGGAGTACTGGCACGCAGATCGCCAGCAAGCGCCACACTCATGCCGGCCTGTAGCTCGCCTTGTGCCTTCAGGTACTGGAGGTAACCTCGCGTGTAGGTATAACAGATGCGGTCTGTCATTGCCTCCACCCGCCCTCGGGCTCCGCTGGTGCCAAAGGTTACGCCACTCAGGGCCATCAACTCATCAATCGTGCTGGTTTCCATCGTCTCGATCATCCGCCAACAACTCCTCCGCCTGACGGCGGGTCAGAAAGCGCCAAGGATTGGGAATCAAACCGGGTACCCGTTCCCGGTAGCGTGCATACACTTGCCCGTGATAGTAGCCCAGTTTCTGCTCTTCGAACCTTGACCCGATGAGAAGGTAAAGACTGGTGACGAGGGCACTCATGAAGAGCCCAACATTCATGTCCCGGGTCCAAATCAACACCAAGCCAAGAAAATACCACGGATGTCGCACAAACCTGTGCAACGGCGAAATATGGAAACGCTCCTGATCCTCCACCCGTCGCAGCCGTTGGCGCCACTGTCGTATGCCGATGAACTCACCACTATCGTAGTAGCTGAGTGTCCAGAAGAAGAGACCCACTGCAAGCAAGGCTAAGCCATTGGCCAACCACCAGGCGGGGCCGCTCCAGCGCCAAAGCCAGGCCCATTCCGTTGTATACAGAAGATATACCGGAGGCAGAATTAGGATTACGGCGAGCAGGTTGAACAACAACCTATAGGCAGGCATCAAACCCGGCTGACAGCTTACAATCCAGCGCTTGACCGGTATAGATGCCAATGCGGAATGCACGGTAAAGTAGATCAGCCAGGCCCCCAGAAGTAGCGCGACCTGGCTGTTAAGAAATTGACTGAACAACAAATCCGTCAGGCGTGGATCTTACCGCTACCGAGAAGCTGCGCCTCCATCATCTCGAGCTCCCTGGATCCCGAGACAACAATCCGGTGGTCGGGTACAAAATCCAGATCGGGATCGAACCGCTCATAGGGAACCGAATTCAAGATCACCTTCATGGCGTTCAATCTAGCTTGGTGTTTGTCGTTGGAACGGATAATGGTCCAGGGCGCGTGAGTAGTATGGGTCTTTCTCAACATCTGCAACTTAACATGGGTAAAATCGTCCCAGCGCTCCTGCGCCTGAACATCCACCTCACTCAGTTTCCACTGGCGCAACGGATCTGTCTTACGCCGGTTGAAGCGTCGGGCCTGCTCTTCTTTTGTAACGCTGAAGTAGAGTTTTATCAGCACTGTTCCCTGACGTACCAGGTCTTTTTCGAAACCGGCAACACCCAGCTGAAAATTCTTATACTCTTCATCCGTACAAAACCCGAATACCGGCTCCACCATGGCGCGGTTGTACCAGCTGCGGTCAAACAAGACGATTTCGCCACCCCGCGGAAACTGGCGTACATATTTCTGGAAAAACCACTGGGTTCTTTCATGTTCCGTGGGTTTGCCCAGGGCTACAACCCGGTAGTGTTTCTCGTTCATGTAGCGGGTCACACGGCGGATGGTGCCACCCTTCCCGGCAGCATCCCGGCCTTCAAACAGGATGATCATACGCCGGTTGGTGCCTTCCAGATATTGTTGCAGCCTGATGAGCTCCGCCTGGTAAGGTTTGAGCTCTTCTTCCCGGCGATAGCGCTGGATCGCTTTTTTGTCGCGCTTTTTTAGGTTCTCGACTTCGCTCTGCAAACGCCGATTCTCGTCAAGCAGCTCTTTAAGATCCTGGCTCGGTACCTCCGACGATGCCGCTTCGGCGCTCTCCGGGGAAGACTCGCCGGCTATGGGATACTGTCCATCAGTCATGTCAATTGATCCTGGTGAGAGTGAATAAACAACAGGGCTAACTGGGGCCCGAGTGCGCAAGCTTTCTATTATCGGGGTTATATTACGACAGGCCAAAGCCACCTGCATTAAATTACCGAAGTAAGAAGCGCCCGAAGTTGAGCCAAATCAATCAGCCAGCGATACAAACACTAGCGTCGCGTCCAGCGGTACCGAAAAACGTCAATACCGATAAACTGACTCTACGGACTGTCGGGTTAATATCCCGTATACCCGACGTACACCCGGCGCCGTCAGCCGCTCCACGTAGAGGGCATCGCAAGCCGCGTTCTCCAGGCACTCCAGCGCTTCCTGGAGATTGGCTTGCAGACTGACCGGAGCCAACTGAAGACGTTGCCCCGGGATTTCCATCAAGTCGATCGGTTCATTGTTGAAGTCTGCTTTGGCAACCCCCTGTAAGTACCTTACTAACTCCACTGCAGGCATCAGTGCGACAGGGTGCTGGCCGCCATAAACCAGCAACCAGCGTGGCTCGTTAGCCAGTACTTCATGGGCCCGCTCCAAAGGCAGGACCTGACCAACCCGAACAAAACGCCTATCCATGACGCCAGCCACCCCAACACCGCGAAGGGTCTGCAACAACGGGCTCGAATCGTATTTCATACCAGCCGTTTTCAGTACCGTGGTAAAGATCGATTCTTTCTTAAACACTTCGCTGGCAACCAGACCGGCAACCACGACAACCAATATTCCCGGCATGACAATCTGTGGTGAATAGGTTAGCTCCATCATCGCCACTAAGGCGGCCAGGGGTGCTTGGAGGCTGGCACTCATCACCGCCCCCATACCGAGCAAGGCGTAGAAACCGACATCGACCCCAAGGTGCGGCACCATCGAATTTACTACCAGCGCGAACAGGCTTCCCAGCACCGCGCCCAGAAAGAGTGCCGGGCCGATCATGCCTCCAGGAATGCCCATGCCCACCGAAATCACCGTGGCGAGCAGTTTAAATGCCAACATCACCAGTAATAGGTTGAGGCCGATTTGCCCTAGCAGGGCGTGGTTGACGGTATCGTAGCCAATCCCCATGACCTCAGGAACCATGGCGCCCAGCAGCCCCACGCCCACTCCAGCCAAAGTGGTGCGTATCCAGAACGGCATAACTTGCACCCGCTCCGCGAGTCTCTGCAGCAGGTGAACGAAGAGCGCGGAAAAGGCGCCGCCAAAGAGGGCGAGCACCAATACTAAAGGTATCTCGCGCAGCGAACCCATGGAGAGTTCCGGCACCTGGAACGCCGGGTCGCCGCCGATTACTGCCACTGAAACCGTATTCGCTGCGGCGGCAGCCAGCATGACCGGTATGAAGCTCGCAAAACTGTATTCCATCATCACCACTTCGAGTGCAAAGATAACGCCCGCTAACGGTGTGTTGAATGAGGCGGCAATCGCCGCCGCGGTTCCGCAACCAACCAGCGTCCTGATGCTGTTATTGGGCAGCTCCAGGTACTGCCCCAGGATACTTCCGGCCGCCGCACCGAGAAACACGTGAGGCCCTTCGCGACCTACCGAGTGGCCACTGACGATGGCTGTCGCCGCCCCAAACAGTTGCAGGAAAAATCCCCGCAATGTGAGGTACCCCTGATGATAGGCCATACGCTCCAGCACCCGGGCTACCCCGAGCAATTGAATACCCTTGCCATAGCGGTAAAACATCCAACCGATGATCAGCCCGCCCAGAGAAGGGAGGGATATCCGAAGCCAGATCTCTAGCGATTCATAATTTTCGGGACCCCCTCCCGGCAGAATTGCCGCCTGCGCACCCTCGACAACTAACCGAAACAAAACAATAACGAACCCCGCGAGAAATCCGGATGCCAAACCAACCAGGGCCAGATGTATCAGGGCATCCGGCCTGGCCAGGCGAACCCTGTGCCGGTCAAGGATTTCCCCAAATTTCAGTTTCATGCTGACACCCCATGCACCCTGTTATCACAAGCCGATTTCACGCCCGATCTGAGGTACTATTGCACAGGAACGATAAACGGGTAAAAGGCAGATGAAGATCGACGACCAAACGCAATACACCACCTCATCCGAACTGGAGATTATCAAGCGCAACCTGCCACTGGAGGGCAAGCGGGTGTTGGAGTTGGGTTGCGGCACGGCGGTGATGACCAGGCAGTTGGCTGAGACCTGTGCGCCGGTTGAGATCATCGCTACCGAGGTTGACGAGATTCAATACCAAAAAAACCTGCTGGTCGATGACTTGCCACTGGTCCGGTTTATCTATGGCGGGGCACAGCAAATCGATCTTGATGATGAAAGCGTCGATGTAGTGATCATGCTGAAGTCTCTTCATCATGTCCCCGAGAATCTGATGTCCCAGGGGATGCGGGAGATTCATCGGGTACTCAAACCGGGTGGTCTCGCCTATTTCTCCGAACCCGTCTACAAAGGGTCGTTCAACGATATCTTGCGGCTGTTCCACGATGAGGAGGCCGTGCGACAACACGCGTTCCAGACGATAAAGCACGCGGTGGAGGAGGGTCGTTTTTGGCTGGTCGCGCAGATTTTTTTCAATACTCCCGGTCACTTTCGCGACTTCGCCGAATTCGAGGAGAGAGTATTGAAGGTCACCCATACCCACCACGACATTGACGAGGTACTGTACCAGCGGATTAAGCAGGCTTTTGAACAACATCTAACCCAGGATGGGGCGCATTTTTTAAAGCCCACCCGAGTTGATCTGCTGCGCAAGCCCGGATAGCGCATATCCCCCGAACCTCGCGCCGCGTCAAGCAAGGTTCAAACTTGCCAACCACAGTGACATTAGTTGATTCTAATGTGATTCGGTGCTAGGATCTAAATACAAATCATTCTTATTTGAGGAAATGCTAATGCCCTTCAATCCTACCGAGGTGTTGATCGCCTTGGATCGGCTGCCGGTAGGGGGAAAGGCACGCATCGCCGAAATCAGAGGCGACCGGTCGCTAGCCCGCCGGCTGCTGGGATTGGGTTTACGAGTCGGATCGGAAATCGAAATTATGCAGCGACGCAACAAGGGGATTGTGGTCGCCTGCTCGGGTAACCGCGTAGCATTGGGAGATTCCATTGCCGATAAACTCTTTATCCATCCACTGGGCGAAAATCAATCGGTGGAATCCGTTCAGACCCCTTAATTACCGCAGGAGCGCTTCGTGTTAACCATTGCTTTAGGTGGCAACCCAAACTGCGGCAAGTCGGCATTGTTCAACGCCTTTACCGGAATCCGCCAAAAGACCGGAAACTGGCCCGGGGTTACGGTGGATCGGAAAGAGGGTCTGTTCCGGCTGGGTGGCAAAGATGCCAAGCTCATCGATCTACCCGGCATCTATTCGCTTGACGCCTCCTCGATCGACGAACGAATCACTCGCGATTATCTGCTCTCCCGGGATGCCGGTCTGGTCATTAACGTCATCGATGCATCAAATTTGGAGCGCAATCTCTATTTCACCGTACAGCTACGGGAAATGGGCATACCCATGGTCGTCGCGCTTAACATGATGGATGTAGCCCGCAAGCGGGGTATCGAAGTCGACACCGAAAAACTGAGCAAGGCCCTATGCTGTCCTGTGATTCCGGTCGTGGCAATCACCGGCGAAGGGCTGGACGAGTTGAAAGAACAAATTACAATTTTGACCTCATCGCCTGACAGTGGCAGCTTCCAGGTTAACCACGGCGACTCCGTGGAACAGGCTATTGGTGAGTTAGTACGCCGGCTGGAAGGAGTGGCAAATCAGGAGAACCTGCGCTGGCTTGCCCTCAAGTTGCTGGAGGGTGACGAGCATGCCCGGACCCTGGCGGGAGAACCAATCACCCCCTTTGTTGAGCAGTGCCGAGCAACTATCGAAGGACACACAGGCGAAGATCTGGACATTCACATCGCGGATGCCCGTTACGGACATGCCCATATTCTGGCTCAACAGGCTATTAAAACAGCCGGCAGCCAAGAACGAACCCTCTCCGACCGGATCGACCAGCTCATTCTCAGCCGATTGGCCGGCATCCCTATCTTTCTCGCCATTATGTACTTGATGTTCATGTTCACCATCAACATCGGCGGCGCCTTCATTGACTTCTTTGATCAATCGGTGGGCGCCCTCCTTGTGGAGGGAGTTGGAACGTGGATTGACGCCTTAGGGGCACCTGCATGGGCACGCGTCATTCTGGCCGACGGAATTGGCGGAGGTATCCAGGTAGTATCAACCTTTATCCCAATTATCGCCTGTCTTTATCTTTTTTTATCGGTGCTGGAAGATACCGGCTACATGGCGAGGGCCGCATTCGTCATGGACCGCGCAATGCGAGCCATTGGCCTGCCTGGCAAGGCGTTTGTGCCTATGATCGTCGGCTTTGGATGCAACGTGCCCGCGGTAATGGCAACCCGAACGTTGGAGAACCAACGCGAGCGTAAGCTGACCATCCTTATGAATCCGTTCATGTCTTGCGGCGCCCGGTTGCCGGTATATGCACTGTTTGCAACGGCGTTCTTTCCGACCAATGGACAGAATCTGGTATTTCTTCTCTATTTAGTGGGGGTTTCTGTTGCGGTTTTTACCGGCATGATTATGCGCCGCACGCTTTTGTCCGGGGAAAGCACAGGTTTCATGATGGAGCTTCCGCCATATCATCTACCTACGCTCAAGGGGGTGATACTGAGAACCTGGGACCGGGTAAAGTTGTTTGTCCGGGATGCCGGCAAGGTAATCGTACTGATGGTTCTCGCCCTTAATCTTCTCAATTCCATCGGCAATGATGGCTCTTTCGGCACCCAAAACAGTAGCCAGTCGGTGCTTGCTGAGGTTGGCCGGGCCATCACCCCGATATTCTCACCGCTCGGAATACAGGATGACAACTGGCCCGCTACGGTGGGGATATTTACCGGTGTGCTGGCCAAGGAAGCTGTCGTAGGGACCCTTGACTCGCTTTACACGCAATTGGCTGCCGCGGATGCAGGGCAGTCAACGGGGACGGCGGAGATGGTACCATTCGCTCTCTGGGATAAACTCAGCGACGCCGTGGCAACCATTCCTCAAAACCTGGCGGCGGTAAAGGATACCTTACTGGACCCCCTCAGTATGGATATTGGCAATATCAGTTCCCAAGAGGAGGCGGCGAGTGCCCAGGATGTAAACCTGGGTATTTTTGGAGCCATGGCCAACCGGTTCGACGGCAGGGTGGGCGCCTTCGCGTATCTGCTGTTTATCCTACTTTATTTCCCTTGTGTTGCTACCATTGGTGCCATTACCCGTGAAACCGGGGGAACCTGGGCACTGTTCGTTGGCATTTGGACCACCGGTATGGCTTTTACGGTATCCACGGTGTTTTACCAGGCCGCAACCTTTGCCTTGCATCCGGAAAGTTCTTTGGCTTGGATAATTGGCCTCGGGATATTCACGACATCCACTTTAATGGCCCTGAGGTTGTGGGGACGCCGTAGCGGAGCTAAAGCCCACTTCGGGGTAAGCGGAGCCCAAGCATGATACTGTCAGAGATCGGCAACTACCTAAGACAACACCAGCGGGCCAGTTTGCAGGAAATGTCCCGCCATTTTGCCACTCCGCCGGAAGCAATCAGGGGCATGCTCGAGACTTGGATACGTAAAGGCCGGGTAAGCCGGCAGACGATTACCTCATCGTGCGGCGGAAGTTGCTGCCAGTGTGACCCCGCCACGACGGAAATCTACCAATGGAGCGGACATGGCGCGAAAGATCATTCGGTCCAGGTATTGCCGAACCCGTCCGCTTGCGGGCGTTAGCTGGGATAGGCGGTCAGCACTCGCCTCGCTCCTTGATGGACTATTTCAGCTTGATAACCAAGCTGCTGATACTGTTAGCCTTTAGCTTGGCGTTCAACTGATTGACCTTTTCCACGCCGTAAGGACCAGACCGGACCCGGTGAAATATATCGCCACTATCAATCTTCACCCGCTGAATTTCGGCTTGAATTCCTACCAATGCCAGGCTCGCCTTTAGCCGGTCGGCATCCGAGTACTTTCGAAACGAGCCCATCTGAAGCATATATCTGTCCTGAGCACCCCCGTTGGTGGTTGTTTCCTCCACCGTTACCGATCGGTCGGGGGGAAGTGGCTCTGGCACTACTACCTCCATTTCCGGCAGGATCGTGTAAAAATCAAACCGGGGCTTTGGGGGCGCGCTCTTCTCGGCCACCGAAGGGGGCCCACTGTTCACGGCTGAATCTGCGTTTCCCGTCGGCAGAGAGGTGTCCGATACCCCTGGCATCTTTAACCATGCAAGGCCACTCAGAAAGAGTCCCACCAGAAGACCACAAACAAACCAAACGGGACCCGGCACCTGGCGTCGCCGCTTTGCCTGCGGGTTGGCGCGGCTTTTGTAGTCCCTGGACATCTACATTCTCTCCGGCGCCGAGACCCCCAAAAGATTGAGGCCGTTACGCAGCACCTGGCGTACCGCAAGGATCAGCTTAATGCGCGCATCCCGGAGGAGGGCATCTTCCACCAGAAACTGATAAGCGTTGTAATAGGCGTGGAAGTCGTTGGCCAGCTCACGCAGATAATGGCACAACTGGTGGGGTTCACGGTCCAGCGCGGAAGCCTCAACCACATCCTGATAGCGGGACATACTCTTCATCAGCGAGAATTCTTGGGATTCCGTCAACAGGTCGAGGTTGGTAATACCCGGGGATGGATCAACTGAGATGCCCCGGTCTGTCGCCTGAGCCAACACGCTACATACCCGGGCATGTGCGTACTGAATATAATAGACAGGGTTGTCATTGGATTGAGATTTCGCCAGATCCAGATCGAAATCCAAATGCTGTTCGCATTTACGCATGACATAAAAAAAACGTGCCGCGTCCTTTCCAACCTCTTTTCTCAGCTCCCGCAGTGTTACGAACGAACCCGACCGAGTGGACATTTGAACCTTTTCCCCTCCCCGGTACAGGTTAGCGAACTGCACTAACAGCACATCCAGCTTGGTGGATTCTTCACCCATTGCTTGCAGAGCTGCCTTCACCCGCGGGATGTACCCATGATGGTCGGCCCCCCAAACATCGATAACCCAATCAAATCCTCGCTCCAGTTTATCCATGTGGTAGGCGATATCGGAGGCGAAATAAGTGTGCTGCCCATTATCCCGCATAACCACCCGATCCTTTTCATCACCGAAACGGGTCGATCGAAACCAGAGCGCTCCCTCCCGCTCATAGATATGGTCCAAATCCCGTAGCCGCTCAAGTGCCCGGTTAACCGCACCGGTTTCGGTCAGGCTGCGCTCTGAAAACCACTCCTCATAGACAACACCAAAGTGTTCAAGATCGTCGCGAATATCGTCAAGGATTACATTCAGTGCAAGCTCGAAGACAAAACGATAACGATTGTCTCCAAGCAGCTGCTTGCAACGGCCGATCAACGCATCAATGTGCTGCTCCTTGTCCCCTCCTTGATCTTCGTCCTCAGGCAAGCCAACGAAGACTTCGTCTCCGGTATGCGCATAGGCGTTATGATGTTCACGATGCAGGGTAGCGGCGATATCCCAGATATAGTCACCCCGATAACCATTCTCGGGGAAATGGATCTCTTGATCACACAACTCCAGGTAACGCAACCAAACGCTGGTTGCGAGAATGTCCATCTGGCGCCCGGCGTCGTTTACGTAATATTCCCGGTGAACATCGTATCCCACCGCACTCAAGAGATCCGCCACCACGGCGCCGTACGCTGCCCCCCGACCATGGCCAACATGCAATGGGCCAGTGGGATTAGCCGATACAAATTCCACCTGCACCCGACGCCCCTCGCCAATATCGCTACGGCCAAATAGGTAACCGGTGTCGAGTATGGTTGGCACCAACGCAAAGTAGGCGCTCCGGGAAATAGAAAAGTTGATAAATCCAGGGCCAGCGATCTCGACTTTCTCCACGAGGGCGCTTTCCGGCAATGCATCGACTAGCTTTTCAGCGAGTATTCTTGGACGAAGCCCAGCCCGTTTGGCTAAAACCATGGCAATATTGGTGGCAAAATCACCGTGACGCGTGTCCCGGGTGCGCTCAATGACTGGCTCGGAGACCCACTCCCCATCCAGAACACTCTCTGCCGAAAGTTTCCCAAACGCGTGGTGAATCAACTGCCTGAGTTCTTTTTTCATTTCACTGTGAAACCGATTGGAAGCAGAGTTGCCTCAAACTGGGTAGCATAACAGGAAACCGTTTGGCCTCGCATAAGCTTATCGCCCCGGCTAACGCAGGAACCCTGATTAAAGCTTTTTACCAGAGCCCACACTCGGCTCAGTACATCTCCTGGGGATCCACATCGACCGACCAACGAACCTGCCTGGAGGACTTCAAGGTGGATAGCTGGATTACCCACCGCGACAGAAAATGGTGTAAGTCCGACCGCCGGTCCGCCTGCAACAATAAGTGGGCTCGGTGGCGCCCCGCCCGACGCTCCATGGGCGCGGGTACCGGTCCCCACAGTTCCACTCCTTTGGTCTCCATTTCGACCGCCTCCTTTTTTGCGTCGTCCAAAAAAGCGAGCGGCAGTGCCTCCCGGTTAGCTTCCGCCCGGATAAGCACCTGATAGGAAAAAGGCGGCAATCCCGCTTCCGACCGCTCTGCCATCAATGCGGCAGAGAAACCTCGATACCCTTCTCGCAACAAAGTCTGTAACAGCGGGTGGTCTGGGTGACGCGTCTGCACCACGACACGCCCCGCCTTCCCTGCCCGCCCGGCGCGTCCAGCCACTTGAACGATTAACTGAGCCATACGCTCCGCTGAGCGGTAATCAGCTCCAAACAGCCCTTGATCAAGATCCAAAATACCCACCAGTGTCACATTGGGAAAGTGATGGCCTTTGGCGAGCATTTGAGTTCCCAGCAGCAGCGAATAGGCGCCCGCCTTGATGTTGCTTAACAACCCTTCCATAGAGCCTTTACGCCGCGTGGTATCCCGGTCTACCCGGGCGATCCGGGTTTCAGGAAACAATTGCTCGAGTGCGTTTTGTAGCCGCTCGGTTCCCTGCCCAAGCGCCTTCAGCGCTCCACTTTGGCATTCGGGACAACGCTCGAGCAGCGGGTACTTCGAGCCACAATGATGGCACCAAAGTAATCGCTCCATTAGATGGTAAGTCATTCTGGCATCACAGCGCCGACACTGGGCCACCCATCCGCAATCGTGGCAGGTGAGTACCGGCGCAAACCCTCTGCGGTTAAGAAAAAACAGGACTTGATTGCCGTCTTGTAACGTCTCTCGCGCAATTTCTAGCATGGGCCTCGAAATACCCGACTCCAACCGAGAAGAACGGATATCCAGCAGATCGAACCTGGGCGGGGCAGCGCCCCCCGCCCGCTCTGGAAGGCGCACTACACGATATCGTCCCAGCTCCCCATTTCGTATGCTCTCCAGCGAGGGAGTAGCGGAACCGAGAACAATGGGGCAACCTAACTGCTGCCCCCGCATCACGGCCAGATCTCGGGCAGAATATCTAAAACCATCTTGTTGTTTGAAGGAGATGTCGTGCTCTTCGTCAACCAGAATCAGCCCGAGTTCCGGAAGGGGTGCAAAGACCGCGGACCGGGTACCAAGCAGTATCCTCGCCTCCCCACGACGCGCGTTCAACCACGCCCGCTCACGCTCGCGCTCGGATAATCCCGAATGGATCACTCCAATAGATACCGGCAACCGCCGGCGAAGTCGGCTGAGGAGCTGGGGTGTCAGCCCGATCTCAGGCACCAGCACCAAGGCTTGCTTTCCAAGAGTCAGGGCCTGCTCTAAGAGCCTTATATATACCTCAGTCTTGCCGCTTGCGGTAATTCCATCAAGTAGAAATACCTCAAATCCACCAAATGCACCGCGAATTGCTTCGATCGCCGCCCGTTGCGCGTTGGTTAATTTGGGCGGGACGGCTACTGCCAACTCCTCTGATCCACGTACCTCAACACAAGATTCTGGGAACCACCGCTCCTCGATCCACCCTTTGTGTGCTAGCCTAAGCACCACATCCCGGCAGGGCCCGAGCTCCCGGATCAGTTGATCACTGGGCAACCCATTTGCTTCCCCTCCCAACGATCTGATGATGGCGGCCTGCCGCGGCGCCCTGCGCATCTCATCCGGATCCTGGCACCTTCCCACCTTCGTCAATTGCCAACCCGGGCGCCCCGGCTTGGGTAGCCGCCCACCCCTCCTGAGTCTGGCAGGCAACGCGCTGAATACCACCTCACCCAAAGGGTGTTGATAGTAGGCCGCTGCCCATTTGAGGAGTTCGAGATCATTCCTGCTTAACAAAGCGCTCTCATCAACAATCCCCAAAGCCTTTTTTAGCCGCCCCTCTTCCAGATCAGTATGATCGGTTATCTCAAGCAGAACTCCGTAACGCTCTCCTTTTCCGAAAGGAACCCGCAGTCGAATTCCCGCAACAAGCTGGCTACGGATAACGTTCTCCGGGGGGAGATAATCAAAGCAAGTATAGAGCGGCGAGGGTATCGCGAGCCTCAGAATCACAGATTTAGCCATGAGCGCAGCAAACAGATTTAGGAGCCTATATTGACGCTAAAAATGATCATATGGAGCTAACTCGTTAAGGAATAGGGATATTCCTTAATTCACCCCTTGCCTGTGGATAACTCTGTGGAAGAATCATTGCCGCCCCTAACAGACGGTGTCATTGCACACTGGCTCCACGGCAAGACGAATGGCGCTCATATATAGAATAAATTAATGTTTTCATTGAGTTGCTGATGTTTATCGCATCTCCTAACGGATTTTACTACGGCATTATCACCAAAACCGCAGGTACCAGCCCTTTCTGTGTATAACAGCGCTTTAACAACTCGTTTTTCCCAGTATTGTCAATCGATTTTTTGCACACAGGTAATACCAGTTTATCCTAGTGAGGGAACCCAGCCAGAACGCTCGATGAAAACTTGTCCTCGGATAGCCCCCGGACAAACTAGTTAGGACGCGGAAGATGGACGAACTTAATCACATAGCTAACCACATAAGTCTCGTCATCGGTGAACAGTTCAAACCCACATCCGTTCGCAGCATCAGCGGAGGCTGTATAAACACCTGCCTGCAGCTCCTTGGGAACAATAGGAGTTTTTTTTTAAAGCTGAACGATAAATCTCGTATTGACATGTACAACGCCGAGGCGGAAGGACTTGAGACGATCGTAGCCACCCAAACTATAAGGGCCCCAGCACCGATCGCAACCGGAATCTGCGAATCTAAAGCCTACCTGGCAATGGAGTTTATCGACCTACGGTCTGGCTCCACAATGCGCGCCGCCGGCACGAAATTGGCGGAGATGCACCGGGCTACTCAAGAGCTTTTCGGCTGGGTGCGCGATAATACGATCGGTACTACTCCCCAAAGAAATAATCAATGTGAAGATTGGTGCAGTTTTTGGCGAGACAATCGACTGAGCTTTCAACTACGGCTCGCGGCACGCAACGGTTATCGAGGCACCCTCCAAGACAGGGGTGAATTGCTGATCACCTTCTGCTCCGCGCTGATAGATCATCAACCCTGCCCCTCTCTACTTCATGGAGATCTATGGGGGGGTAACATCGGGTTTGACCGGAACAACAATCCGGTTATTTTTGATCCGGCTGTCTATTACGGCGATCGGGAGACAGATATCGCCATGACTGAACTGTTTGGGGGATTCAGCGCGGACTTCTATCGTGCTTACAATGAAATTTGGCCTTTAGACCCCGGTTATCGAACTCGCAAGATATTTTACAATCTCTATCATATTCTTAATCACTTGAATCTTTTCGGTGGCGGGTATGGCACACAGGCCGTTGGCATGATCAACCGTCTGCTCGCAGAAGTAGGTCACTGAATACCGTTCAAGAAAGCAAACCACGCTCTGTCTGCTTCGGACGGTGGGCGCTATTGCGAACGCAGCCACCTGGGACCTGGCTACATGATCTGACTCAGAAAGAGCTTGGTCCGATCATGCTGGGGATTCTCAAAGAAGCTTTCCGGGTCGTTCTCCTCAATGATCTCACCACCGTCCATGAAGATGACCCGGTTGGCAACCGTCTTCGCGAAGCCCATTTCATGAGTCACACAGATCATGGTCATACCGCTTTCCGCCAGCTCGATCATGGTATCCAGGACTTCTTTGATCATCTCGGGGTCCAGAGCTGAGGTCGGTTCATCGAAAAGCATAATATTGGGATTCATACAAAGACTGCGGGCAATGGCTACTCGCTGCTGTTGGCCACCCGAAAGCTGGCCGGGATACTTTTTTGCCTGTTCGGGAATTTTTACCTTCTCGAGAAAACCCATGCTGATTGCCTCGGCCTCCTTGCGGGGCATCTTCCGTACCCAGATTAGTGCCAAACAGCAATTCTCGAGCACAGTCAGATGGGGAAAGAGGTTAAAGTGTTGAAACACCATCCCGACCTCTCGCCTTATCTGGTCGATATGCTTTAGATCATCCGTCAGTTCCGTCCCGTCGACAATTATATGACCACGCTGGTGCTCCTCGAGCCGGTTGATGCAGCGGATCATTGTCGACTTACCGGAACCAGATGGCCCACACACGACAATTCTCTCTCCTTTATAAATCGTTAGATTAATATTCTTGAGAACGTGAAACTCACCGTACCACTTATGCATATTCTTGATTTCGATCATAACCTCTTCCGATATACCCATACCGGCGCCAGCTTTCTCAATCGCAGTCATATGCACTCTCCGTTTATCGGGCATGCCCGGTCTGAAGTTTTCGTTCTAGGCGCTGGCTATAACGGGACATGCTGAAACAAAATACCCAATATACCAACGCCGCGAAGGCATAGCCTTCCAAGGCATAACCCAGCCAGTTCGAATCTTTGAAGCCCGCTTCCACCGTAGTCAGCAGGTCAAACAGACCGATGATCAGCACCAGGGTAGTATCCTTAAATAGGGCAATAAAGGTGTTAACAATACCGGGAATTACAAGCTTCAATGCCTGAGGAAGGATGATCAGCGACATGCTTTGCCAGTATTTCAGGCCCAACGCCTTTGCCGCCTCAAACTGCCCCTTGGGAATCGCCGCCAGTCCCCCACGCACAACCTCCGCCATGTAAGCGGATTCAAACAAGACAATGCCGATCATGGCGCGCAGCAGTTTATCGAATGTTGTTCCTTCCGGAAGGAACAACGGCAACATTACCGACGACATAAAGAGTACGGTAATCAGCGGTACACCCCGCCAGAATTCAATAAATACTACGCATACCGCGCGGACAATGGGCATCTCGGAGCGCCTGCCCAATGCCAGCATAATGCCGATCGGTAACGACGCGACGATACCCACGCCCGAGAGAACCAGGGTCAATGACAATCCGCCCCACTTGCTCGTCTCCACCACATCGAGACCCAAGACGCCACCGGAAAACAGATAGAACGCCACAATCGGATAAAGCACCAACGTACCCGCACCGAGCCATCCCTTTTTGGGGATCTGTTTTATATTGAGCAAAATCAACAGGACCGCCAGCAACCCAAATGCCAAATTGATTCGCCAATATTCACTCTCGGGATAAAAACCGTACATGAATTGATCGAAGCGGGCACCAACGAATACCCAGCAAGCCCCACCGCTCGTGCAGTCGTTACGCGTCTCGCCGACCCAATCCGCATTCAGTAAAGCCCAGTCAAACGCGGGGACAATCAGCAAATAGATGATATAACAGGCGAAGATCGTCAACAGCGAGTTGCCCACCGATGAAAACAGGTTACCGCGTAGCCAACCCAGCAACCCTACGCTGGTACTGGGTGCCGGGAGGTCGGGGTGTGGATCCCTAAATTCTTTCATGGCTAGCGTTCCACCAGTTGTTTCTTCTTGTTGTACCAGTTCATGAACATGGAGATCGAAAGACTGATAACGAGGTAAACCGCCATCGTCATTGCAATCACCTCCACTGCCTGTCCGGTCTGGTTGAGGGTAGTACCCGCAAATACCGCTACCAAGTCAGGATAGCCAACCGCCGTGGCCAATGACGAATTCTTGGTCAGATTAAGATACTGACTCGTTAGCTGCGGAATGATCACCCGCAGTGCCTGGGGGATTATCACCAATCGAAGCGTCGCTCCAGGCCTCAGCCCCAACGCATAAGCGGCCTCTGTCTGTCCATGGCTAACCGCCAGGATACCTGACCGAACCGCCTCGGCAATGAACGCCGCAGTATAAATACTCAGTGCGAGCAGCAAGGCGGCAAGCTCCGGTATTACAACCAACCCGCCCCTGAAATTGAATCCCTTCAGCGCCGGCACCTCCCAGGATAACGGAGACCCCGCGGCAAAAAACGCCACTAACGGCACCACAATTAAAATACCTAGAGACGCGTAAACGGTATGGAATTGTTCACCGGTCCGCTCCTGACGCGCGCGCGCCCAGCGGGCTAACATCACCACCAAAACAATCGCCACAGCAAGTGCCGCCGTGACCATCCAAAACCCGGGCTCTATTTGTGGAGCAGGTAGATAAAAGCCCCTTTTATTAAGAAACAACGTATCGGCAAAATCGAGACTTTGCCTGGGGCTGGGAAGCTTATTAAGTACGATGAAGTACCAAAACATGATCTGAAGCAACAGTGGAATGTTGCGGAATATCTCGATATACACCATCGAGAGTTTGGCGATAAGCCAGTTCTTCGAAAGCCGCGCCACTCCCATTACGAAACCGATGATTGTCGCGAAGAAAATGCCCAATAACGATACCAGCAAGGTATTGAGCAGTCCGACGAGAAAGGTGCGCCCGAAGGTATCCGTCTCGGTGTAGTCGATCAGGGATTGAACAATCCCAAATCCCGCCTCGACAGAAAGAAAATCGAACCCCGTCCGGATCCCACGCTGCTCCATATTGTAGAGCGTGTTATGCAGTAGGATATTGCCAACGTAAACCAGGGCTAAGATGAGCAAAACCTGGAATACGGTGGAGCGAAAAACCGGCCTTCTCCACAAGGCAGATTTGGCTGGCACATCGCCCGGTTGCTGTTCAGCCGACATGAGCGCTAGATCCGAAGAAGAGAATAACAGGGGAGACAGTGGCAGAACCGGCCAAGCCGGCCCTGCCACGTCATGGGACGAGTTTCTCTACTCGCGAGATTACTCAACGAATCGGTGGCGCGTACTGAATGCCGCCCTTGTTCCAGAGGGCATTGATGCCTCGGGCGATCTTTAATGGACTTCCTTGTCCGACATTACGCTCGAAACTCTCTCCATAGTTACCCACTTGTTTAATGATGTTGGCCGCCCAAGTGTCACTCAAGCCAAGCCCGGTCCCCTTGATCCCCTCTTGCCCGAGTAAGCGGCGGATATTGGGGTCGGTGCTACTGGCTGCCAATTTGTCCACATTCTTGGAGGTAACCCCCAGCTCCTCGGCATTAAGCATGGCAAAGAGCGACCAGCGCACGATATTGAACCATTCATCATCACCCTGCCTGACTACCGGACCAAGCGGTTCCTTGGAGATAATCTCCGGCAACACCGCCGCACCATCTGGGTTCTTTAGCTGAATGCGCAATGCATAGAGCTGGGATTGATCCGAGGTCAATGCGTCACAGCGACCGGCATCGAAAGCGGCAGCAGTTTCCGATGACTTGTCGAAAGTAATCGGCGTGTAGTTCATGTTGTTGGCACGGAAGTAATCCGTCAGATTCAACTCGGTAGTGGTACCCGCCTGAATACAGAAAGACGCTCCGTCAAGCTCCGTGGCGCTATTTACTCCCAAGCTTTTTTTAACCAGAAACCCTTGGCCATCGTAGTAGTTAACCCCTGCGAAATTCAGACCGAGCGAGGAATCGCGCGTCAGCGTCCAGGTAGTGTTGCGAGAAAGAATATCGATCTCTCCCGACTGCAGCGCCGTAAACCGCTCTTTGGCCGTCAGCGGCGTGTACTTAACCTTGTCTGCGTCACCAAACACCGCAGCAGCGACTGCCCGACACACATCCACATCCAAACCCGCCCAGGTGCCTTTGTCATCAGTACCCGCAAATCCCGGCACACCAGTGTTCACGCCGCACTGGACAAAGCCTTTTTGCTTGACGGCATCCAAAGTTGCCCCGGCAAAGGCTCCGCCCGCAAGGGTAGAGAGCACTCCGGCTACGGTGGTAAGCACATAGAGTTTTTTCATGTATTCGTCCTCTGGAATCTAATTATAGGAACGAGAGGCAAGCGGACTGCCTTATGCGGGAAACTCCACAACGGACGTGATCCTGGCTATCGACCAATCCGCTACCCTCTTAATATGTATTTATTATCCGCGAAGTACACAGCCTAGCCTTGCGGCAGGCCGCCTCGGCCCCTGATCATTTAACGGGACCCCACGCCACAACCGAGACTCTATTACCCTCGGCTGTGCACTGCAAGTCCTTTCCACTAGCCGGCATGGGAGTTAAATTCATAACTTGGCCGAAAATACTCGGTAGCGGTTATTTCGCTTGAGCGTCCCTGGGCACAGACCCCCATCGCTTTAACCATGCTCGGACGCGGGTAACCAATGTATCATCGAGGCCCCGAAAAAAATGATCAGCGCCGGATATTTCTTGCTGCTGATAACCTTCGTTACCAGACCGGCGCGCCACCGCTGCTCTTTCACGCGCGGTTTGCGTTACTGCTTGGAGATCCCGGCTACCATAGATATCCAGGATAGGAATCCGTAGTTTTTCGATGGCGCCCAAGATGTCCTCCCGGGGGTCCGATCGGCCAATCGGCAGCCCCACCGCGACCAACGCTCCGACCTCCGCTTGGGGATTCGATGCCAGATACGCCAACCCAATGCGTGCCCCCAAACTGTGCCCCAGCAGCACAATCGGCGTGACATCCCGCTCCTTCAGGTACTGGATACCGGCCATAATGCGGGGATACGATTCCGATACCAGCAAATCGTAGGCATCCGCAGGCGCATCGACAGCGGCTACTGGCAACTGTAGAGAGAGCGTCACCCAACCTGAGGCAGGCAATTCGGTGCGCAGTGGCTGCACTACCCCGACCCAGTCAGGATGGGCATTTCTACCATGCAAGATTATCAAGCCGCCCTCGGGTTTGGCGGTTTCCTGTGCCGTATAGATGGCCAGAAACGCTTGCCCATCTTCTGTTCCCAACCACACAGGATCGCCCACTACGATGCTATCGACGATCTCGCCGGCAATCCGCTGCTCCCGTGGCAGATCGGCCGCCACCACGCCGATTGTGGTACCGAACAATACCATCAAGATGATGAGCAGTCTCATAAGCAACACTCCCCCGAGAGGATGATAATAGATTATAACATCATGGTTTTGTGAGGTTTTTTCGCGCAATCCAATAACTGCGAGCTTGGCACGTTCAGTAATGAAAACCAAACACTTTTCAGTTAAAGTAGAATATTCTTAAATAATACCAGCCCCGTCAAAAGATTAACTTGGAGACCCATCATGGCAAACTACCAGATAGCACCATCCATCCTCTCCGCCGATTTCGCCAAACTGGGCGACGAAGTGGATAACGTGCTGGCCGCCGGGGCCGACATCGTCCATTTCGACGTCATGGACAATCACTATGTCCCCAACCTGACCATCGGTCCTTTGATATGCGAGGCACTGCGTAAACATGGAGTAACCGCCCCCATCGATGTACACATGATGGTTAAGCCGGTTGATCGCATCATTCCGGATTTCGCCGCGGCGGGGGCAACCTATATCACGTTTCATCCCGAGGCGAGCGAACACATTGATCGATCACTCCAGCTCATCCGGGAGCAAGGCTGCAAGTCAGGACTGGTATTCAATCCAGGCACGCCGCTGAGTTACCTTGACTACGTCCTCGACAAAGTCGATATGATTTTGATCATGTCCGTCAACCCGGGGTTTGGAGGGCAAAGCTTCATCCCCTCGGCGATGGAAAAACTGAAGATCTGCCGCCGGCTTATCGATGATTCGGGTCGCGATATCAGACTGGAAATAGATGGTGGAGTAAAGGCCGATAACATAGCAGAGATTGCCGCCGCGGGAGCCGACACGTTTGTCGCCGGCTCGGGAATCTTCGGCAAGGGCCGGGATGACGACCCCAACCGCTATGACACGATTATCGGACAGATGCGTGCCGCCTTGGCCCAAGTATGAAACTCACGAATAAATCTTTCCGGCGGTCCGCATGAGCAAGCCCAAGCTGATTGTAATCGACCTGGATGGGACACTGGTGGACAGTGTCCCGGATCTCGCCTTCTGCATTGACGCCATGATGGCGAAACTAAACCTGCCACCCCGCGGTGAGGCGGCGGTCCGGAACTGGGTTGGCAACGGTATCGAAAAACTCGTGAAGCGCGCCTTGCTGGGACAGCTAGATGGTGAGCCTGACGAGGTGCTATTCAAACAGGCCTATGCGGTCTTCTTGTCACTGTATGCGGCACATAACGGCGAGCGATCGCGGCTGTATCCAGCAGTGAAGCAGGGACTCGACTATCTCCATGCCGCAGGCTATACCTTGGTTTGCGTCACCAACAAAGCGGGCCAGTTCACAGGACCACTACTTAGCGCTTTGGGCATACGTGACCACTTCGCTCTGGTTATCAGCGGAGACACCTTGCCCCAGAAGAAGCCCCATCCCGCACCACTGCTGCACGCGGCGCAGTCGATGGAGATGGACCCAAGGGAAGCGCTCATGCTGGGGGACTCGGTAAACGATGTGCAAGCCGCCCGCGCAGCGGGGTTCAGGATTATCTGCGTCAGTTACGGCTACAATCACGGCGAAGATATCCGTGACGCCAAGCCCGACGCGGTCATTGATTCCTTTGCGGAGCTTGCCCAACTGCTCTAACCCCGGTATGTGAAGCGACGCTCGCAACAGGAGCCGATTTCGATTATCGTGCGGTGCATGCACCCCTTTCTCCACATTCAGTTCCTCAAGCCAGGCTCGCGATGGCGCTGGTGATGCTACCCGCGTTGCCACACCCTGTTTGAGTAATTTGCGTGGAGAAGAACATGAACCCCGAACGATTTGCGGCGCTTGCTGCCGAAGGCTACAACCGAATTCCCATGATGTGCGAGGTCCTCGCGGACCTCGATACCCCACTCAGTATCTATTTGAAGGTGGCGGATGCCCCACACTCCTATCTCTTCGAGTCGGTTCAGGGGGGGGAAAAATGGGGGCGATACTCGATCATCGGGCTGCCCTGCAGGACACTCCTTGAGGTACGCGGCCAGCACATCCGGCTGGTACATGACGGAAACACCATCGAATCCCTCCAGGTTGAGGACCCGTTGGCCTATATCGAGCAGTTCCAAGACCGGTACCGGGTAGCAAAACAAGACCATCTGCCCCGGTTTACCGGAGGCCTAGTCGGCTATTTTGGATACGACACCGTCCGTTACATCGAGCCAAGACTCAAGCACTGCCCAAACCCGGACGCCATCGGCACACCCGACATCCTGCTGATGGTTTCCGATGAGGTCGTGGTATTCGACAATCTGCGGGGTAGATTGTATGTGATCGTGCATGTCGACCCCACATGCGGGGGAACTTACGAATCCGGACGCCAACGGCTGCAAGCGGTGGTCAGGCGCATGCGCGATCCCTTACCCAGGCAACCTGCCCGCCAGGGTCGGCGCATCGACGAGTCTCATTTCGTCTCCGGTTTCACCGAGGAAGGCTTCAAACAAGCGGTGGAGCGCACCAAGGCCTACATCTTGGACGGTGACTGCATGCAAGTCGTGCTCTCCCAACGGCTGTCTATTCCGCTGTCCGTGCCGGCGATGGATCTGTACCGGGCCTTACGGGGCCTCAATCCATCGCCTTACATGTACTTCCTCAACTTGGGAGATTTCCACATCGTAGGATCATCTCCCGAAATCCTCACCCGCCTGGAAGAGGGAGTCGTCACCGTGCGGCCGATCGCCGGAACCCGGCACCGGGGACACCATGAGGCGGAAGACCGGCGGCTCGAAGCGGAATTGATGGCCGACCCGAAAGAGCTTGCCGAACACTTGATGCTGATCGATCTGGGACGCAACGATGTGGGGCGGGTGGCGGCAACCGGCAGTGTAATGCTCACTGATAAAATGATTGTTGAGCGGTATTCCCATGTCATGCACATTGTCTCCAATGTCGTGGGGACCCTGAAACCGGGCATGCGCGCCATCGACGTGCTGCGGGCAACCTTTCCGGCCGGGACAGTAAGCGGCGCTCCCAAGATTCGCGCCATGGAGATCATTGATGAGCTAGAGCCGGTAAAACGGGGAGTCTATTCCGGTGCCGTAGGCTATCTATCATGGAACGGCAATATGGATACCGCGATCGCGATCCGCACTGCGGTAATCCAGAACGGAATCCTGCACATTCAGGCGGGTGCCGGCATCGTGGCGGATTCCCAACCCATCCGAGAATGGGCGGAGACCATGAACAAGGCGCGGGCTATCTTCCGGGCTGTCGCCCTTGCGGAAGCGGGCCTCGATACAGATGATTGCGGGGAGTAAAGGCGATGCTGCTAATGATCGATAACTACGACTCGTTTACCTACAACTTAGTGCAATATTTCGGTGAACTTGGCGTAGAAGTAAGCGTATTCCGCAACGACGAAATCACCCTGGGGGAGATCGAGCGCCTGAAACCGTCACAACTAGTGATCTCACCCGGTCCCTGCACACCCAGCGAAGCAGGAATCTCGATTGGGGCAATCACTCGTTTCGCGGGTCATATCCCCATCCTCGGGGTCTGCCTCGGTCACCAATCCATTGGTCAAGCCTTCGGTGGACGCATCGTGCATGCCCGCCAAGTAATGCATGGCAAGACCTCCCCCATATTCCACGATAACGGGGGAATCTTTTGCGGGCTCGAAAACCCTTATCAGGCAACCCGCTACCACTCCCTGGTCATTGACCGAGAAACACTCCCCGACTGTCTTGTAATCAGCGCCTGGACGCAACACCCCGACGGCTCGATGGATGAAATCATGGGGATTCGCCACCGTGAACTGCCAGTGCAAGGTGTTCAGTATCATCCCGAATCAATATTGACCGAACATGGCCATGATCTGCTAAGAAACTTTATCGAGGGGAAATAGGAGAATGATGATGGAGATGCCACAAGCCATTGACCGGGTAATCAACCGTCACGACCTCAGCCATGACGAGATGGCAACTGTCATGCGTACCATCATGAGCGGCGGTGCCACAGCGTCCCAAATCGGCGGTTTTTTGGTCGCGCTGCGCATGAAAGGGGAGAGCATCGTGGAGATCGCCGCGGCGGCGTCTGTAATGCGCGAGCTGGCTTCCGGTGTTGATATCGGCGGGCTGGAGTATCCCGTGGATATTGTCGGAACCGGCGGCGACTGCTCCAGTACGTTCAACATTTCCACTGCCTCGATGTTCGTAGCCGCCGCTGCGGGTTGCCATGTCGCCAAGCATGGCAACCGTTCTGTTTCATCCAAATCAGGCAGTGCGGACGTCCTTGAGGCCGCCGGAATTCGTCTCGACCTGACCCCGGAGCAGGTTGGCGCTTGCGTACGCAAAGTGGGCGTCGGCTTTATGTTTGCCCCAGGTCACCACAGCGCCATGAAACATGCCATCGGGCCACGTAAGGAGATGGGGGTACGAACCATCTTCAACGTATTGGGTCCGCTAACTAACCCTGCCGGTGTACCCAATCAGGTACTGGGGGTATTCAGCGAGGCGTTGATCGAGCCATTGGCGCAGGTATTACAAAGACTTGGCAGCCGCCACGTCATGGTCGTGCATTCCCGGGACGGACTCGACGAGATTAGCATCGGTGACTCGACGGAGGTGGCCGAACTACGGGATGGCCAGATTCGGCGATATGCCATTCAACCGGAGAGTTTTGGCATTTCCAGGGCCCCAATCGACGCCCTGCGAGCAGACAACCCGAACGAAAGCTTGGCATTGATTCGTTCGGTGCTCGACGATCAGCCGGGTCCGGCTCGGGATATCGTTCAGTTGAACGCCGGCGCAGCAATCTATACCGCCGGGGTCGTGAGCAGCCTGGCCGAAGGTGTCGCACGGGCAGATCAGGTGATCTCCAGTGGCGAGGCGAGGAACCGTCTTGATCGACTGGTGGTGGTCACCCAGAGCTTTGACTGACCGGCTACCCTAATCATTCGTCAGCATCCCATGAGATCATGAAGTACGAAAATATCCTCGACACCATCGGTAATACTCCCGCAGTGCGCCTGAATCGGGTACCCGATATCCTGGCACGCGAACTCTGGGTGAAACTGGAGAGCTTCAACCCGGGCGGCTCGGTAAAAGACCGGCCCGCCCTCAACATGATCGAGGATGCCGAGCGCCGTGGGCTGCTCAATCCGGGCGATACTATATTGGAACCCACGTCCGGCAATACGGGGATCGGACTGGCGATGGTCGCGGCATGGAAAGGATACCGTACTGTGCTGGTCATGGCCGCCGATATGAGCGAAGAGCGCAAAGCGATAATGCGGGCATTTGGCGCCGAGCTCATCTTGACTCCGGCCGAACTGGGAACCAAGGGTGCCATAGAGGAAGCACAACGGCTGGCATCGGAAAAGGGTTGGTTCTTCGTCGGCCAGCATTTCAACCCCGCCAACCGTGATGCCCACAAAACCACCGCGAACGAGATTTGGGCCGATTTCGGCATGGATCTTGGTGGAGTGGTGTGCACCACCGGTACGGGAGGAACCATCTCCGGAGTGGGCCGTTTTCTGCGCGAGAGAAATCCCCGGCTCGCGGTAATTGCCACCGAGCCGGCAGATTCCCCCATCCTCACCCAGGGCGTGGCGCGAAAGCACAAAATCATGGGTACCGCACCCGGTTTCATCCCCGAGATCCTGGATACCAGCATCTACGACCAAGTGGAGCAAATCACTACCGACGAGGCCTATCAGACCTCCCGCTACCTAGCCCGGGAGGAGGGTATCTTTGCGGGGATCTCTTCGGGGGCCGCTACCGCGGGCATGATCAAGGCGGCAAGGCAAGAGAAATATCGGGACAAGGTCCTATTGGCAATACTGCCCGATACGGGGGAACGTTACCTCAGTACCGACGTTTGGCGCTGATCGTGCTACCCAGCCACCATCCTGGAGCGATGACAACTGGATAGCGGATCACCAACTACTGAGGTGGCCGAGGCGCCAAACCACTCTGCTTAACACAGTTATCCATTTGCTCCGGGGTGGTGCTCGACTCCAAGCAACCCTTCATGACGGTTCCCTGCTCGATGGATTTTTCGAGACCGGCCACGATCTGTTGTTTGATCTCCGGGCTCCATTCCATAGCGGGCGCTTCCGCCGGTGGCGGTGCGGCTGGAGGGGCTTTGCCAGCCATTCCCGGAGGTGCCATCTTGGCCATCATCCGCTGCTGAAAGTCACGCATGATTTCAGCACACTTCGCCAGATCCTGCTTGTTATTGCTGGCAGCCACACAGGCTTTGGCCTCCTCCATGTTGGGAATAGACTCCTGCAGCATCGGCAGCATGTGCTGTTGCAACTGCTTTAGCATCTCGGCCTTGTCGATCGTGCCTTGAGGCATTCCCGGCGGGGTACCTTGAGGCGGCTGTTGGGCCAACGCGATACTAGGAACCAACAACAATAAGGCTGCAAATTTCATAGACATCTCCATACGTTAGAACGGGTTGGCGCACGGACCCTGGGTATCCTTGCCGACGCGAACCCCGATTATCCTATCAGCGGCAACCAATTATCAACGTAAGTCACCGCCCGGGCTACGACTACCGCAAGAGGAAGCCCCGTTTTTTCAGAAACTCGAGCATATGGGGACGAATTTCCTTCATCAGCATCCCGGACATCTGCTCGCTCCAGGTCATACTGCGTTTTCCTCCACTCCGTTCGAGGTAATACGCCTTTACCCGTTGATCGTAATCGGCGATAGCCGCCCTATCACCGCTATCATCATAGCGGTCCTGCTTCAAAACAACCTCGAGTGGTAAGCGCGGCCTCAGGATGGGATCCTGATCCGGATACCCGAGACACATGCCAAATACTGGGTAGACGAGATCGGGCAGGTCAAGCAACGCGGCTACCTTGGCGATCTGGTTGCGGATACCGCCAATATAACACCCACCAAGCCCTGTGGATTCGGCGGCAGCCATTAGATTTTGCGCAAATAGTCCGCAATCCACCGTAGCGGTAATGAATTGCTCGGCATAGCCGGATAGCATCTCGGTCCCTTGCATATCGCAAACCAGCTGATGCCGCTTCATGTCGGCACAAAAGACCAGAAATACCGGAGCCTCCTCGACGTACCGCTGATTACCCGACCAGACCGCCAACTTGGCCCGGTCTTCCGGGCGGTTTACCTGGACTACCGAGCAACCTTGAATAAAACTGGATGTTGAGGCAGCCTGCCCCGTAGCCACCAACTCGTTTACAAGTGCCTGCGGTACCGGTTGGTCGGTAAATTTGCGTATCGAGCGGTGGCCCCTCAAGAGTTTGATGGTCTGATTCATAATGCGTTCTTCAGGTTGAGTCAAATCGATATACGCCAGCATACTGGAATATGCCTGTCCCTGGAGGGATACACAAGCAAGGTATTAACCGAAAGTTGCCGCTCCGCCTTAATCGGCGAATCTCCCCGCCGGGCAACGGGCAGGCCCACGGATATCGGACGCCCTGCCAAGTTAAAATGTTATATTTATATCCTGTGGATTCCAGTTGATCCAGGAGCTTGAACATGAGCGACACGCCGGACATTCTCAAAAAAATCGTCGCGCGCAAACGGAAGGAAGTCTTCGAGAGAGCCGCCCTATGCCCCCAGGATCAGCTGATCGAGCAACTTGCCACCGCCCCCCCTCGACGGGATTTTCTCGGGGCGCTGAAGGCTAGGGTCTCAGCGGGGGGGGTAGGCGTGATTGCGGAGATTAAAAAAGCCTCTCCCAGCAAGGGCATTATCCGCCAGGAATTTCACCCGGATGAAATCGCGTCCAGCTATGAAAGCGGCGGCGCCACTTGTCTATCGGTCTTGACCGACGTGGACTTTTTCCAAGGCAGTGACGCCTACCTAAAGCAAGCCAGGGCCTCCTGTACGTTGCCGGTATTACGCAAAGATTTCATCATCGACCCGTACCAGGTCTACGAAGCCCGGCTCATCGGCGCGGATTGCATCCTATTGATTGCCGCATGCCTGACCGACCAGGAACTCGCCAAACTTGATGGATTGGCCCGGCATCTCACCATGGATGTGCTGCTAGAGGTGCACAATCAGGAAGAACTGCAACGAGCCGTGAATCTGTCCGCCCCCCTCATCGGCATCAACAATCGTGATCTGCACACCTTCGAAGTAAGCTTGCATACCACGTTAGGCCTACTCGAACAGGTTCCCGCCGAAACCACACTGATCACGGAAAGTGGTATCCACACTCCCGACGACGTGCGTTTGCTGCGCCACCGTGGGGTTGACGGATTTCTGGTAGGCGAAGCCTTTATGCGGGCGCCTGACCCGGGAACAAAACTCAAAGAATTGTTTGCGCCCAGCACGATGCTGTGAGCGCTCAGAAAATCGATCAATCCGGGCGCACTCGGGGACGGTAGCGCTCCAAGGCGTTTTGATAGAGTACTGCCTCCCCACCCGCTACGCCTAGCGTCTCGATCAGCAACTGCAGATCACTGTCTTGGTAAGGTCTGGGCGCACGAGTGGATGGAAGATCGGTCCCAAACATCAGTGCCCCGGGGTTGATTCCATGGATTTGGGTCAGGGCCCCGGGGATAGAAAAATCCACTCTGCCAAAACCGGTTGCTTTGACCTGTACGCCCTGTTCCACCAACCGCAGAAGGTCATGCCAACCAACAGCGGACAGTCCAAGGTGGTCGATAACGAGCAGCGGCAAGCGGCGCAGTAACGGAAACAAGTCGCCCAGCCGGGATGAATCCACGTAGAGTTCCACATGCCAACCTACCAACTCGTAGACACGCCTTGCCATACGCTCTAGATGGCGGCTATCTTCCGCCCCCCCGCGCCTCAGATTAAATCGCAAGGCCCGTACTCCGGCGTCATCCAATGACAGGATCTCTTCGTCAGTGACTGTATAAGGCAACTGAGTCACGCCGACAAACCTATCCCCGAGGACCTCCAACGCACTTCGTAGATATCCTTGGTCGAATGCCTGAAATGACCCCGATACGACCGCCCCTCCGATCAACCCGATACCGGCGGTACGCCGCAGATAATCCTCACAGCTGAACTCTCCTGGCAGATAACCCTGGTTCGCCACGAGGGGAAAACGATGGTCGATAATATGAAAATGGCTATCGAAGACTTTTGTCACTAAACCTACTCCGCCACCGTGCTGGTGGCCACTAGCCGGTTACCGGCTGACCGGCCAAGCATCAGCATTCCACAACATTGACAGCCAGCCCGCCGCGTGCGGTTTCTTTGTACTTGCTCTTCATATCCCGGCCGGTATCTCGCATGGTTTTAATCACCTTGTCCAAGGATACGAAGTGGCTGCCATCGCCACGCAGCGCCATGCGTGACGCATTGATAGCCTTGACGGCGGCCATCGCGTTGCGCTCAATACAGGGAACCTGCACCAAGCCGCCCACCGGGTCACAGGTGAGCCCCAAATTATGCTCCATGCCAATCTCCGCGGCATTCTCGACCTGCTCAGGTGTCCCGCCCAGCGCTTCTGTCAGGCCCGCGGCAGCCATCGAACAGGCAGATCCCACCTCCCCCTGGCACCCCACCTCCGCGCCGGAAATGGAGGCGTTGATTTTGTAAAGTATACCGACCGCCCCCGCCGCCAGTAAAAAACGGACCACGCCATCGTCATCCGCACCATTACAGAACGTAAGGTAGTACTTGATGACCGCGGGAATGATTCCCGCCGCCCCGTTAGTGGGAGCGGTCACAACGCGCCCCCCGGCGGCATTCTCTTCATTAACCGCCAGCGCATAGAGGTCCACCCAATCCATGGCCCCCATGGGCGACAAACCTGTCTGGGAATCGCTACGGAGTGTGCGGTAGAGGTGTGCTGCGCGCCGTTTGATTTTCATCCCCCCGGGCAGGATACCCTCCCGGGCGCACCCCCGGTCAATACAGGCGGACATCACACCCCAAACAGCGAGCAGCCCCTCAATGATCTCTCCCTCACCTTGTCGGCATTTCTCGTTCTCTAGCATCAGAGTACTGATACTTAAACCGCTAGCCCGGCACTGGTCCAGAAGCTCTTTGCCACTGGCAAAGGGATGGGGAAGCTGTCTCGACAGAGGTGCCAGCCGGTCAGATTCCAGCATCGCTTCGTCGGCAACAAACCCTCCACCCACCGAGTAATAGATCTTTGAGCCAAGCTCATTGCCAGCATGGTCGAAGGCCAAAAAACACATGCCGTTGCTATGGCCGGGCAGGGTCCGACGGCGATGGAATATGAGATCTCGCTGCTCGTGGAAATCGATATCCCGCACGCCCAGCAACCGCAACCGTTGCATGGCGCGTATCGATTGCAAGCGCTCATCTATCTGATCCACATCGACCGATTCAGGGCATTCACCCTCCAAGCCCAGCAGCACCGCCTTGTCACTCCCGTGTCCCTTTCCGGTGGCCCCGAGAGAGCCGTACAGCTCGGCCCTCACCCCAGCGCAGCGGTCCAGCGCTTCCTGCGCTTGGAGCCAGGTGACAAACTGCCGGGCTGCCCGCATGGGACCAACGGTATGGGAACTGGAAGGCCCAATTCCGATCCTGAACAGCTCGAAAACACTTAGCGACATGGTTGATCACTCCCAGACACGCCTTTCCAGTTGGTTTTCAGATCCCATCGTGTTGTGACTGGAATCGGTTTGCCTTTTAGCTACAACTATAGCTCCCGCAGCTAAAGTTCTTCCAAGCTATCCGCTGCATGCATGGCTGAGCCCATCTCCCGACAAGACGTGTTTCACTCATCGAGACCGCTCCTCAAGAGGTTTTTCTCCCTGTGGCCAGCCGTTTGCCATTAGCGGCCGATTGTTTTTTTTCGGCGATCTGTTTAACAGTTTGCAGCGGGCGCTTTCCGTCACCTCCCTTTTTCATCGATGGCCGGCGGCTGGGGGTTTTACCGGCGGTAGCCGTTTTCCGAGACTCGCCCTCAGCGTCCACTTTCCCACCGGGTAACCCGCGACCAGTTGCCCGGCTCGCTTTCGCGCTCTGCTTTTTGTTTACTTCGCTCTTAAGTCTCCGTTTTTCCGCCGCAGTAGACGGGGCTGCCCGCCTGCCCCGTGCTTCCTGGTCCCCGCCCCCCTCGAGCCGGCGTGGCGTTGGCCGCTTCTTCTGGGTGGTCTTATCCACTGATGGCGGATTTCGTGAACCAACTGGCATGCCATTGGCACCGTTCTCGATAGCACCCGCCATCACTCCGGTTCCAGTATTTCCGCTGGCAGACCCTCCCTTTAAGGGCAATTGCCCGATCGATTCGCATATCCCACGAAATACGGCTTCAACCTCACCGTCTCCCGACACCTGGATCAGACGCCCCGACTGCCGATAGTATGGCTCCAACAGCGCGGAATGATGGGAATACAACCGCATTCTGCTAGAGATGGCTTCTCTACTCTGGCCTGTATAACGGCGGATGCGCCCCCCGCAAAGATCGCAAACTCCATCAACCCTGGGGGGACTGGAATAGGCGTTGTAGGTTGCGCCACAGACGCTGCAGGCTTCGCGGCCTTCAAGCCGCTCCATAAAGTGATCTTCGTCACCCACCAGCTGCACCACAAGATCGATATTCAGTCCCGATCCTTGCAGGGCCTGATCCAGTATCTGTGCCTGATCAAAAGTTCGAGGATAATCAACGAGCAGAAAGCCGCTACCTGGCTCCAACTGCAACAGCCGCTCTTTCAGGATCAGCAGGATAAGTTCGTCGGTTGGCTGCTGCCCGAGTCCGATCAACTCGCGTAACTTGAGACCGCTCTCACCCGCCTGCCGGGAAGCGTCCTTGACCAGCTCGGTTACCAGTACCAGCGGAACACCGTAGTGGGCGCTGAGCCGCTTTGCCTGGGTCGCCTTCCCAGAGCCCGGTCCACCCATCAGGACGATTCTCATACCAATTCTCTCGGTCCTTCATGTGACTATCGTTCGGATCACCGTCATCCGGATATCATTTACCTTGTTGATCTTATTAATAATTAACAAATTACATAGGATCATCTAACAATTGCATTAGTACCCCGCCCCCCACTTGGTTAAAGTACGCATAGTGTTCCCATAAAGTCAATCTGACCATTTAGCCACTGGCCTAAAGCAGGTTATAGTGCAGGCTGTTTTTTCAGAAGATCGAATAGCGATGCAAGAAGTACCAGACATTAGCGAAAGCGAAACTTGGGTCATCAAGACCACCCTGCGGGAGCGCTATCGGGAGGATGTGGAAATCCAGATAGCCGATTCCGAGATAAGGCTGTATCCCTCGGACCGCCATCTGACTGCCTGCCCGGTCTGGTATTGGGAAAAGGAAGGTTGCCACTTTGTTATATTCAAAACCGGGACACGCAAGTATCGCTGCCAATTTTTTTACCGTCCTTATCAACAATATGGAACCGGAGTTAATGAATATACGGACATTACCGAATGCGTTGTCTCGCTGCTCCAGGCCCAGGCCGACCATAGCGCCAAGGAGCGGGGGGATTTATAAACCAATCACAGGCAAGTCCGCCTGCAGAGTCCACGATGTAGTGAATGAGGAAAAAAGGAATATCCTATGAGCAAGAAAAACGCCTTTTACGCACAGTCCGGTGGCGTCACCGCGGTAATCAACGCCTCGGCTTGCGGTGTCATCGAAACCGCCCGTAAGCATACCGACCAGATTGGAAACGTGTTTGCCGGCCGCAACGGGATCATCGGTGCGCTTACCGAGGATCTGATCGACACCAGCCAGGAATCCGATGCCGCTATCGCGGCTCTGCGGCATACGCCGTCGGGAGGGTTTGGATCTTGTCGCTTTAAACTGAAAGGTCTGGAGGAGAGCAAGCGGGAATATGAGCGGCTGATCGATGTCTTTAAGGCTCATGATATCGGCTATTTCTTCTACAACGGCGGCGGTGACTCCGCGGATACCTGCTACAAGGTATCCCAACTCTCCGAGAAAATGGGTTACCCGGTGCAGGCCATCCATGTTCCCAAGACCGTGGACAACGATCTGCCGGTTACAGACAACTGTCCGGGATTCGGCTCCGTAGCAAAGTACATTGCCGTTTCCACCCTGGAAGCCTCTTATGATGTCCGTTCCATGGCCAAGACATCGACGAAGGTATTCGTTATCGAAGTGATGGGGCGGCATGCGGGATGGATCGCGGCGGCGGGTGGCTTGGCTGAAGACCGAGGCATCCCGGTCGTCATCCTTTTCCCCGAGGTGACATTCAATCAAGAAACCTTCATCGCCCGTTGCCAGGAAATGGTTGAAACCCACGGCTACGTAACGGTCGTGGTATCCGAAGGCGCGCACTGGCCGGATGGTAAGTTTCTTGCGGAACAAGGTACCCGGGACGCCTTTGGACACGCCCAGCTGGGAGGCGCCGCCCCGGTGGTGGCAAACATGATCAAACAGGCGCTAGGATACAAATTCCACTGGGCGGTCGCCGACTACCTGCAACGGGCAGCCCGTCATCTGGCCTCGAAAAGCGATGTGGAGCAAGCTTATGCCATGGGCAAAGCCGCTGTGGAGTATGCCTTGGCTGGTGAAAACTCGATCATGCCCACCGTAGTCCGTAAATCCAGCAACCCGTACGTCTGGGAAGTCGGCAAGGCTCCCCTTTCCGAAGTGGCCAACGTAGAAAAAATGATGCCTAAGGAGTTCATTACCGCGGATGGCTATGGAATCACCGCAGCATGTAAGGACTATCTCTACCCACTGATCCGGGGAGAAGAGTATCCTCCATATGTCGACGGTATGCCCGACTATGTCACCCTAAAAAACAAGCCGTTGGCTAAGAAGCTGCCTGCGTTCGAGCTGTAATATCGGGGTGCATTGCAGTATCATTAGCGCGCTTTACGTGGGCATAAGTTCCCTTAAGAGGGAATTGAATGACCACGAGTTAACGCATAGTAGGTACAATCCGTGGCGGCTCGCCCGAATGGGCAAGCAGACCTGGGGCGGCGATTCGCGACGGCTTGAGGGGAAACCTATTTCTTCATTCTCCGGGCGACCGGGGGTCATGAAGGGCCAGAACCGGCATGGAATCTTTAAACAATAAGCATGAGGAGAAGTCTTGATGACTGTTGAGCTTATATTTGCCTTGATCTGCGCCATAGGCGCAGTAGTCTACGGCTTCGTTTCCGTAAAGTGGATTCTGGCACAGCCAGAAGGAAACGAGCGCATGAAAGAAATCGCTGGCGCGGTGCAGGAAGGTGCAAAGGCCTATCTTAATCGTCAATACCTTACCATCGGCGTGGTTGGTTTGGCTTTGATGGTTGTTATCTGGTACGCGCTTGGCGCCACCACGGCCATCGGATTCGCGATTGGTGCAATCCTCTCCGGTGCGGCCGGATACATCGGCATGAACATCTCGGTGCGCTCCAATCTACGCACTGCTCAAGCCGCCAACAACGGAATCAATGCCGCTTTACAGATCGCCTTTCGGGGCGGCGCCATCACCGGCATGCTGGTGGTGGGCCTTGGTCTGCTTGGTGTAGCCGGCTATTTTGGCGCCCTGACCTTGGGCGGCGTAAGTAATGCCGATGCACTGCATGCTCTGGTAGGTCTTGCCTTCGGTGGCTCACTCATCTCAATCTTCGCACGACTCGGTGGTGGTATTTTCACCAAGGGCGCCGACGTGGGCGCTGACCTGGTAGGTAAGGTGGAGGCAGGAATACCCGAAGATGACCCGCGTAACCCCGCCGTCATCGCGGACAACGTGGGCGACAATGTGGGCGACTGCGCGGGCATGGCCGCGGACCTCTTCGAAACCTATGCCGTCACCGTGGTCGCAACCATGCTATTGGGTGGTCTGCTACTGACGGGTGCGGGAGATGCCGCAATCGTTTATCCATTGGTCTTGGGCGGTGTTTCTATCATTGCCTCCATTATCGGCACCTACTTCGTTAAGATCCACGATACGGCCACCAATGTGATGCCGGCCCTCTACAAGGGACTGGCGGTAGCTGGTGCCATTTCGGCCGTAGCATACTATGTGGTCACGATGGTCATGATGGGTGACCTCAGCATAGAAGGTATCGGCGATCCCACCATGGCTTTGTTTGGATCGGCGCTAATCGGCCTGTTTCTGACCGCCGCCATGGTGGTTATCACCGAGTACTATACCGGTACCCAGTTCAAACCGGTGCGCGCTATCGCCGCTGCCTCTACTACCGGGCACGCCACCAATATCATCGCCGGTCTCGGTATCTCCATGAAATCGACGGCGCTACCGGTACTGGTAATTTGTGCCGCAATGTGGGGAGCCTACGACCTGGCTGGACTATACGGGATCGCCATCGCCGCCACCTCCATGTTGTCTATGAGCGGCATCATCGTGGCCCTCGATGCCTACGGACCTATTACCGACAACGCCGGCGGTATCGCGGAGATGGCGGAACTCGATGAAAAAATTCGGAATATCACCGATCCCCTGGACGCCGTCGGCAATACTACCAAGGCGGTAACCAAGGGTTATGCCATCGGTTCGGCAGGGTTAGCCGCACTGGTACTGTTTGCCGATTACACCCACGCCCTTAATGCCCATGTGGGGCACACGATGAGCTTCGACCTATCGAACCATATGGTGCTGATCGGTCTGCTCATTGGTGGCATGGTCCCGTTCCTGTTTGGTGCCCTGGCAATGGAAGCGGTAGGACGCGCCGCTGCCGGTATCGTCAACGAGGTTCGCCGCCAGTTCAAAGAGATGCCCGGCATTATGGATCGCACACAAAAGCCGGATTATTCGAAGGCGGTGGATATGCTTACCAAGGGCGCCATCAAGGAGATGATCGTACCCTCGCTGCTACCCATAGCGGTGCCGCTGTTGGTTGGTCTGATCCTCGGACCTCAGGCGTTAGGTGGGCTGCTTATTGGCACCATCGTTACCGGCCTATTCGTTGCCATCTCCATGACCGCCGGCGGTGGTGCCTGGGATAATGCCAAAAAGTATATTGAAGACGGTAATTATGGCGGCAAGGGTTCGGAAGCCCACAAGGCCTCGGTTACCGGCGACACCGTCGGCGATCCCT